>DUGA01000052.1 GCA_013331615.1 Candidatus Woesearchaeota archaeon | reverse complement strand
CTACTTAAAAGTGATAATATTGTCCGCAAAATAGTGATAATAGATAATGCGGCTATTTTAAGATTAAACCTGCATATCCTTCTTTCAGAACAACATGCGCATACTTCTCAAGACCTTTCGGTGGATTTCTTAAGATGACTAATTTTACTTCTGGCAAAGTGCACATCTCCCAATCTTCCCAATCGTTTGCCATCACTATTACATTCTTTGCCTTGTATTTGGCAATAGCTTCCTGCGCAAACCTTTTCTTGTCTTCTGCGCTCTGGATGTTGATCTTGATATCTTTTATTATACCTTCTTTTTCGCAGATGAATTGATTTGAGATAAGGGCATTGAGACTGAATATATTGAGATAATGCTCAACTAAGCCAAGCTGCTGCTTTTTAGAATTTATTATGTTGTTGTCAATTGAGAAGCTTTCGCTGATTATGATCTTCTTTAGCTTCTTGCTTTCGCTTTTTTTAGCAGTTTTGCTTTTGAGAGATCTCTGTGAGAGATAACCAACAAAATCCTTGACCCCAGGATATAAGCTGTTTTCCACTTCATCTTTGGAATACAAATATCTTGCAATGCCTTTTGCTCCAGTGCTTTTTTCAAACAAAACACGTATTTTTTCATCTGTCAACATATTTACAACAATCTTAAGGATCTTTTTGTGATTTGATTTCCTATGAATTAATTTTGCAAGCAATTGAGAGGTTATTTTATGATTATACAATCGCAAGCCACTAAAAAAAAGCTTTGAAAGCAAGACATACCTGTAAAAATTCTTTTTTGGAGCTAATTTTGACTCTTTGATCTGGTGATAGACTTTTGAAAGCATACCATGCGGAGTGAGTATAGTCTTATCTTTCTCATCAAATTCTGCATTTGTCAATGTTTCTAAGATAAGATGGTCAAATATCTCATTAGCTAGCCCAACAGTAATGTTTGGAGCAACTGTCTCATCTGCATCCATAATAAGAAGGTCTGCAGATTTGTAGATGGAAAGCAATTCCTGTTTAGATAGTTTAGAATAGACTCCAACAGCCAATTCATAAGGGAAGTTTTTCATTAATAATAGCAATAATCCAAAATTATATAAACATTTCTGTTAAGGGATTGTTAAATCTAGTTTATACCTGTAGAATATAACAATTACGAAACATCAGCAATCCTTTTGACCTTCTCTTTTTTGCCTTTCTTCATAAATGCAGCAAGTAAAGGCGGCGTCACAAAGGTAGTTAACATTACCACAACAACCAAGAGAGAATATAGATGTGCATCAATCACTTTTGTTGAAAGTCCGTACGCAACAAATATCAGCCCAACTTCCCCTCGGGGAATCATGCCCAAGCCAATCTGGAACTTGTTTGCTTTTGTGCCATATGCGCCAAGGCCTGCAACTATCTTTCCAACGATTGCAATCAAAGTGATGAATATAATTGGCAGAAGAGATTGCAAATCAAACAAAGTTTTGATGTTCATCACAGCGCCTGCCATAACAAAGAATATTGGTACAAACAGATCTGCAACAGGCTTCATCCTCTCATAATAATGCTCTTTATGCTCTGCTCTTTCAAGTATTAGACCTGCAGCAAAGCTTCCCACAATTGTAGCCAATCCAATCCAGTTTGCAATTATTGCAAGAAATAATGCAAATATAAACGCAGCGATCACAAATGTCTTTTCTATCTCAAACTCATGAACTAATCTGTAGATTTTTGGCATATATTTGATGCCAATATAGATTGAGCCGACTAAAAATAAAACGCCGTAAGCAGTCAGCTTAAAAACATTAAATAATGAGACATGACCAGTTGCTACAATGCCTACAACAACAGCCAAAACAATCAAGCCAAGCACATCATCAATTACTGCTGCGCCAAGTATTATTTTGCCTTCCTCGGTTTTTGTCTTTCCTAATTCACTCAAGACGCGCATGGTAATTCCAACACTAGTTGCAGTCAATGTGCCGCCAACGAATAAAGCGACAGTAGTTGAGTGTCCTGTAAATATGAAATAGAAATAACCTAAAGCCATTGGCACAATTACACCGATAATCGCGACAAACATAGCTGCTCGTCCGACTTTCATGAGCTGATAGATGTTTGATTCCAAGCCAGCGATAAACAATAATATGATTGCGCCAAGCGCTGCCAGAAAAACAAATATAGGCTCATCTGGATTAACAACATATAGAAGGCTTGGACCAAGAATAACTCCTGCAATTAATTCACCCAATACAGCCGGCTGCTTTAGCTTCTCTGAGATGTAGCCAGCAATTCTAGCGCCTATTATAATAAGCAATAATCTTACAAGTATTGAGCCGAGTTCTGCTGATTGCATGGAGAGTAGAATCTAGTTTAGGGATATAAAGGTTGCGGAAAAGTAAGAATGTAAAACAAGCATTAAATTAAACATACACCTAAATAAAGATAATAGATAAATGTAAAAAAAAATTACTTAACTTAACCTATAACCATTACAATCCATTTTCTTATAGAACAACTTAGAGAGAAGAGGATCTTTTTCTATCTTAGCTTCTATTTTAGATTTAACATCCTCTTGGGTTTTAGAGGCAATACCACTACCCTTAATCTGCTTTCTATATTTAGCAATTTCATGAGGTTTAGGTTCACCAAGAACTGTGCCTATTACCTGTGAGAATCTTTCAGCTAAATCTAAATATCCTAAAGCTTCTGTAACACCTTCTTGAGTTTTCTTAGTTAATTCAGTTTCCACCATGTTTAACGCATATTGTACAGCTTTATAATAGATTCTTCTCTCTATATCTCGAACCTCTTGAGAGACAGGCAAATGTTCTTCAGATGCCATCTCTTCTATATTACATAGATGAGTTGCTGCAAATAACTCAGGTGTATTCTGATGAGATACACGCCCTGATGCTAAACGCTCTCTAACACGACTAAGATTAGACTCTATCGCTCTTGTGTAAGCTAAGCGCCTTACTTCGGCAACTTCTTCAGGTACAGGTAAACCTGCTAAACGAGCATAAGATTCTACATCCGAGAGAACTAATTTAAAGCCATTAAATAAATCAGACCTATGTTTTGGTTCTTCTATCTCCTTTCTAAATTCTGCTAAAACATGTTTAATTCCCTCACTACTAATACGTTGCCTTAATTCTGAAACTTCTGCCGGTAATTGTTTATCTGAAGAATTAGCTAAATACTCCATCATTGTTATTCCATCTGAAGCATGCTTATAATCTTTTGCCTTCAAAAATGATTTAGCATACTCAAATAATTCATCTATAGCAAGCGAATAAATTTCTTGGATTTTGGCATCCTTAGGTTTGGATCTTTTGTGACTTCCATTAGAAATGAGTGAAACATAATCTACCAATGACTTACCCATCTTCCAAAAAGTATCACGCTTTGGAGAATCTGGATCTGCCAATCTATTTCTTCTATCAGTATGCAACCCATCTAATATTGTGTTTAGTGTCATTTTTGTAACCTCATTTTTATAATAATATGGAAGTATAATTAACAGCTATATAAGCTTTTCTATTTTAACCACTAAAGAGAGACAATAATTAATACAAAACATTTATATACAAGTAAACATACATGTATGTGTATGGCAACAAAAACAGTAACTATAACAGAAGATGCATATACTATTCTGAAAAATAGGAAGATGAAAGATGAAAGCTTTTCTGAAGAGATAACTAGATTGCTATCTAACAAAAGAAAAAAGAGCCTGATGGATTTCTTTGGGATATTGAGCAATGAGGAAGGCGAAGGCATGTTAAATGATTTAAAGGCAATTAAAGAGATGAACATAAAATTAATGAAAGAGAGGTATAAAGATTTGCTATGAAAGTCTTAGATACAACTTTCCTGATTGACCTGATAAGAGGTCAAAAAGACACTGCAAAGATAATGGACTC
Organism: Candidatus Woesearchaeota archaeon; assembly: GCA_013331615.1. GTDB lineage: Archaea > Nanobdellota > Nanobdellia > Woesearchaeales > UBA10200 > UBA10200 > UBA10200 sp10200u. Next base: position 1,537 of record DUGA01000052.1, on the reverse strand, counting down.
AAATGAGCCATTGCTTACTACACAGATTAATATGTATGAAGTAATCAGAGGCATGTTCATCCGTAATGTTTCTGAGGAAAAATACTTGCAAATCAGTGAATTTTTTGACCAGATAAGGCTTTTATCTTTAGATGATAATTCAATCATCAAATCTGCTGAAATTTCCTCTGAACTAATAAAAAATGGACAATTTATAGGAGATGCTGATTGCCTGACTGCAGGGATTGCATTAAGCAATGGGGTGACTACTATAGTTACAAGAAATGTCGAGCATTTTAAGAGAATAAAAGGGATTAAGGTTGAGAGTTATTGAATTTGCTTCTAAAGTAGATGTAAGATGAACATTCACAATGCAGCTGCCTCCACGCCGTTGGCACTGGCATTGATTATATTATGAGTTGCTCCTCCTCTACGTCCAGAAAGTAGATGTGATAATGGAAAAGCATTGCGTGTTGTGTTTATTGAAGTGTAAATGAATGGTATTGCCCGTCGCAACATTAGTGAGGTTATTGGATTTGTGCCAACTTAATTGGCTATGGAGGCAGCTGCTATGCACATACTTTTTTCAGAATTTATTATTCAAAAAACAACAAACTATATAAATGCCCATTTAATTTCTACCATCATCTTAGAGGGGAATTACACTATATGGCATTTATGGCATTAATTTGTATAAATAGCATATAGAGAAGAATAAATAATAATTAAAATAAACAATAATTAAACATGAGGTGGCAACGATGAGTGTTGAAGTATTTTTAATAGGGATTGTATTTGTTATAAGTGTAGTAGGATTACTTGCATCTTATCTGTTAGGCAAATGGGTAATGAAGAAAAGCACAGGCACTGTGCCGATGCAGGATATTTCTAATGCAATTAAAGAGGGCGCAGAAGCATTTCTCAAGCGACAATATTATACTATAATTGTAATGTCAGTTATAATGGCAGCAATTATTTTTGCGGGTTATGGGTTTCTAAGATCCCACCATGAATTTGATCCTGTCAGCACATCTCTACAATTAGCATTCTGGATAACATTTTCATTTGTCTTTGGTGCAATCTGTTCATTAATAGCAGGATATATTGGAATGTGGATAAGCATCCGAGCAAATATCAGAACAGCAGCTGGTGTTATGAAAAATCTAGATGAAGCCTTAAAGATAGCGCTAAGAGCAGGTGGAGTTTCTGGTTTAATGGTTATAGCAATGAGTTTGCTTGGAGTAACTTTCCTTTACAGCATCATAAGATTGACAACAACTATCGACCCAACAAAGATTCCATTATTAATTGTAGGATACGGATTTGGAGCAAGCTTTGTAGCTTTATTTGCGCAATTAGGCGGCGGAATTTACACAAAAGCAGCAGACGTAGGAGCTGATTTAGTAGGTAAAGTCGAAGTAGGCATCCCTGAAGATGACCCAAGAAATCCTGCTGTTATCGCTGATTTGGTAGGAGATAACGTAGGAGATTGCGCAGGAAGAGGAGCTGATTTATTTGAAAGCACTGCAGCAGAAAACATCGGTGCAATGATATTAGG
>DUGA01000096.1:4378-6731 GCA_013331615.1 Candidatus Woesearchaeota archaeon | reverse complement strand
TCATTAACTTTTGTCAAGAAGCCATCATAGACATCCTTGTCAGACTTAGCTTCAATATATGCTTTGACTTCATTGCCTTCTTTCTGAATCTGCCATGCAAGATCTCCGCTCAGGCTTTCAAACGAGACAAATAAAAATTTCTTAGAGAATTTGGAGGAGTTAGATTGATTAGTATTACCAGTTACTTTATTAGATTCAAGTTTATTATTACCATTGCTATTAGATTTATTGAATTCTGATTTACTATTACCATTTGCTGTTTTATTTTCAGGTTTAGAAATATCTGATTTTGATTTAGAACCAAGTTCAGAATCTTTTTTGAATCCGTTTGACATATAATAGTTAATAAAAATTTAAAGTATAAAAAGGTTGCTTTAAAATAACAGATATAGAATAATTAGTATGAAGCATATTAAATTTATAAATCATTAAAGATTAAATAAATTAGAACATTATAAAAATAATAAAGCGGGTCCGACGAGGAGAACGAATAAGGGCAAACCCTTATCAACATAAGGGCTAATCGCCCTTATCAACCTACGGTCAGTTTCGCTACGCTCAACTGCCATATTTTTATATTAATGAATCATATGACTTAGAATAATATAAAGCGGGTCCGACGAGATTCGAACTCGCGACCGCTTGATTAAGAGTCAAGCGCTCTACCAGGCTGAGCTACGGACCCATTGCCTTGAGTTTTTGTTCTAAATTTATAAAGGTTTATGTTTTTCTGCGCAAAGTTTTTGCCGTCGGCAATCTGAAATAGTGCAGGTGAGATATTTAGAAAGATATTTAAACAAACTTCTATTTTACCATCTTTATGGGCAAGAAGAAAGAAGAACAGGCAGCATTAGAGCAGCAACAGCAGGAAATAAGAAGGACAAAGACTCCTCGAGGTAGAGAGGTCTATGGATTGATAGAACAACGTCTTGGCGGCAACAGGATGAGAGTAAGATGCTTAGACGGAAAGATTAGAGTATGCAGAATTCCTGGAAGATTAAAGAGAAAGCTGTGGGTCAGAGAAAGAGACCTTTGCATAATTGAGCCTTGGGAATATTTAGGAGATGAAAAAGGGGATATTGTGTTTAAGTACAGGCCGACACAGGTCAATTACCTAAGGCAGAATGGGCAGCTGAAAGAGCTTGAGCAGATAGAAGAGTTCTGATAATAAAGATGGTTAAGCAGCATCTTTAACTTTTTGAATTAAGTCTTTTTTTTGGGTAAGGTTCCAGCTATTGTTACGTGCTTCTTCCTTTCCTATGACATGAATCATTAAGGCTTTATTATCAATCTTAAGCAAATCACCAAAACCTAATTCTTGTATCATATAATTAGAGCCATTCCACTTATCATCATGCTTAAGAAATAATCCCCGCATATATTCACATCTTACATCTATTGTAAGCATACCATCTTTAGAAGTTCCAGCAAACCAAATCGGAAATTCGCCGCATACCTTTGGTCTTCCAATACAAGTATGGCTTAAGCATCCTTTACCTAAATTATATGCAGGACATGTAGTTTTTATTGCCCATTCTTTTCCTCGATCATCTTTCTTAGGCAATTTGAATATTTTCCTTTCTTTTAACATCCTTTCAATTTGTTCCTTTGATTTATGTCGAACTAATTCTTTTAATTCTGTGGTAGTTGCTTTCAAGCCCTCTCCATGATCAGTGAAATCACAGCATACTGACTGGCAATTGTTAATGCAATACGTGCTTAGAACATTGTCTTTCCATTGTTCAACCTTATCGTGAACCTTTTTAGGATCGCAGAAATCGCTCAAGGGTGGGTGTGACTTAAGAGCAAGAGGTGCCATACCACGTTTAGCAAATTCTCTGTTTAAGTCTCTTAATTCTTCCTCTTCTGCAGCATCTACCTTAATATTATGTTTATCCATATCACCCTCATCAATCAGACCATTCCTCACCAATAATCTTCCAAGATGCTTTTTTGGATCCTCTTTTTGAAGGTCAGCAAGCTGTTGTGTAAGTGTTTGCAGCAATTTTTGAAAAATAGAAGCTAAATCCAATTGTTGCCTGTATTCCTCTTTGACAAATCGTTGTTGTGAAACATCAGAATGTGAATATTTATGCAATAAATAAACCAATAATCGTATTCCATTTCTATTTTTTCTTAATGCTTGTTCAACTTTCTTAAGTTGTTCTTCAATTATTCTCTTAATATTATATATATGGCTTTGTGCTTTCCCAGTATACCACGCTTCCTTCCAGTCTATATTCAATGCCTTAATTTCACGCTCATAATCAGAAAAGATTTCTTTTAGTAAGGCTAATTCCTCTCCTTTTAAGGACTGCATTTCTGCAAGTGGCTCTTTCTTTTTTGATAACGG
>DUGA01000096.1:0-4365 GCA_013331615.1 Candidatus Woesearchaeota archaeon | reverse complement strand
GAAGTTGGATAGTTTTGCCCGTCGCAACTTACTACAGTTATTGCAGAATTGTGTTCGTCAAATAATGGCAGTCGCCACTGCTTTGATTGAACCAAAAGATTTTTAACAACAATACATTTATATATATTTTAGATAAATATTTGGTATTGAGTAGTAGGTTAATTTATAATTAAAAGTTCCTGTATAAAAGAAGGTGTTTCATGCAATTAATTCCATCCATAAGCTTTGAGAATCTGTTTGGGTTGATAGGATTATCCTCATTAGTTTACCTTATTCTGATATATCTGATCAAACCTAAGCCAAGGACATTATATATTCCTTCTCTTATGTTTATCATGCAGTTCCGCGGGCAGAGCAAGATGAGATCTTTCTTCAGGACATTGATACAGAATATGATGTTTCTGCTGCAGTTCCTTGCATTAGTGGCATTGGGATTGCTTATTGCCCAGCCTTATATGATGGTAGAAAAAGATGTAAGCTCAAAAAATACAGTTTTAGTCATAGATGTATCTGCCTCGATGCAAGCAAAAGAAATTGATGGAATGAGATTTGAGAAAGCAATTTTAAAAGCAAAAGAGCTTATTGGCACAAAAAACACGATTGTACTGGCAAAAAATATACCAACAGTTGCATTGCAAAAAGCAAATGGAAGAGATACAGTGGATTTTCTTAATGCATTAAAAGCAAGTGAATCAACAACTTCTTTGGGAGAAGCTATACTCCTAGGTGGGCAGATGTTAGGAGATGAGGAAGGAAGAGTGCTTGTGCTATCTGATTTTATCAACACAAAAGGGATTAACCCAACGACTGCAAAAGTTGTTCTGCAGTCAAAAGGTCAGATAGTTGATTTCATCAATGTGGCAGAGAGCAATGGTGATAAGAAAAGTAATAATGAAGATAAAAACATCAATGAAAATAAGAAAGGCAGATTAAGCAATGTTGGATTTGTTGACCTCAATATAGATGAGACTACAACAATACTGTTCATAAGGAATTTCAACAACGAGCAAAAAACCGTTAAGGTTAAGGTAGGCAATGAAGAAAAGTCATTGACCATCGCTGCAAATTCAATCGAGCAGTATGCATTCAATACGATATATGGAGATAAAGCAGCAAGCTATGTCGAGGCAAAGATAGTTGAGAAAGATGACCTCATGGCAGACAATACTTTGTATCTTGCATCTCCGCCAAAAAGAAAAATTAAAGTGCTCTTAATAACTAATGCAGAGATTGAAGACGAAAAAAAGTTTTACCTGAAGAATGCGCTAGCTTCAATCAAAGATGTTGAAGTCACAGTGAATGAGCCTCCAGTGATCTCAAAAGATAAGTATGACGTATTCCTGTTTTATAATGTGGATGGGGAACAGGTATTGCCAGGAAGCTTAGAAGGCATAATTGAGCACGTGAAAAAAGGCTCATCTGCGATAATACATTCGCAGAAAGACATCAGAAAGATAAACTATAAAGGACTGTTGCCAGTAGAGATAATTGGNNATTTTTTGGAATAACCTGCTGCATAGCATGGTTGAAAGTGTAAAGCTAAAAGACCTTCACTTTGACACTGAGTCAACGATCATCCTCAAGAGGCCATTACAGATAGAAAAGCCAGATGGTAAAAGCCAGACAACATCAACGTTGCTTGGAGATCTTGCTGGGATATATAAGATGGGAAAAGGCGATGACAGAAAGATTATTGCTGCTAATTTATTGAGTGTAGAAGAATCTAATGTAAATGTCAAGCAGGAGATAGGAGAGGGTATAAGCGAATTTAAGTTTGAGATTGTCAAAGAGAGCCAGAAGCTTAATCTTGAGCTGTACTTAGTGATTGCAGGAGCGATAATATTATTGGTTGAGTTATTGTATGTGAAGTTTAGAGGGGATATTTAAAATGGTATTTTTAGCAGAAGCATTGATAAACACCATAAAAAGTGTCTTTAGGTATCCTAAGTTTTTGTTACTTATACCCCTAGTTATTTTGGTTCTTTATTACCTAATTAAAAAGGATTTCATGCAGGCAGATATGAAGTTTGTAAGTGTTAGAAAAAGGCTCAAGCTGTTCATGTTCCTCAGCAGGACATTGATCTTCACTTTGCTCATTATTGCAATCGCTTCACCATTTACAATAAAAGAGAAGACCGTGCAGAGAGACCCATTCATCAAATTGATAATAGACAACAGCTCCTCGATGAACATATTTGAGATGCAGAAAGTCAGTGAGTTAAAAGCAGAGCTTGAGAAAGAAATAGCTGTGGAAGCCAAATATATAGGCAATAATGAGGAATCTGCATTAGGAGATGGAATCTTACAGAATCTTAAGACAGAAGAAAATATACTGTTAGCAACTGATGGGCAGAATAATAAAGGCGCGCAGCTAGGTGACGTTCTTTTGTTGGCAAATAAGTTCAATGCATCAATAAACACAATGAATATACCAATAATAAAAGATGATCTTGCTGTCTCTGTCGATGGACCAAGCAGGACAATGAAAGATGTTGAGAATCTTTATCAGGTGAATGTGCATAAGGTAGGAAATGTAAACAGGTATAAGATAAAAGTAACTGTAGATGACAAGGTAGTAGTAGATATAGAGAGCAGTGAGATGCAGCATAAATTTGTTTCTAAGTTTAGTGAAGGAAGCCATAGGATAACTGCAGTTGTGATGCCGATATCACAGAGTGAGGATTATTTCAGCCAGAACAATGTGTATTATAAGACAGTCAGAGTAATAAAAAAGCCAATAATCCTATATTATTCAAAAAGCGCTTCGCCGATGTATGAATTACTGACGCAAGTATATGATGTTGACCTTACAAGCTCTTTAGCAGGAGTTGATATGAATAAGTATTATGCAGCCGTGATAAATGATATACCTATCGCAGAGATAGAAGGCAGTGTAAGCGAAGGCAACACTAATAATGCGAATAATGAAGATGATAGGAAAAATGTTGACAAGCTCATAGAATTTGTGACAGACGGAAATGGGCTGCTAGTAGTAGGCGGCAAGAATTCTTTTGATAAAGGAAATTATAAAGGAAGCTTGTTTGAAAGCTTGCTGCCTGTATTTGTGGCAAAGCCTGGCAAGAAAGAGGGGGAAGTGAATGTCATGATTGCAATTGATATATCTGGCAGCACAGGCCAGGAATCAGGAGATGCTACTGCAGTAGATATAGAGAAAGGGCTAGCTATAAGCGTCATTAGAAATCTGAGAAGGGATAATAGAGTTGGAGTAATTGCATTCAACACAAAATCATATCTTATCGAGCCACTAGGATTCAAAAGCAAAAAGACAGATATTGAAGATAAGATAAAAAAGCTCCAGTATGGCGGAGGCACAGTGATAGGAGAGGCTATCAAGGTTGCAGATGAGATGCTCGAGAAAGTGTCTGGCAGCAGGAATATTGTACTGATAAGCGATGGCGTGACAACAGCAGAAGTATATGCAATCGAAAGAGCTATCTGGGCAGGAAAGACAGGCACAAAGATATATACAGTTGGAGTAGGCAAGCGTACAAAAGAATGGATGCTGGAAGAATTTTCTAGAGTGTCAAATGGCATTTATTTTAGGGCAGACCAGACTAATCGCTTCAAGATATTATTTGGAAACACTGAAGAGATCCCTGAGACAGAGAGATTAAACATAGAGATACTTGATGATAATCATTTCATCACAAAGAATCTTGCGATCAAGAAAGCAAAGATATATGGGTTTAACCAGGTTGTACCAAAGACACCTGCAAAATTAGTAGTGGCAACAACAGGAGGAGATCCATTGATAACAGCATGGAACTATGCGCTTGGAAGAGTTGTGGCATACACAGCAGATGATGGGTCAAGCTGGGCGCCTGCAATGCTNNAGAAATGTATTTGATGTCAAAGATACAAGAATCAACCAAGCGACTGAGATCTTTATCAGGACAGAGGACCCTCCTAAAGTCGAGACAGGAGATGCTAACTCGCAGCAATTTGTGTTTTATAAGATAGACAAAGAGACATATAAGGCAGAGGTGGTTCCGCAAAAGCTTGGGTTTGATAAGGTTGGAGAGGTAGAATATGCAGTCAATTATCCTTTGGAATATGAGGCATTAGGATTAAATCCTGAGCTTGGCAACATTGTCCAAAGTTCTGGCGGCAAGGTATTTGAAGCAAATAATGCAGAGAAGATAATTGAAGAAGTCAAGTCAAGAAGCAAAAGGATAATTGTTGATAGAGTTGACATAAGATGGTATTTTATAGCGATTGCAATCATAATATTACTGATGGAAATAACCATAAGAAAGATAATAGAGCACCATAAGGCAGCGAAGATATAGAAATGAAACAAATGCAAAAAAAGCCACAGCCTACACCGCCAATTAAGTGGGCACA
>DUGA01000075.1 GCA_013331615.1 Candidatus Woesearchaeota archaeon | reverse complement strand
CAGTACTTGCAAGATGGTCTCATCAAAAAAGAGAAGAATGAAACAGCAAGGCAGATGTACCTTAAGAATGCTGAATTATCTCTGGCATTAGCGGAAGAGAGCATGAACAGTGCTATTAAGCCTTATTTATGGATCGTAGTCATTTCCTATTACTCGATGTTTTACATTGCAAATGCTGTGTTGTTGCAGCTTGGATATAAGACAGGCTCAAAGGTAGTCCATAAGGTAACAAGCGATGCACTGATTGTGCTTGTCATGGACAGGATAAAGAAAGGATTGCTTGAAGAATATGAGAACATGAAACTAGATGCCCTGCAGATAGCTTCAGTAAGATCAGAAGAGCTCATGGCATTTTATTCTATCGAGATGAATAAGCGCTCAAGCTTCCAATATGACATGACTGAAATAATACAGGAGCAAAAAGCAAAGACCTCTCTCAACAGGGCAAAAGAATTTATGCTTGAGATGAAAAAATTATTGCCTGAATTTAAGTGAGATTGGATTTAAGGATGCTGGGAAGCTGTTGAATTAATTGCTCTTGATAAAATCAATTTAAGCAAGCTTTATATATTTCTTGAGTATTGTTGATATATCATCGTTAAGGTTTTAATAAGAAAGGTGTGAGATTTAATGGTATTAGAGCAATTATATTCTGCAGATTGGATTGAGCAAAGAAGCAGATATGCTTTTATCATGGGGTTTGCGTATTCTATCATAGGCATGGCTTCTGCATTGTTCTTATTTCCAGAAGACCCTGCGCTTGTGGCAGTTGCATTCACTTCTCTGCTGATCGTGCCGAGCTTAAACAAGTTGTTTAGTATAGAAGAAAATAAGGAAGCAAGAGAGCAAAAATTTAATCTGATAGAATTATTTAAAGACCATATTGACTTGTTCAACATTTATTTCTTCCTGTTCATGGGCATACTTGTGACATTTGCATTGTTTGCAGTCATTTTGCCCAGTGTTGCTACAAGCAGATTATTTGAGCAGCAGCTTGCAATTGTTGGACTTGCAGGAAAAGCATATGCAAGCTATGACACATTTCTTTCAATATTGAGTAATAATTTTCGTGTCTTGGTCTTCTGTTTTTTAGCAAGCTTTATCTATGGGGCAGGAAGTATCTTTATAATTACCTGGAATGCATCCGTATGGGGAGCTGTTTTTGGCGCAGTAGCAAAACATTCAGCAGATGTTTCCGGAAATCCTGTGATATATTTGTTCGTTACTCTTGGTGCAGTGTTTCCGCATATGTTTACAGAAGCAAGCTCGTACTTCTTGGCTGCAATCTCTGGAGGAGTAATCTCTAAAGCTACGTTAAGGGAGAAGTTTGGAAGCCCTGAGTTTACAAGAATTTTGCAAGATGCATTGATATTGTTCGGGTTAGCTTTGGTTGTACTTGTAGTAGCTGCGTATATTGAAGTCTATGTGACAGAGAAACTGATGGTTCTGTTGAATGTCAGGGGATAGTTATTAAATTTTATTATTTATTCTAATTAAGATAATAATACAAATTATAGAAGAAAGTTATAGATTTCTTGCAAAATCTTTATATATAAGTTTATATTATTGACNNAGTATTAATAATGAGCTTATAACATGAAGTTTTCACGACCAAAAGATGCAGGAACCAGATTAAAGCAGAATTATATCAAGTTAAGAGAGACTAAACTAGGCCAGTATAACGTAACACTGCCTAAAGGTATAGTTGAAGCCATGAATTTTTCTAAAGGAGATGTTTTTAAAGTTTATATCGAGAATGGGCATATTGTGCTGAAGAAAGAATTTATCGCGCCAAAATATCTGAAGGAAGAGAAGGAGGGCAGTGATGATAAGCAGTGAGACTACAAGCAAGAAAGAGCACGAAGAGTTATTAAGAAGGAAAAAGATGTATGTAGAAGATCTCAAGAGAAGAGCTGCTAGGCTGAGAGAATTAAAAAAACATGAGATGAAAAAACAAGTTAGGGAAGAGGCAGAAAGAAAAGCATTGCATGAAAAGCAAAAATCATATAGGGTGCAGAAGAAAGAAAGAGATTATCTGACCATAAGCGTTGTTTTGCTGCTTGTTGCGTTTGGATTTGGAGTAGTTGCAGTAAATCATTATACTAATTTTAACGGCACAATATTAGGCATGGCTTTCTTTGTGTTCGAGAATAATACAGTGCAAGAGGAATTTGATCTAGTGATTAATATCCCTGCAAATAACCAAGAGATTGCTAAATTTCTCAGGATAGATAAGATGGATGGCAAAACAGTAAGCTTTGATGTGGAAAGAACTGCAGACAGCAAAGTTAGAGATTTAAGCGATGCTGTGACCATCAAAGTAGGAAATGAGATGGCATATATTGGCACATTGCCAGAGAAAAAGAAACTAGATATCACTTCTTATGCCAACAGCTTTTGCGCTAGTTATCCTTGCAGATTACTTTTGAATTTTTCTGCACTGTATTCTACACAAATACTTTTGGAGAATTTTAAGCAGGAGGCAAATGATACCAAGAAATATTCTGAAAATGCAGTAAGAACTGAGCAGCCAGCAAGCAGAAACAAAAAACAAGGAGATTTTGTGAGCTTGGGAAGATTTGAAAGAGGAGAGATAAAAGATGTTGAATTAAAGAAATACGACACTGCAAGAT
>DUGA01000022.1 GCA_013331615.1 Candidatus Woesearchaeota archaeon | reverse complement strand
TGCCAAGCAATCCTGCTGATTATATTGCAAGGTTCAGCTCTGCATTAAAATTATCTCCAGAAACTCAAAGCAAAGCTATTGAGATTTTAGAAGATGCGCAAAATGCAGAATTAACATCTGGCCGTGGCCCTACAGGCATTGCAGCAGCTGCGTTATATGTAAGTGCACTTATTCATGGAGAAAAACGAACGCAGAGAGAAGTGGCAGATGTCGCTGGCGTTACTGAAGTTACAATCAGGAATCGTTACAAAGAGCTTCTTGACGAGTTAAAGCTAGAGAAAGAGATCAAGAAGACAAAGAAGAAGAAAAAGTGAATGAGTTAGTGGAATAAATTTATTTCTTTAGTTTGTCATTATTTTTATTAGTTTTCTTATTTTAGAATCTCAGCACATTCATCATCTTCTGTATGTCATTGTCATGCACCACAAACAAAGTGTCTGTCCAACAGCTCATTGTCTCAACTATATTGATGTTGTTCTGCGCAAGAAGAGAAAATAAGTAGCCCATGACACCAGGAGTTGTCTCAAGTTCTTTTGGGCTCTTTAAGGTTATTTCTGCAAGGTTTGTCTGCAGGTTTATTATGCGCTGCTTAAACTTAGAGTTTATCTTTTCCAAAAAATCTTCTGATGTGATCAAGGTTATTGCGTTGTTGCTTTCAATAACATGGAATGTCTCGGCTTTCTTTTTTATCTCCCTTCCTAATTCAAGGATATTGTCATAATAAGTTTGCTTTTCAAGCACAACAACTATGATCTTGTTTTTTACTTCTATCCTACTGCGTTTTAATATGTCAACTATCTGCTGTTCCTGTGCTTTTGATTTTTTGAACTTGTAATAAGAGCGCCTGCATGCGATCAAGACTGCATCAAACGACTTGACGTTAAGCTCTTTGCATATCAGCCTTGCAAGCTTGGAATAATTAATCAAGCCATTTTTTAATGAGTCTAAGATTGCAGGATGCGCTGAAATATATTCTTCAGTCTGCTTCTGGATGTTTGCCATCAAATCAGATAAATATGTCAGTTATATAAATCTTATGCAATGTCCAGATTAAGACAAGGATGTATAAGGGTAACTTTAAAAAAACCTGAGCTGTGGCTGAAGTCATAACAGCAAGTTTTATTAACCTCTAAATATTCTATAATCTAAAATGAGCGCATCGCATGATTTGCTGGCACTGATTGCTGTAATATTGTTTGTATTTGTGTACTTTTTCTTGAGCGAAGTCTGGACTAATGCGCCTTAAAAAAAGAAAATATATATAGTAAATGATTAATTGGTATAATTAACATGATGGACATAGGCAATCAGTTAAAAGAAGCAATTAAAATAATCCTCAGCAAAGAGATTTCTCTAGAAGTGCCTCCAGACCAAAAATTAGGGGATTATGCTCTTCCTTGTTTTCCATTTGCTAAAGAACTTAAAAAATCTCCAATAGAGATTGCAAAAGAACTTGCTGAAAAGTTATCTGTGGGATTAAAGAATAATAAAGAATTAAAAACAAATAAAGAGCTGAAATCACTCTCCAAATTGATCACTGTGCAGGCAACCGGCCCATATGTAAATTTCTTTGTTGACAAGAGCTATGTTGCAGAGAATGTGATTGCAGAAGTTCTAAAAAACAAATTAAAATACGGCAGCCATGCTTCAAAAAAACAGAAAGTCATGGTAGAATTTGTCTCACCTAACACAAACAAAAGCCTACATCTTGGGCACGTAAGAAATGCCTTGCTTGGTGAGGCAGTTTCAAGGGTTCTTGAATTTTCAGGCTATGATGTTGTAAGGATTTGCTTAAATAATGACCGCGGCACTGGAATGTCAGAGGCAATGTTAGGGCACAGAATGTTTCATAAAGATGAATCTCCAAAATTAAAAAATATTAAACCTGACCATTTTGTTGCCCAATGTTATGTTGATTTTAAGAAAGCTGAACAGGAAGATGAAAAACTGAAAGAAAAAGTCCAGAGCATGGTTTTAGACTGGGAAAATGAGAAGCCAGAGGTTATTTCTCTTTGGAAGAAAATGACTTCATGGGTCTACAAAGGATATAAAGTGACTTACAAAAAATTAGGAGTTTCATTCGACAAGCAATATTATGAATCTGAGATATACAAGCAAGGCAAGGAAATTGTAGTAGATGGATTAAAAAAAGGCATTTTTAGGGAGGAAGACGGCGCAATTGTCGCAGATCTTGAAGCATTCCATCTGCCAAAAAAAGTTCTTGTAAAATCAGATGGCACTTCCCTATATATGACACAAGACATCTATCTTGCTTTCTTAAAGGAGAAAGAGTTCAATATTGACGCATCACTTTATGTTGTCGCATCTGAGCAAGACAACCATTTTATGCAGCTGTTCAAGATACTTGAACTGCTTGATTTTAAAGCTGCAAAAAAATGTTACCATCTGAGTTATGGCATGATCAATCTTCCAACAGGAAGAATGAAATCAAGAGAAGGGAATGTTGTTGATGCAGATGATATTGTTGATGAGGTCATTTCATTGGCAAAAAATGAGATAACATCTCGGTATAAAGATTTGGCAGAGAAAGAAGTACTATCGAGAGCAAATACAATAGGATTGGGAGCGTTAAAGTTTCACATCCTTAAGTTTGATAATGTTACCTCTTTCGTTTATAATCCTGAAGAATCATTGAGCTTTGAAGGAGAGACAGGGCCTTACTGCCAATATGCATTTGCAAGGATCTGCTCATTGCTTAAGAAAGCAGATGAAGAGAAGCTATTTGACAAATTTAATGAAAGATTCTTTGAGAATAAGGATAATAAAAATGATAAATTTAATTATGCATTTGCGAAAAAGCTGTTAAAATCTGCAGATTTATCGTTGTTAAAAACAGAACAGGAAGTTGCACTTTTAAATCTGTTGAAAGATTTTCCTGAAGTTGTTGAGCATGCTTCCAGAAACTATAAGCCAAGCTTAGTTGCCAGATATGCACTAGATCTTGCGCAGAAATTCAATGAGTTCTACCACAGCTGCCAAATACTGAAAGAAGAAAATGAGCTTAGAAATGCGCGCATTTTGCTAGCGATTGCTGTAAAGCAGGTGCTTGAGAATTCATTAAGGCTGCTAAATATCGATGTCTGTGATGAGATGTGATTTTAGTTAAATGGATTAGATGCAGAAAAATTAGATAACTAATTCAAAAACGATTATTGTTAGAATTTTTGCTTGATGATTTTTATTTCCTATTGATTATCTCATCAATCTCATGGTCCAATAACTCATCAAAGTCTTCAGGCTCTTTGTTTGCAAATTTGACTTCATCTTCTTCCATTTTATAATACCCCCTCGTGTTAATTTGATATTAGGATTGCTGTGAAATATAGCAAACTATTCTTTTGTAAATTTACTTGTTGCTTTTACCCTGCTGAATTTCCAATGTCCATAAAGTCATCAATAGGTGCTTCTTCATCATCCAAGATTGCTGCAGCAACATCATGTACCATCTCATTGTCATAGGTGTCTTCGTACCAATCGTCTTCAACTAACATGTTTTGTTTTTCCATTTTATCCCCCTCACAATTGTTTTTTAAACACCCTTTTCTTTCTCCACCTATGAGAATACAGAAGGGATACTAATATATAAAAGTTTAGTATGATTTTTTTATCAAAACGAAAAATTAATGTCTAATTTTTAGAACTATGTGAAAAATAAGTTAAAAAAACATAAAAATGTCTTAAATAGATTGATAATGACAAATTTGAAATGAAATAACCGATTTAGTGATTTATTGCCTAATTATTTCCTGTTTATGATCTCAGCAACTTCATTGTCAAGGTATTCATCCAAGTCATCTATGTCTTCCTGCGGTTGGTAAGTATTTTCATCCATTATTCATCACCCTTAGTTTAATAATAAATTAGGTTACTGGTTAATTATTTATCCTGCGGTATATCCAGTGAAATTAAAGTCATCATACTGCTCTTTCCTTTTTGCAGGCAATCCGTTGCTTATCGCTTCCAGATAATCCATGATCTCTGCGTGTTCTGTGTCCATGTTTGTTGCCTCACTGTAAGTACTTAATTTTGTATGCTATACTAATTTGACTTTAATTACTACTATTTATATATTTACATTAATTTTTTTATCAAAAAGAAAAATTATGTGATTTTAATTAAACTTTGATAGAATTTATCCAATAAATGGTTTTTGTACAGGATACAAGAAGGTTAATGCATTATTTTTCTAACCTAATAAGTAACTGGGTGATTAGGTTTACTTCCTGTCCTAGCTCTAGTTCTAGTTGCAGGAGGAGTTAATGATTGCGCCATTGCCTTTTCAAAAGTAATTCCATTTACTTCTTCTACCCACCTGTCAAATACATCATGAAATTTAGTTCTTCCGGGATAATTCGTGACAATGGTATAGAGCCTAGTATCACCTAAATAATAAGGTTTTACTGTTCTTTCACTGCCATCTTGATCATGTGACGAGAACTCAACCGTTTTTTTTGTATTATCTCTTCCCGTCCATCGTCTACTAACTCTAAATCGTGTTCTCTCAAAATAAGATGGCCATGATGCATCCACATCTATCCACGTCTTAGTCCCAGGATAACGTATTTGCAGGAAAAAATGGTCAGTTAGAGATTTTAAAACAGTAGAGATATCTTTATCGTTCATAAATTTTTCTGGAAGATAAAAATTCTTATCCCATGCATAAAATCCCCTCGCTATCCTTGCATAACGCTCTTCTACAGCAGGGACCCTAAGCGTTTTATTATTAAACCGTTGCAGATATTCTTTAACCTCTTGCTCAAGGCCTTCCTCTAAATCTCTGCCTTTGGCAAATCTAGTAAATAGAACTTGATAAAATGCAGCGAGATACAAAGATTTATCTACACAAAAGCCATGTCTTCTTTGCGGCACAAGATCTGGCCTAATCAATAATGCCCTATCTCCAACAACTGGTTTTTTATAATAGAAATCTCTGATTGTTTCAAACTCTCTTACCACTATATCAACTAATTCTTTAGGAATTGGAAGATTTACCATAGATACAATTATAGGTATGGGATTTATAAAATTTGTCATTAATATAGAGTTTTAGTACTAGTAAGTCACAAAAATCGAAAGATTTAAATACCCAATTGAAGTCTACTTGATTATTTGAGTCGCTAAAGGGGGAGTTTGAGAAACATTGAGCTAGTTAATCGCCTCATAATAAAGTAGTCAAAACATTTATAAAGTATTGCCTAACTTTCATTATATCGAGAGTAATTTAGGATAAAAAGAGGGGATTAACATAGTTGATACTGCTGAGTGTAATGTAGGAATAAAAAACATGAGCCAAGCACCAACAATTAGAATACCAGGTGAACAAGGGGAATCACATATATATCAGATACAGGAGAAAGATTTAGAGAGAATTCTGGAACATTTTATCTCAATTCTACCGATACGCCCTCATGATGTTGGATTAGATTTACCAGTAGGTGAATGGCAAGATTGGGGATGCGGAGATGGATTAGCAGAAGCAGTATTATTGAAAGATAATTTTGCTAATCTTTTAGATAGAGTAACTGGATATAGAGGTGTTGACTTATATGAACGTAGATTAGCTAGAGCAAGAGTTAATCACCAAGATTTACTGACTAAAAAAGAGGTATTAAAGATAGGTGACCATGCAAAGACATGGTTAGAAAATGTTCCAATCACATATGAACAAGGTGATATTAGAGCTTTACCTGCATCATTTAAAAGTGGAAATGCATCAGTAATTTTGTTTAGTAATGTACAACATTGGCTAACCCCTGAGGAAAGTGATGCTGTATTAAGAAGAGCATTTGATGTACTTCAGCCTGGCGGATATCTTTTAATATCTACAAATGCACCAGGCACAAATAATCTTGTTCAAAGAGCATATCAAAATATAATGACACAACTGGGAGAATATACACCAGATCAAAATCCTGAAGGTTATGACCCTCAGCTATATTCTAAATTTTCATCTCCTCTTGAGCCGCTTAACCTTAGTGATTTGGAAAGCCAAGTAAGGAAAGTATTTGGTGCAGCCAATATAAAAGTAGGTAGACAAGCATCTGAACAATTCACATTTAAAATTGAGAAATTTATAGAAGCAGTTAGCCATTATGCAATGGAAGCATATTTGAAAGTGCTAGAAAATGTTCCTTTCTATCAAGACCCTCAACAAGGTGAAGCAAGAAAAGAGTTAATTCTTCATTCAATAATGCAAGAAGTATTAAGATTAAGTCGTGGACCTGACTTAACATTTAGACAGTATTCAAATTATTTAGTTGTCCAAAAGCCTAAATCAAACGGCAATGGCGGAACTGGTACGATGTAATTTAAATTTCCCTATGGATTAAAATTTCTTTGTCTTTTTCAATGATTTAATATCTTCTTTTTTACTTGAGTTTATTTGCGATTAAAAAAGACACATCCCTTAAAATAGTAGTTAAAATTTTCTCAAAATGCAAAAATTTATATATTTTATTGCTTTATACCTCAATTATGAAGCTTGACATTAAAGATAGGAAAATCTTGTATGAATTAGACAAGGATTCAAGACAATCATTTTCAGAGATCGCTAAAAAAGTCCAGCTTTCCAAGGAAGTTGTCAATTATCGTGTCAAGAATCTTATTGATGAGGGCATCATCAGCAGATTCTACACAGAGCTCAATTTCAGTAAATTAGGGTTACAGGTAATTAAAGCCCATCTTCAATTCCAGAACCTGACAAAAGAAGTTGAAGATAAGATTTACGATTATTTCAAGGATGCTAATTTCCCCACATGGATAGTTAGCTGCAGTGGAAAATGGGACATGATATTTGGCATTGGCACGCAAAACGTAATGACATATAATTGGCTTTTAACTGACATCTACAATAAATTTTCTAAATATATCCTCTCTAAAGAGATCATAATGAATACTGCTTTAAGAGTATATAATAAAAAATGGCTAACTAACGACACTAAAGAAGGTAAAGAAGGAGTTTTTACAATTGTTGGTGGCCCAATATCACAACCCACATTAGATGAAATAGATTACACTATTTTAATGATGCTTTCAGATGATTCTAGAACCCCATTAACAGAGATTGCAACCAAATGTAAGACAACTCCTAATGCAATAAGGTATAGGATTAAAGAACTTGAGAGCAAAGGTATAATTAATGCATATAGGATCAGCTTAAACCTTAAGCAGTTTGACAGAGAGTTCTGCAAAGCATTTATTTATCTACACCAAAAGACAGAGGAGAAAGAGAGGAAGTTAATTACTTTCTGTGAAATGCATCCTGATATTATAGCAGTTGTCCAATGCGTCGGAAGCTGGGATTTTGAGATAGAATTCGAAGTAGAAGACTTTGACCAATTCCATAATATTATGAGAGATATCAGGAATAGATTTGATTTTGTCAGAAGCTACGAATCAGTGATAATCACCAAAGAATTTGGAATCAATTATATGGGCAGAACACATAATCTTATAAATTTCATAAATTCTTTAAGCCAAAGAGATAAAATAAGTTTTAAAAGAAAACCAAAAGAGGATTTTAGGTAATTATCTTATATCTTCCTCACTGCAAAAATTTATCTAAACTCGTCTCTCCTTAACTTCCCCTAACGCTTCACCCAAGAACTCTTCAACCTTCTTCTCGCCGACAATAGTGTTATCTCTTCTACGGACAGTCACTGTTCCGTTATTGACTTCCTGCTCTCCTACTACAAGAATATAATTAACCTGCGCAAGTTGTGCTTCCCTTACTTTTCTGCCGATACTTTCTGTCCTGTCATCTACCTCAACTCTTAAGCCTGCTTCTTTATATCTCTTCGCAACATCATGCGCATACTTATCAAACCTGTCTGCAACGGTCAAAACCCTAACTTGAAAAGGAGAAAGCCATAATGGAAATTTGCCTGCAAAATGCTCAATCAAAATTCCAATAAACCTATCCAAACTACCCAAAACTGCGCGATGCACCATGATAGGAGTATGCTTTTTACCGTCTGCGCCTTCATAAGTCAATCCAAATCTGCCAGGCAACTGGAAATCTACCTGAATAGTTGAGAGCTGCCAACTTCTTCCTAATGCATCTTTGATATGAAGATCTATCTTTGGACCATAGAAAGCACCATCTCCTGGATTAACCTTATATTCACGCTTATTGCCATCATTATCCTTATTCTGCTCAAGNNACAAAATTAGCAAAATCCATGCATGCATTTAATTCATCTGAAAGCTGCTCTATCGTGCAGAATATATGCGCATCATCTTGGTTGAATTTTCTGACTCGAGTCATGCCACCAAGAACTCCCTTTAGCTCATTCCTATGCAAAGGTGCGAAATCTGCAATCCTGAGAGGAAGATCTCTATAGCTTCTTGTTGTTGTCTTATAAATCAAACAATGGCTTGGGCAGTTCATCGGCTTCAGAGAAACTTCTTTGCCATCTACATTTAAAGTGAACATGTGCTCTTTGTAATGCTCCCAATGCCCAGAAGTCATCCATAAGCTTTTGTCATATACTAAAGGTGTAACAACTTCGCTGAATCCTCTTTTAATATATTCTTCGCGGACAAATTTTTGCAGTTCATTAAAGATAACAGTTCCTTTGGGATGATAGAACACAGAGCCTGGAGATTCTTCATGGAATGAAAACAAATCAAGCTCTTTTCCGATTTTTCTGTGGTCTCTTGCAGCAGCCTGTTCAAGCAGATGCAAGTATGCTTTCAGCTCATCTTTATTAGGAAATGCAACTCCATAAATTCTTTGCAGCTGCGCATTTTTAGAATCTCCTCTCCAGTATGCTCCAGCAATCTTCATCAGTTTAAATGATTTGAGACAAGAGGTATTTGGGACATGTGGCCCTTTGCAGAGATTATCAAACTCTCCCTGCTTATACATGCTTACCAAATTGCCAGGGATATCATTAGCTAGCTCAGTTTTGTAAGGGTCTTTTTTGTAAAATTCAAGAGCTTGTTTTTTTGAAATATCTCTTTGATTGATCTCAAGCTTCTCATCTACAATCTTTTTCATCTCTTGCTCTATCTTCTCAAGCATATCTGGATGAAGTGTTTCCATGCCATAATCTTGATAAAAGCCATCTTCAACATCAAAACCAACACCTAATCCTATATCCTGGCCTTTGAATACTCTAAGGACTGCTTGACTCATCAAGTGTGATGCGCTGTGCCAGAAAACACCCTTGCCTTCCTTGTCTTTGAATGTAAGGATCTTGAGCATTGCATCCTTATGTATAGGCTTCTTCAAGTCAACAAGCTCATCATTGACTTTTGCTGCAACTGCATCTCTTGCAAGCCTTTCGCCTATGCCTTTGGCTATATCGAGTGCAGTAACTCCTGCAGGATATTCCTTTTTGCTGCCATCAGGCAATGTTATGAATATCTTTGAGGTTGGCATAGGACAAGTAAAAATAGTCAGGATTTAAATAATTAACTGATAAACAGAAGATATGCATAAAACAGAGTGGCTTATTTGGGCTTTCTGTATTATGTGTAAATGAATAAGCTTTTGTTGATATAATTAACTGATAAAAAGGGCGGACAGTAACAATAAGAATAGGATTAGCAATAATCAACCAGCTTCTGCTGTTTCATCCCTGCAAGCAATCTGCTTTTCCCAAACACCTGCCCTAGCTCCATGCCAAACTTCTTTTTTGCAAATATTTTTGCGTAGTTGAAGAGAAGCTCTTTGCTTCCGAAAACAATAGGTTTATTCGAGACTGATTTCCTTGTTGCTTCTCTTGTTACCCATACTCCTAAAGGAACAGAATATTCATCAGTCATAAATCTTAATGCAAGCACACTTCCCTGTCTCTTTAATTGCTTTAATTTCTCAAGAATACCAAGACGCACGGTATAATAACCTCCTGCACACTGCTCAGCATATTCTTTTCTGCCAAAATAATTCTCATGATCAGTTGAATATTGTATCTTTCCTTCTGGCACTCCTCCATTTGGAGAATACATTTCAAATAATTCATAGCTCCAGACTTCTGGAAAAAATAAGATGAGATAATAATTGCCAAGATAGCTGCCAAAATATGCTGCATAATCATAAAGAGGAAAATCCTTTATTTCAGTAATCAATTGCTTTGCTATGATGTCATCAGTTGCAGTTATGCTCCATCTAGTCGGCACAAGCTTCCTCTGGGTTTTTGCGCCAAGCATGCCTACACTCAATATTTTCGAGAGGAAATTCTCATCAAAAGAATCACTCTTATTATACAGTTCATTGATAGCATCCTGGGCTTTCAGGTCATAGCTATCTACAACTTTCCAGACTCTTGAGTCTATGTTTGGATTTGATGTTTCTGTAAGATTTTTTAATGGTGCAGCAGGTCCCATCGGCGCACTTATATCAAAGAAATGCAGTTTTGGTGTAGGTACTTTCTTTAATTTCACTTCAATGTCAACAGGCTTTGAGCTAATGCCTACATCTTGAGTGACTTCAAGCATTTTTGCAGACAATTTTCCTGCATTCAGAACATCTCTCACATTAAAATTAGTCCTGGAATTTACTAGTGAGCTTCTTATGTCAACCAAGTTTGGAATGTTATAATTATTTGCTGACCAGATTCTGGGCGCATCATATAAGGAAGCATCCGATACATTTGCAGCATTATCAGGAGCAGACAATACACCTACATTTATGTCAGGATACCCAAATCTGCCAATAAATGGTGCAGGAGATTCTGCGATGAATTCCTGCTTTAAGTTAGATGCAACCATAAATTTGGTCTGCAATCTTCTACAAGTTTCACAGTTTTGCTTACCACAATACTTTAAGCAGTTTCTTCCTTTGCAGATCAGGCATTTAGAGGTTATTCGCATGGAGAACTTAAAAAAGCAAAAGTAGTATTAAAAATTTGGCATTAAAACAATTAGGTGCATATAAAGATTTACGATGCAGCTGCCGCCGTTGGCACTGGTGTTGATTATCAAAGAGTTGCTCCTCCTCTACGATTAGAAAATAGTGGTGATGCTAGAAGAGCATTGCGTATTATGTTCATTGATTTTCAATTAAATGGTATTGCCCGTCGCAACTTAGCATGTTTTTTGTAAATTTGTGCCAACTAAATTAGCGGCAGCTGCTATGAACCTACTTTTTTCAAAAACATTTATATAGTATCCGTAATTATTCGATTCTTATTCAATTCAGAAATGATTTGAGAGGAGTTAGGGTTTTAGTTTAATCTTTTTTTTGAATGGGAGTACAATTACTATGGTATTGAATGAAAAACAATATGCGCATATCAGGGAAGAGCTGGATAACTGCACAAAGCCATTGATATTCTTTCATGATGACCCTGACGGACTTACAAGCTTCTTGCTGCTTTACAGATACAAGAAAGAAGGCAAAGGAATACCTGTAAAGACTACTCCTAAAGTAGATGTCAAATTCCTGCCAAAAGTTGAGGAATATCAGCCAGACAAGATATTTGGTGTGGATCTTGCGATGATCGACCAAGATTTCATTGACGGCGCAAAGATTGAAGGCAAGCAAATTCCTATTGTATGGATTGACCATCACCAACCATTGGAGAGAGACAACATATTATATTTCAATTCTAGAAGCCCGCCTAACCCTGTAAATGAATGCGGAGCATATCTTTGTTTTCAGACAGTAAAAGAAGCTAGGCCAGAAGATCTTTGGATCTGCGCAATTGGCTGCATAGGAGACTGGTTTTTTCCTCCGTTGATGGAAGATTTTAGAAAACAATATCCAGATTTGTTACCTGCACACATAACCAAACCAGAGGATGCGCTTTTTAATTCTCCACTAGGTGAACTAGTAAAAATAATCTCTTTTATCCTCAAAGGCAAGATCTCTGAAGTCATGAAATGCGTCAAGATAATGACAAGGCTTGAGAGCCCATATGAGATTATACATCAAACAACCAGCAGAGGAAAATACCTTTTCAAAAGAGCAGAAGAGCTCGATAAAGATTACAGGAAATTATTGGCTGAAGCATTAAATTTTGTAGATAAGCAGGATTCAAAGCTGATAGTATTCAAGTACAAGCACCAGAACTACAGTTTCACCAAGGAACTTGCTAATGAAGTCCTGTACAGGTTTCCTGACAAGCATCTCATAATCGGCAGAGAAAAAAATGGAGAGGTAAAATGCAGCTTACGCGGCTCTGACTTGAATCTGCCTCCTTTAGTAGAAAAAGCTTTACAAGGCGTTGATGGCTTTGGTGGCGGTCATGAGCATGCATGCGGAGTAAATTTGAATGTAAGTGATTTCGACAAGTTTGTGGAGAATTTCAAGCAGGCAGTCGCTGACTCGAAGAAGATATATGATGAGAGGAAGTAATTTTATAAATAAGTGATATGTCTTAAAGTTTTATGCAACCAAATAATATTCTAACAAGAGTTCTTACAAAACCATTGCATTATATGCTGCGTTATTTATTTAAGTCTGAGAAGCATCTAAAGGCAGGAATAATTACAATAGTATTATTAGCTGCATTGGCATTATTTTATAAGTATCTAATAGTTATTTTTTTTATTATGCTTGGTGCTGTTTCTCTTATCCACACTATCTGGACAAAGAACTATTTTGGTTTTGAATTATGCATATTAGCAACTGTAATTTGTGCAATCAAGTTTGGGCCATTGGTCGGTGCATTAGTCGGGGCAACGTCTATTGTGTTGGGATTGATACTAAGCACCAATCTTGATGCAGGCTTATTTTTAGCTGCAATAATGTTTGGAGCTGTTGGAATAATTGCTTCGTTTTTTACATTTCAACAAGTATTATTTGCAGGGATGCTGTGCGCAATAGTTTATGATTTTGTTATGGTCGGATTTTATCTTCTTATGGGTTCTTCGCCTGTGACTTCTGGGGTTTATTTTGTTACACACATGTTGACTACGTATTATGTGTTTACGTTTTTAGCGCCGGTGCTTATAAATATAATCTGATTTATCTAGATCTAATGCAAAATTTTAAATACTGATTTCTAATCTACAATTAAGATATTATAATATAGATGGATTTACATATTAGCTGTGTGGGACAATGCTTGACAATAAGCTAGGCAAGGGCATAATAATCATAAAAGAAGAAAAGATAAAAGCAATTGCAGATATTAAATTGAAGGATGTCAAGAAAGCAGTTTCTGACCTTCATGATCTGATCAAGGTAAAGTTTTTTACAGATGAAGGAAGAAGGCTCCTGTCACAATATGTCCATTCCCATCCGTTCACCTGGTTTTCTATTGGCGGCTTTCTTTGCTTTATATATGACATAATAGCTACTGTGCTGTTGACTGAGATATTTGGCATATGGTATATGCTTTCTTATGGAATTGCATTGATCACAGGATTAGTGTTCCTTTATTTCTTCCATTCGATATTCACATTTGAGATGGTCGACAGGATAGAGAGAAGGATATTCAAATTTTTTGTTGTGATGGCAAGCTCTTATTTCCTTAACTGGCTTCTGGTCTATATACTTACAGAATTTTATTATTACCATTATTTCCCGATGATAATCAGCGTGACTATAGTGCTTTCATTTTTCAACTATTACCTTAACAACAGATGGGTGTTCAGGAAGTACCATGCTTTCGAGTAAAACAATAGAATTAAAAAAAATTCTAAGTTAGCAGTAATTATACGAATAAATAAAGAATATAAAAAATGCACCGGCCGGGATTCGAATATCCGGACAGCGANNGGCAAGAGTTTATAAATTTAATTAAAAACATTTGAGATGCACAAACATTTATATACAAATTTGATATCCAATTGCATATGCTCAAGTATCTGCTGCATACCAAAAAGAGGACCAAGCTAAGCGACGGGTTAGGTTATCCTATACCAAGCAATAAGGAATTTCTTGTCCTGTTCATGATTGAGCCGACTGAGGAGGAAGAGCTTAAAGTTTCAAAAGACTGGAAAATTGATTTAAAGATACTGAGAAATTACCCAAAAGAGCCTACCTCAAAGACATTTTCTACAGAGCCATTGCAGCTTGTATTTGGAGATTATTATATCAACGGAAATAATGACATCAAATATGCAAGGATACTTTTGACGGTATCTAAAAATGCGCTGATAATAACAATCCCTTCTAAAATAAACTATTATGTCAATTTCTTAGATGAGCTTCAGCTAAAGATGAAAAATAACCCTAAAGAATATGATTCCATCGGCACAATATTATATGAGTTCATAGATGACCATACACAGGATAATTATGATGTCCTTAGGATTACAGAAGAGAAGATAGTGAAGCTAGAGCAGAAAGTCCTTGATTTTGACAACAAGGAATTCGTAAATATAAATGAGATAGTAGAGCTGAAAAGAGAGCTGCTAAGGATGTCCAGAAGATTCTGGAGCACTGCAAAGATAATATTTCTGCTCAAGAAAAGATTGATAGGTGTAGAACTGAGCGAAAAGACTGCAAGACTGGTTGATGGCGTCTATGAGACCTATCAGCATCAGCTTGATATACTTTCATCGCAGAGAGAGATGATAAGCGATGCTCTGAGCATATACGCAACATCCATCTCAAATAGGCTTGCAAAAACTTCCAATGACCTTAATGTCATAATGAAAAAGCTGACTTCACTTACAGTCATCGTCATGGTACCTACGCTTATCGCATCCATGTACGGAATGAACTTCAAATATCTGCCAGCTGCAACTGCAGATTATGGTTTTTTAGAGATAACTGCATTGATGGTAGGGCTTAGTCTAGTGTTTTATTATTACTTCCATAAGAGAGATTGGATTTAAAAAGATAAAAGCTTGGTAAAAATAAAATTAGTTATTGTCGCACTCAGTTACTTTTACCTTATTCGCTTTAAAATAATCTTCACATTCAGTGCTGACTTTCTTTGCAGTTGTAAAATGCACGCAATTGACTGCACTTGGTGCAATAGCAGCAGGGCTTGTAGACCATGCTTCCCTGCATTCATTGCAGCATTGTGATCTTAAATCTTCTTGGTTAAGTTTTGTGCAGGAGCTAATGAGTAATAAAGAGATGATAAACGCTAGGCTGATGATTGAAAATAATCTTGTTGAGCGCATATCTAATATATATTTTTACTTCTATAAATATTTTTGCACAATATTTTTAAACCTGCTGTTATTCTTAACTTTTAATTAATATATGAGGTGTTTAAAATTTCACAACAAGACCAAAATAATTCTTCAACAACTGAATCAAATAAGACAGCTCTAAAAAAGACTCCACTTTACAACGAGCACGTTAAACTGAAAGGGCAGATTGTTGAGTTTGGCGGTTGGCTCATGCCTGTGCAGTATACAAATGTCATTGATGAGCATACGACTATCCGAACTAAAGTTGGATTGTTTGACACTTGCCATATGGGCGAGTTTTTTATCTCTGGCGAAGATGCGTTTAAATTGATACAGATTATTGGGACAAATGATATTGCTAGATTAGAAGACGGCAAATCAATGTACCATATCTGGTGCTATGAGAACGGCACGACAATAGATGACAGTTTTGTGTATAAGTTCAAAGATAATAATTACATGATCGTTGTCAATGCTTCTACTATACAAAAGGATTTTGATTGGCTTAAATTCCAGGCAACAAAAAATAATTTAGCAGTTGAACTGGTGGATGCAAGCGATGACACAGGCAAAATAGATATTCAAGGACCATTTGCTGAAAAAACACTTCAGAAATTAACAAAACTTGACTTAACTTCTCTGAAGAGATTTTATTTTGTCAGTACACAATTAATAACTGTTGCTAATGATGGGAGTATCGAGAATAAAGAGAGTAATGATTACGAAGAGGGTAATGGAGAGATTGACTGCATCATATCAAGATCTGGATATACTGGGGAAGATGGTTTTGAACTTTATTTTGCAGCAGAAAAAGCCCCTTTAGTCTGGAATCTATTATTAGTTGCAGGCAAAGAATTTGGGATAAAGCCTTGCGGATTAGGCGCTCGTGACACATTAAGATTGGAAGCATGCTACAGCTTGTATGGGCATGAAATTGATGAAAGCATTACACCAGTGGAAGGCGGCTTAGGCTGGGCTGTTAAAGAGAATAAGGAATGTAAGGATAATAAAGGCAATAAGATAGATTTTGTAGGAAAGCAGATTCTTGCTGAGCAGAAGAAAAATGGCCCAAAACGGATAATTGCTGCACTAGAGATGATAGATAAGAGCGTGCCTAGAAACTCTTATGAAATCTTTGACGAGGATAAGACCAAGAAAATCGGTTATGTGACTTCTGGAACATTCTGCCCAACATTGAAGAGAAGCGTTGCAATGGGATTAATTGACAGTGCATATTCTAAAGTTGAAAATATTGTAAGCATTAAAATACGAGATAATTTCTACCGCGCAAATGTTGTCAAAAGACCGTTCTATGAGTTTTGCAGTGGGAAGAAATAATACTTTCTTTGTAATAAAAACAATTATTCTTTATTTTTGTCATCACATTTAAAAACACCTACTTAAATCTTAAGATAAATTAACAAATTTTTAACAAGAAGTAAATGAGGTGGACATAGAAAATGACCCAAGGAGTAGAAGAAAAACTACATGGAACAACAACACCTGTTGCACCAGAAGAACCAAGAAAAGAAGTTACAGCAAATCAAATGCTGGATGAGATTGCAACTAATACAGAATATTTTCCGAAATTGCTTGACAATAATCTGGCATATGCTCTTAAGATAACAATATCTGATGAAGAAACAGGAAAACCAAAACGATTTATAGCTGCTGGTGAAGGCACGCAAACAGAAGTCAAATGGTACAGAGTTAGGTATGAATTTGTAGAAGAAATTTTTGATGGAACTACAGCTCAGAAACCTGCAGTAAGATATTCTTCAAACTTGGAACATGCTAACCCATGGATGGCACTAGTTGGAATGGAATCTAAAAATGATTTTACCGGAAAAAGAGAAAAAGAAACTGTTAAGCCTGGCCAAATGTTAGCTGAGATGATAACTGAAGATTCCAGATATACCAGGATAAGGACAAAACCAACCAACGTAATTTTGGCTAATAAAGTCGTAATAAATGATTATAGCCATAGTTAAAATTTAATATTTTTTCAGTTAACTTTAAAAATAAGCAATGAAAATCAGATTAGATAAATAACATTATTAAAATTGATTTATATTACAACAATAGGTGAGGCAAAGATGAGTGATATAGCAGATCAAGTGGCTCAGCCAGAAACTGTACTTGCAGATGGTTTTATAGATTATATCGCAAATGAATTAGCTGGTAGAGAAAACGCTGCTTGTGTAGATGTGGTGCTTACAAGACAACCTTCTGCTGAAGCTGCAAATAGTCAAG
Organism: Candidatus Woesearchaeota archaeon; assembly: GCA_013331615.1. Taxonomy (GTDB): domain Archaea; phylum Nanobdellota; class Nanobdellia; order Woesearchaeales; family UBA10200; genus UBA10200; species UBA10200 sp10200u. Next base: position 12,980 of record DUGA01000022.1, on the reverse strand, counting down.
GTTTAGTCGTGTCAGCCAAATATGTGATTAAAGATCAAAATGGAAGAGAGATATATCGTTCTGATGACTTTTATCTAGGCGGGATCAGAACTCAAGGTGATTTAACTAATCCTGAGCAAGCTAGCCGTGAAAGATTTAGTGTAACAGACTTATCAAGATATGTTTCTAAAGGGATAGGAGATAAATATTTAAGCATGGGTGTAATAGTCACGATTGGCAATTCTAATGGAAGCACGCCTGCATCAGGCACGAAGGCATCAGCAGACAGTGATAGGCTCCCATTAACACGTGAATAAGAAAGTTTTAGGGGTTTTGGTAAATAACATATATGTTTTATACACCTGATTTTTTATTTTCATTCAAAAAACCATCAAAAATATAAATAGAATATGATTTCTCCTTGATTATAAAAAGAGGGATTGTAAAAAAACTAAGAGAGGGGTGTTTGATAACATGAAAGAACCTGTACCAAATCCTGAGTTATATCTGTTTGCGCCAGGACCGCATGCAGTTGAGGAATCTCTTCTTGAAATTCTATCAGATCCAGTCATGGGTCATCGAGATGCTCCTTTTGTTGAATCTCTAAAAAATCTTGTTTCAGGCTTAACTGAATTATTAGGCATAGAAGGTCATGCTAAGCCATTTATCACAACAGGGCACGCTACTGATATGTTTTCTAATGTAGCGCAATTACTGACTCAGGAAACTAGAGAGATTGATGGGAATAACTATCACAGGTATGTCGGAACTGTCTTATTAGTCAATAGCGACCCATTTAGTAACAAGACTAAGAAGGAATTAGAAAGGGTAGGAGTAATAGTGCATGAGATTAAGGTTGAATATGGTAAAGTTGTTGATCTTGAAGAATTAGCAAGAGAAACTCAAAAGCTCAAGCCAGAAGTTGTATACTTGACAGGCAGCAATACTGCATCAGGGAGTTATCAGTTAAGAGATGGCACTAGGATTAGAGAAGCTATCGGCTCAGAGCCATTATTGGTTGTTGATGAAGTTAGCCAGATGGCAGGAGTGCATATCCCTAGAGAAAAGTTAGGTATTGACTTTGCATTTGCAGGCACTCAGAAAGCATGGATGTTGCCTCCTGGATTAGTTGTTGGTTATGCAACAGATAGAGCACTCGAGAGAGCTAGGACTTCAATAGGCCCTAAAATACATAACCTGTATGATCTTGTTAAGAACTGCGCTGAAGGAAAGCCAGATGCTACAGATAACACTAGCTTCATAAGAGCATTAGAGCAGCGTGTTTATGATATGCTACAAGCAGGTGGCGCTGATGCTATAAATGACAGGAATATTGAACTTAATGCAAAATATGATGAATTCTTGCAACGATTAACACCTTATGGGATAATGTCTTTTCCTACAAGAGAAGATGCTTCTCCAACAGTAGGGTGTTTTACGTATAATACTACAAGGACAGACATGAAAAAAGTTGCAGCGGAAATGAAAAGTGATGCTACCTTAGTTGAAGGATATAAAGGTGTAAAGATAGATACAGGTTATAGAGATGTAAATGAGCATCTTCAAGCTAAAGGACTTGGCTCGGTAAGAATACCTATCTTTGGACAAGAGCCAGTTATATTTGAGACCATATTAAATAAGATGGAAAAATTAATTAAAAAGTATACTAAGCCTCTAGCTCAGTAATAAAATAAGAACAATATAAGTTGTAGAAAAATAATAATCAGAAAAATATTTAAGAAAACTAAGGTGATAAAATGGATAATCCAGACGACAGGAAATACACGAAAGAGCATGAATGGGTTAAGGTAGAAAATAAAGAAGGAATGAATGCTACTGCAACTGTTGGCATAACCTTCCATGCCCAGGAGCTTTTGACAGACATTGTTTTTGTCGAACTTCCAAAAGCAGGAAAAAAAGTTGAGCAATTTAAGCAGCTTGCTGTTGTCGAAAGCGTTAAATCTGTTTCAGATGTTTTCTCTCCAGTTTCAGGAGAAGTAACTGCTGCAAATAATGAGCTAACTTCAAATCCAGAACTCATAAACAAAGACCCTTATAACGCAGGATGGATTGCAAAGTTGAAGATAGAAGATAATGCAAAATTGAATAATGAGCTAAATAATCTGATGTCTGCAGAGCAGTATGGAGAGTATCTGAAAACTGCTGCGCATTGATATAAGAATATAAGAGAGCTTTAGTTGTCCACAAATTGTGTACAACTGAAAAATATTAATGGAATGATATAATATGAAAAATACAAGTATGATTAACCAATTTTTATTTAATTGACTAACATGGACTACATACCGAACACAGACGAAGACAGAAAAGAAATGCTGAAGAAGATTGGTATCCCTAATCATCTTAGCTTATTCAATGACATACAAGGAAGATTATTTCTAAAAAAACCGTTAAATGTGCAGGGATTTGTCTCTGAATTAGAGCTTAGAAACCATGTAACAGAGCTTTCCAAAAAAAACAAAATAATCTCTACAAACTTCTTAGGCGCAGGAGCATATTACCATTATATACCAAGCACTGTTGACCATACTTTGAGAAGAAATGAGTTTTACACTGCATATACTCCTTACCAGCCAGAAGTTAGCCAGGGAATGCTACAAGCAATTTACGAATTCCAGACAGTTGTTGCAAATTTGACTGGCATGGATGTTGCAAATGCTTCAATGTATGATGGCTCAACTGCATTGGCAGAAGCTATGCTGATGTGTGTTGCTGCAAAATCCGAAGAGAAACAAGCAGAACGACAGGCTAATAGCATTGCTTCATTTACTCCAGAAATACTAGTTTCATCTACTGTCCATCCGGAATACAGAGAAGTTCTTAGGACTTATGCAACTGCAAAAGGCATAACTTTGAAAGAGATTGATTTTATCTCTTCAGAAAATGACCCTAGCAACCCAGAGCTAAAAAATCATTCTGGCACTACAAACCTTGAATTATTGAAAAAAGCATTTACCCAAGATACAGTTGGAGTACTTATTCAAACTCCTAATTTCTTTGGCTGCATTGAAGACATAAAGCAGATTGCTGAACTCACACATCAGAACAATGCACTACTGGCAGTCAGCGTAGTTGAAATAACCTCACTTGGATTATTAAAATCTCCAGGCAGCTTAGGCGCAGATATTGTTGCTGGAGAAGGTCAAGGCTTTGGAATTCCAGTCAGCTTTGGCGGTCCATACTTAGGAATTTTAGCTTGCAAGGAAGCATTCATCAGAAGAATCCCAGGAAGGATTGTTGGATTGACAACAGACAACCGTGGACAAAGAGGATTTGTGTTAACATTACAAGCTAGAGAGCAGCATATCAGAAGAGAAAAAGCAACTTCAAACATCTGCACAAATCAAGCATTATGCATGTTAGCTGCATTAGTCCATATTATAACTTTAGGAAAGAGCGGAATACAACAGCTTGGCGAATTAAATCTAAATAAAGCAAATTATGCATATCAGAAACTGAAAGAGTTAGATAATTTCTCAGGAGTGTTTAATTCTCCTGTTTATAATGAGTTTGTGATCAAATGCAGAGGAAATGCAGGCGATGTCTTGGCAGAGTTGCTGAAGAATAATATAATTGGTGGCTTAGAATTAGGCAGATTTTATCCAAACAAGACAGAGTTAGAGAATTCATTGATAATATGCGTCACAGAGATGATGCCAAAAAGCGAGATTGACAGATTGGTCAAGATTATGGAGGAGATGTAGAATGACAAATGCAACAGCAACTTTACCATCAAATATAACTGGAGCAGGCACATTGCAGATGAATTTAATTGATAGGATATTGACAGCAGTAGATGCAGTTTATCAAAAACTAGGTGAAGATGGCAGTCATGATTCTCTAGTAAATCCTGGAATAGAAACAGCTATTCAAGCAGCAAAAGAAGTGACAGGTGGTGTTCCTTTGGGAACAGAATATAGTTCTTTAAGGGGAAGGGCAAGAGAATTAATGCTGCCTGGAACATACGATAAATCAGCTGCCCTATTTGCTGTAATAAAATATGATAATCCAACTGCACAAGCTTATTTTGAATTTGGCTTGGCATTAGTTGGCGCAGCTCCTTCAGGAATTGTATCAAGAGAGTTAAGAACTGCAAGAGATGCATTTTTGCAGGCATACACTTTGGATAGGAATAACGAAGCATATCTACATCTATTGCTGAAAACATCTCAATGGTTAAGTGATTATGCATTCATCAGGCAGTTTGCAGCTGAGAATAAGCTAAGTGATAAAGCTGCTTCACAAAGAAATCTTATATCAATAGCAAGCTCTTATTTGAATGGTTTAAATCCTGATTTAAGTATGGCAACAGCATATCTTGCACAAGCACTTGTAAAAAGTGCAGATATTCTAAACTACAGTATTATTGTTATTGATGCAGAGATTAGTGCTAGGAAAGGTCAATATTCAAAGGCATATGATAAGTTAGAGATGCTTCAAGAGCTATTGGATAAGACATCAGGCAGCGATCAACCTGCGTATATTGATGCAAGAAGAGAAATCGGTGAAACATTAAGAGCAGCAATAGACAGAGGAAGTTTTGTTGGAATAAGTGGTGATGATAATTTTGAGGATTTGCGGGAAGCATTAGGTGCTAAAGGAAACTATGGTCCAAGAATCGCTAAAGAAGAGTTAAAACATCTGCTTAACGGAGTTGACCATACCCCTACAACTACCATTCGTTCCCCTGAAGCGCCTGGGTGTTAATAAAAATAAAACAAAAAAATTAAAAAAGATATACTAGTGATAAAATGCAACTAATCTTCGAAATATCAAAACCTGGAAGCGCAACAAGGATGTTGCCAGACCTAGAGGAAGGAATAATCAAGATAGATTTAGCTAAATCAGCATTAAAGGAGTTTGTTCAATCCTCTGGAAATTCATCAGGCACTTTAAGTACATTGGATTTGCCAGAAGTCCCTGAAAACGAAATCATCCGTCATTATGTTGCATTATCAAGGAGAAATATTGGTATAGATACTGCATTCTACCCTCTTGGAAGCTGCACAATGAAGTATAATCCTAAAATCAATGAAGATACTGCAAGATTAGAGGGATTTGCAATGCTTCATCCTATGCAAATATTCACTGACCAACATACTCCTCAAGACCATGTCCAAGGTGTATTGCAATTGATCTATGAATTAGAAAAAGATCTCTGCGAAATAACCGGGATGGATGCTGCTACATTACAGCCTGCAGCCGGCGCACATGGAGAAATGACAGGTTTAATGATTGCAAAAAAATATTTCCATGATAGGAAGGAATTCCAGAGAAAAAAAGTGCTTATTCCTGATTCTGCTCACGGCACAAATCCAGCAAGCGCAGCTATCTGCAATTTCGAAATTGTCACAATAAAATCAAACAATCAAGGTTTGGTTGATATTGAGAATTTAAGAAAGAACCTGAACGAGCAGTCAGCTGTTTTTATGATAACAAATCCTAACACACTTGGTTTATTCGAGAAAAACATTGTGGAGATATGTAATGTTGTGCATGAAGCAGGAGCATTAGTTTATTGCGACGGCGCAAACATGAACGCAATGGTCGGAATCACAAAACCAGGTGAAATGGGCTTTGACATGATGCACCTGAATCTGCATAAGACATTCTCAACTCCGCATGGCGGCGGCGGTCCAGGCGCTGGTCCTTGCTTAGTTAAAGAGCATCTAAAAAATTGCTTGCCGATGCCACGCATTTTGAAAGAGGAGACTGGAGAAATAGGTGTTGAATACGATAATTATACCAGAAAAGAGATTATGTCCAAAAGATATCGTTATATATTAGTTTACACTCCTTATGATTCAAATTTAGCTGCGCATTCTAGTTCAATCGGAAGAGTCAAGGCATTCTTCGGCAATTTTGGAATTTTAGTGAGAGCTTATACTTACATCAAGGCGCATGGCGCTTCTGGCTTAAGAAAAAACACTGAGTATGCAGTATTACATGCTAATTATTTAAGAGTAATTTTACAGGAACATTATGATCTTCCTCACAAAGTTGTCTGCAAGCATGAGTTTGTATTGAGCGATAAGGATATACCTAACGGTGTTACAACACTTGACATTGCAAAAAGATTGCTTGATTATGGCCAGCACGCTCCTACAATCTATTTCCCGATGATCGTACATGGCTCAATCATGATAGAGCCTACTGAAACAGAGAGCTTAGACAGATTGAATGAGTTCGCAGCTGCAATGATAAAAATCAAAGAAGAAGCAGTTTCAGATCCAGAGCTGGTAAAGAAAGCTCCGCATACCACAGTCGTAGGAAGATTAGATGCAGTTGCCGCTGCGAGAAAACCGAATGTTAAGTGGAAGAGAGAGTAAAAAATAAGCTATCCTTATACTTCTTAAATAATCTCCGTTGTTTATTTCTTATGTCTTTTAAAACACAAATCTTTATATATTAGTTATACTTATGTCTAACTAATAGTTAACTAAAAATATAACTAAAGGTGATATCTATGTCAGTTGTAAAGAGATGGGGAAGCTCGATGGCAGTGATTTTACCTCAAGAGCTTATCAGGTCGCAGAGCATAAGGGAAGGTGATGATGTAGTGATTAATATCTTTAAAAAAGGCGATTTGACAGATGTTTTTGGCACATTAAAGACTAAATTTACAGGACAACAATTAAAAGATTTGGCAAGAGAAGGCTGGGAAAGTTCTGCAGATAGGAAATTCCGCAAGTCCACGCAAAAGTAATGATGCAGGAGATAAGAATGACAGCAGAAATCATTTATCAGGAAAAGACATTCTTTTTTAACACTTATGCGTTATTTGAGATAACAAGAGGAAATAAAAATTTTGTGCCTTATCTAAAAGAGATAGGGATTGTAACTTCTAGGCTAAATTTGATGGAATTATATTACAGGCTCGTTAATCTTGACGGTATCGATAAAGCAGAATTCTATTTTGAAAAGTTCAGAAAATTCTGTATTGAGATTGATGACAAAACACTCAAAAAGGCAATGATATTTAGAGTGCAGCAGAAGAGAAGAGATTTAAGTTATGTTGATTGTATAGGTTACATATTTGCAAAGTATGCAGGGATAAAATTTCTAACGGGGGATATGCAGTTTAAGGATTTTGATAACGTGGAGTATGTGAAGTAACAATAGATGCTACTTGCTACTATTGAACTAGCTAAAAACAAATAAAATTATAAACTATTTCTGATTATCTTATTAATATGTCACAGGATAAATCATCAGCTGAATTAACTCTGCCATTGCTGGAAAAAGAAGTGAAAGCATCTGCTAGCCAGCTTGCTAATTTTTCTGAACAGATGCAGCAATTAAAAAAAGATAATCTTAAAGAAAGACAGCATTTGCCGGAATGGTTCAAAGTTAAACTGCCTATAGGGCAAGACTTAGAACGCTACAATAAAGTAAAATCTCTGCGCCATGGATTAAACTTGCACACTGTCTGCGAAGAAGCGCGCTGTCCAAACATAAGCGAATGCTGGGGTAGAGGCACAGGAACTTTCATGATAATGGGCGATACATGCACAAGAGCATGCAGATATTGCGATGTAAAAAGCGGAAAGCCAGGTTCGCTTGATAAAGAAGAGCCAAGGCATGTTGCAGAAGCAATCAAACAACTGCAGCTAAAATATGTCGTAATAACATCTGTAACGCGTGACGACCTAAGCGATGGCGGAGCTGCTCATTTTGCAGAGACAGTTGAATGGTGCAGAAAATTAACTCCAGAGACTAAAATTGAGCTGCTTATTCCAGATTTCTGGGCAAAAGAAGAAGACCTTCTGACAGTCATAGAAAGCAAGCCTTATGTTATCGGCCACAACATTGAGGCAGTTGAAAGAATTTATCCAAAGATAAGACCAAAGCCAACTTATAAAATTGCGTTAGATGTCATTGATAAATTAAAAAAATTATCTGTTGAATCTGGCATTCCAATGCTCACAAAATCTGCATTGATGGTTGGTCATGGAGAGGATGCAAATGAAGTTGTGCAGACAATGAAACATTTGAGGGCAATTGACTGTGATATATTTTCTATCGGTCAGTATTTGCGGCCTAGCAACTGGCATGTTCCTGTGCAAAAGTTTTACACACCTCAAGAATTCATCTCTTTGAGAGAATCTGGATTGAAATTAGGTTTTAAGAACTGCGTTGCTGGACCTTTAGTAAGAAGCAGTTATCTTGCAGAGCAGGCAGTTGGATTGAAGATACATTAATAATTCTATTCTTATAAGTATTATCTCTTTAGTGGTGAAAATCCTAAAAATATTTAAATGATGTGCTGTTAACATAGCCAATGAACAATACCTTAGCATTTGCTCTGACGCAACTGAACAAGATTGTAATTCCACCTTTGACATGGAAGTTCAATAAGCTAGGAAGAAGGTTTTTCTCATCATTAGCAGAGCAATACTTAGCTGGACATTCATTGGAACAAGGGCTTGAAACTATAATAGCTCTTTATGAAGATGGAACACCGCATGATAAGTCATCTGGAAGGTCCTCAAGTTTTGATATCCTTGGAGAAGATGCAAAAACAAAAGATGAAGCAGATGAATATCTTGGCATATATAAGAGATTTATTGACATGATCGTTGCAGGAAGAGAATCTGGCAGGATAAGAGACCAAGATGCCATCTCTGTCTCATTAAAGCCTACTGCAATAGCAGCAGTTGCTGGAGATGAGGATCTTCCTTTCATACATCCTGAAACACCATTAGTGCTAAGGCTGGAAGAGCTAGTCAGGTATGCAAAAGAACGCAACATTAAAGTCACATTAGATATGGAGGATCATAAATGGACAGAAAGAACTTTAGATGCTGCGCAAGAGATCTGGAAGCGTGGTTATGATAATCTGGGAATAGTTTTACAGTCAAGGCTTAATCGAACAAATGAAGATATAATAAATTATATAACTTCACAAAATTACCCAACACCAAGAGAGAAGATACGAGTGAGAGCATGCATAGGCGTTTACAGAGAGCCAAAATCCATTGCAACTAACGATAAGAAAGAGGCAAAGCAGCGCCTTTTCGAAAGGATAAAAGAGCTGTTTGCTGCAGGCATATATGTGGAGATTGCAACACATGACCATGATGTTATAAACCAGATCATTGATGAGATAATCGTGCCACAGGGCATCTCTCCGGCCAGATTTGAATTTCAGTTCCTGAGAGGCGTTGAAAACGCATATCAAATAGATAAAAAATTGATCGGACAAGGCTATAAGGTAAGATATTATATGCCAGTTGAGCTAAAGCCTGAAGCAGGCATCCCTTACATGAAACGCCGTTTGATCCAAAATCCTGAGATGGTTGTCAATGCAGCAAAGAATATCTGTCAAAAAATTATTAGCTTAAAAATGTAGATAAAACTACCTATACAAAGAAATATTTTTAATATCGATTATACTATTCTTCGATTATGCGCTTCCGCTTCCTAAACACAGGAGATAATACAGCAGCGATGAACATGGCAATAGATGAAGCTCTGTTAGACAGCAAGCTGCCAGTATTGCGAGTTTATGGTTGGAAACCTGCTGCAATCTCTATCGGCTATAATCAGGACTTAATGAAGCACATCAATATAGAAGCTTGCAAGAAACTAGGAATAGATATTGTACGTCGTCCGACAGGCGGAAAAGCAGTTTTGCATGACACTCATGAGATGGAATTAACATATTCTGTCATAATTGATTTGAATGATAAGAATTATGACTCCGATAAAATCATTCCAAAACTCCACAAAGACAGCATCCTTGAATCATATAAGATAATCAGTAAAGGGATTTTAAATGCATTACAAAGTTTAGGTATATCTGCTGTCATGAAAGAGACTAAACCAATAAAAACCGAAACTGCTATCTGCTTTAACGAGCCAAGCTGGTATGAGATTCTCTCAACCAATAAAAAAATTGTAGGCAGCGCACAACGAAGAATCAACGGAAAAATATTGCAGCACGGCGCAATCCTTATCGGCTGCGATGTAGAAAAGATGTGCAAACTCTTTAACACTGATTTTGATGCTGCAGTAAAAGCGACTAAGGAGAGAGTAACTTCAATAAATCAACTAAAAAGTTTATCTTCTGACAAAAAAACCTCATTTGACGATGTTGCAGATGCATTAAAACAAGGATTTGAAGAAAACTTTAATTTAGATTTTGCAGACGATAAATTAACAGATGAAGAACTTGCTGCTGCTGAGAGATTATATAAAGAAAAATATAGTTTAGATAAATGGAACTTAGGTTACTGAAATCTACCCTATCTCAGCAATAGCCTCTCCAGTTAATCCAGAGCTTTGTTTATCTCCAAATATCTTGCCTGTCTCTGATTCTTTGCCGCCAAAGATCTTGCCTGTCTCTCCTGACTTATCTCCGAATATAGAGCCAGAAGCGCTTGATGAATCCTTGAATACACCAACGCTTTCCTTGCCTTCAAGTGATTTCTGGCAGCCGACAAGTAAAAGTAATACTGTTAAACTTATCAATAGATAGATATTGCATTTTTTCATGATTCTCACCTTTCTTATTAAAACATATTTCCTATTATCTTTATCTAGGCACAGTCATAGGGATAGCAGTATTCTGTGGCATCCTTTCAGCTTCGCCCATCCTCTGTTGCCTTATCTCCTGTTCTATCTGCCTTGTCTTCTCTTCCTTTATTCGCTCGTACTCTTTTTGCTCAATATTTCTTCTCTCATCATCGCTTACCCTGTCAAATTTCTGATTAAATTCTTTTTCCCTGAGGTTTCTTTCTGTCTCAGTTGCTTGCTTTTCAAATCTTTGATTTGCTTCTTTATCATATCTCTCATCAAATTCATCTCCAAAATCCTTTGGTCCTTCAGTTCTTGATGGCATGCTTCTAGAGTCAGGCATCTGCTTAGAATCAAATCCTGCATCTGGTCCGCGTCTATCGTCAAACCCTCTATCGTCGCTCATGCCTTGTCCAAAATCCCTGTTGCTTCTGTCATCAAAACCTTGGTCACCGCCCATCCTATCGTCAAATCCTCTGTCATTTCCAAAATTTCTTTCATCTCCTCTGCTGCCTTCATCAAATTCATCGCTAGTTTCATCATCCTCAAACCTGTTCTTGTCAGGCAGCTTGATGTCTACTTCATCTTCAAACTTTTTGAAGTCATCATCAAACTGGTCATACTTGTCTTTCTCTTCTTTCTTGAAGCCGATCTTTGCAAGCAATGACTCATCCTTCTGTACCTGGACATCTGCAGAAAGCTTTTCTTTTTTGCCGGATTCTAATTCGCTGAAGTACTGGCTTATCTTATGGCTCAGCTCGACTTCAGAACTTTCAGCTTTCTTTATTATTACAAGAGCTTCTTTGAACTTGTTCTGCTGGTAAAGGCTCTGGCTTGTTGCCAATATTTTCTTAAGATCATTAAGCTGAGTCTTTCCTTCTTCAACATTTACTCCATTTGAAGCCAATGTTCCAAATGTCTTTTCAACTTCAGGCATCTGGGCATCTGCTTCCTTATAGATTGCGTCAAGCTGCTGCTTTATCTTAGTGTCATCTTTCCTGTTCTTGTTATAGCCGTCAAAGAGCCTTTCTATCTCACCACCTAGAGGGAATGCACGCTGCAAGATCTTCAATGCAGCCTTATAATCTCCGTCTTCATACTTGGATTCTGCATCTTCAACAAGTTTTTCTATCGCACCAAGAAGCTCTTCTGATTTTGATACATCTATGCTTTCTTCCTTAAATGCTTTCAAAGAATCTCTTACGCTTGGAAGCCTATTCTTAGCTTTTAGCAATACTGCTTCAACCTCTGATCTCACATCATCCTTTGTCCTTTTTTTCTCAAATCTCCCAAACTCAGACTCTAGCTTGTCTGCTAAAGGATATGCTTCTTCAACCTTCTCCAATGAACTTACAAAATCATTTGATGCAAATTTTTCTTTTGCATCAGTTACAATCTTCTTGATCTTTACAAGAAGTTCTTCTGCTTTAGAGACATCTGCTCCTGCAGCCTTAAACTCTTTTATCTTTGACTCAGCAGTTGGCAGATTATTGTCAGCAGCGCTTAACACTTGTTTAATTTCTGCTCTTATCTTCTGCACTGTGTTCTTTAATGCGCTTACTTTATTTGTTTCAAGCATGCTGCTACCATCAGTACCTGCTAAATCTGCGCTTTCTGTATTGCCTAAATCATCGACTTTTGCGCTGCCCACAAACTCAAGGCTTCTGAATTCCTCTATCCCTAGATTTTTTTTCTTGTACTGGGAAAATAATTTCTCAAGCTTGTTTGCATATGGGAATGCCTGCTTTGCAACATCCATCGCATCTTGATTATTCCCTTCTTTGTACAGCTCTTTTGCCTTGAACATTATCCCTTTAATCTTGCCAAGAACTTCCTCTGCATCTGAAGTGTCTATGCCTTCATCAGCAAGTTCATTTATTTTTCCCTCTGCTAACGGGATTCTTGTGAATGCCTCATCTAAAACATCTTCTATCTGGTCTCTTCCAAATTCTCCTCTTCTTCCAGAACTGTCCATCTCTTTGCTGTACTGCCTCATCAAACGTTCAGCTTTTCTTCCAAGCGGCTCCATCTTTCTTAATATAGTAAATGCCTGCTGCGCTTTGCCTGACTTATACAGCTCAATAACTTTCTGAAGGTTTGATTTACCTTCTTCCAAAAGCTTGTCTGCTTCGCTTGTGTCTATGCCAAAAGCCTTAAAATCTGAAAGCTGCTGCTCAAAATCTTCAAAGTGATATTCTATCTCTTCAATTATCCTTCTTACTTCGCTAACTGCTCTTAGCTCTCTCATGACTTTCTCCATCTTTGGATGCACTCGTCTTAGGAAATTCATGTTTTTCATAAATGCTCTTCTGTCAAACTCTTTTGATGTTTTCATGCTCTGGAGCGAGCTTACAGTATCTTTAACGTCCTGCAGCAATTTCTCAGCTTCATTGACATCTGCGCCGAGCTCTTTTGCATCTGTTATCTCATCTTCCACAAAACTCATGAAATTCTCTATCTCA
>DUGA01000061.1 GCA_013331615.1 Candidatus Woesearchaeota archaeon | reverse complement strand
ATCCACCGAAAGGTCTTGAGAAGTATGCGCATGTTGTTCTGAAAGAAGGATATGCAGGTTTAATCTTAAAATAGCCGCATTATCTATTATCACTATTTTGCGGACAATATTATCACTTTTAAGTAGTCAAAAAATAGCAAAGCTTATATACTACTTATTCTTTCTTCTATCTAATAATCCACGCCCATGAGTCCGTGTTTCTAAACCAAACACCCCTCACAACCTCATGGGTGGATTTTTTATCTATCAAAGTCTTGAGAGATTTACCTTAAAATGACCATAGACCTAGACGCAATAACAAGAGTATTAGCACCGTCAATAGTTGGAAATAGTTTTAATTCTAACACTTCTACATCAGATAATTCATTTAATACTGGCATTAATTCTGCTGCCAATATTATTCACGCTGCCAAAAATCCAGATTCAGATGCACAACATGATGGCGTTGATTCTGGCAGCCCTGATTCTGAGACAGAGGATGCTGCTGGAAATTCTAACGAAGCAGATAAAAAGCATAATTTTGCAATTGTTAAATCAGCTGATTCTAAAAGCGCTGAGAAAGAAACTGCTCAAGAAGCAGAAACTGACAATAAAAAATTTGTAAGAAAGCAATACATTGATCCGATTACAAAGGAATATGTCACAACCTTTAATAATTTCAGAGGAAGGCCAGTTTATGAAGATGATATCTTTGATAAACTTAAATTTAAGATTACAGGGATGGGTTAAAGATGAGCATAGAAGGAGAAAGATTGGAAGTCATTGTGCAAAAAGACACAAAGGATATTCTTGGTAAGGATCATCAGCCTAAAAAAGGTGTGCTTGTACCAGAAACTAGTTATCAGATAGGCAAGCCTGTGGTTTCTCCTGGTTCATTAGAAACTGAAATAGGTCTTGAGCCAGGTGATATTGTCCGAATTAAACATAGTCATAAAAAGATAATCGCAGCTACCTCTAAGAATACAGATGTAAGCAAAAAACATGGTTGGTTAACTTATGATGCAGGAAAAAAAAGATGGCTGTATAGTGACTCTTCAAGGAACGGAACATTGATCGTAAATTATTATAAGGCTAAGAAACCTGTGCAGGGCGGAGAAAAATTGTCGATAGGTGAAGCTTATTTTGTGTCAAATACTCTTCATGAAATCTCAAAATATAATGTTTTTGAGGCGACAAAAGGATCTGCTGAAAAACAAGAAACTGCATTGCCGCATTACGAATTAGTAAAAGTTCCTTTTGAAGCTAAAAATCTAGAGGGCATAAGTACAGTTGCCGTCTTAAATCCAACAATTGAAAGGACAGAAATCTATTTGGCACCAAATCCTGCTGTTTTAAATCAACCTCCTGAACTTTCGGAAGGTGATGTAGGTATACAGAGATTTTATTTGGATCAATTAGATACTAAGACAAATCCATACAGGATTGTGCTAAAAGCTAAAGATGAGACAAATGCAACAACTCAAGAAAGAAAAGGAGTAGGCAGATTTATAGATTCCGTTCTTAAGGTGTTTAGAATTAAATAGATGTAATAACATAAACTAAAATAAAAGCATAAAATGACACTAGAACTAAAGATTCAGGGAGTTGCAGGGATACAGCTTGACCCATCTCTTATCTATGTAGTAGGTAGGGGGAGTAAAGTCGGAGAAGTTCAGGATCTGGATGCTGATGGAATGGCAAGGCTCCAATTAAGTTTGGGTGAGAGAGATTTAAGCAAACTTCTGCAGGATAAAAGTTCTGCACAATTAAAACGGCTTTCTGTGCTAGGAAAGGTAGAGGGAGATACAAAAGTAAGCAGACTTCATGGTATATTAGCATATGATTCAAAGAATTCCAGATGGGATTACCATGACATCTCTAGGAATGGAAGTTTTGTTGTAAGGTATTATCCTCAAGATACTCCAGACCACAAATCAGGCAACACGATCATAGGCGAAGCATATTATCTGACAGGAAGTGGAGGCGATAACAAGCTCTATCAATACAGGGTTGAGAAAGATGCTGCAGGAAAGACTCTGCTGCGCAAGATAAAAGAATATGATGCTTCTAGCAAGCAAGCGGTAATCAGTGCCATAGGGCTTCCAAATCCGGATCCAAGCAATAAAGGGATAGCAGTAACTACATTAGCGACGACTGCAG
This sequence comes from Candidatus Woesearchaeota archaeon, assembly GCA_013331615.1. Classification (GTDB taxonomy): domain Archaea; phylum Nanobdellota; class Nanobdellia; order Woesearchaeales; family UBA10200; genus UBA10200; species UBA10200 sp10200u. Next base: position 14,795 of record DUGA01000061.1, on the reverse strand, counting down.
CTGCTATTTCTTTTGCGCCTCATCTTAAAAGATTTCAAGACACACTTGACAGAAAATTTGATGGAGTGTATGAGCTAACTGAAAAAAGAGAATGGCAAGTTGAGCTAGCAGATGTTACCAGGAATTTGCCAAAAGGCCATCCCTCAAGATAAGTGTAAAGAAAAAATGTGATGAATAAATTAGAAATAAACTAAAAGAAATAAAACTTAATAACAAAAAAATAATAAAAATAAAATAGTTCTAATCAGTTGACTTAATTTTATCAATTAATCTTGCTGACTAATTCCCTCTTCTGGAATGCGCTCTTAAGCTAGGCCTGTTCTTTTCTGCGCCTTTGCCTTTTATCCTTAATCCGCGTGATTTTCTTCCAGCTGATGTTATTCCTCTAAATGCTCTAGCTCTTGCATCTGAAAGCCAGCTGTAGTTAGGGTTGTTAATAACAGAAGGATGTGTCCTGTCTGCCATGATGACTTCAAACCATTTAGATATCCCATCTTCACCGACATAATAGCTGTTAAGGACTTCGCAGTTAAGATACTGCCTTGCAACTCTAATCTCTGCAATCACCTGATAGCTTTTCTTTAAGTCTAACCTGTGTGTTGCGTGCTTAGTTCTTCTTCCGCCCTTAGAATATGGCTGTGGCCTTCTGTGTCCGCCTTTTCTGACTCTTTCGCGAACAACAAAGATTCCTTGCTTTGCCTTATAACCTAATGATCGAGCACGATCCAATCTTGTCGGATGCTCTAATCTTAATGTAGCAGGTTGTGTTCTCCATTCGATCAATCTCTGCTTCCAAAGTTCGTCATTCTCGCTATCTTTCCAAGCTTCTCTCAAGTACTTGTATAATCCCATTTTTATTGCCTCCGTTAGTTAATTTTAGCCTATTTTTATTGCGTATTGTTTTTTTATAGGCATTTGCTGGTTTGTTTTACCAGATCAGGATTCAGGCGAGCAAAGCCTACATTTCGCTGATACTAATGTAAAAATGGGCGCTTGTTTTTAAATGTTATTATCAGAAAACTATTTTTAGAAACCTATTTATACCAAATGAATTATGGCTTTATAATGAAAAAAATAACTCAGCTAATAATCGTGCTTCTTTCTGTAATCATGTTAACTAGCTGCTCGTCTATTCCTCAAGAAAATATTTCTCAGAAACAAGTTTATGTACAAGAGAAATCTCTCCAAAAAGATTCCGAGCCAGAGCCTATTGTTGTTACAAAAGAGCTTCCGTCTCCAAAAGAACAAACTCCAATTCCTTCAAATACTGATAAAAACCTGCCTGCTGAAAATAATCTCCTCAGCAAATTGACAGAACTAAAAGATAATCTTCTTTATCCAAGAGAGCAGACTTATTTTACAGGTGACTTGATTGTCACAAACAGAGAGCATATCATAAATAATACTAAATTTGTCATCAAAGGAAATATCTTTGTCAACGGCACAGGAAAATTGATTGTAAAAGATTCAGAGCTTGTCTTTAATCAGGATTTCAACCAGCAGTTCAGGGTTTATATCCAAGACAATGCGATGCTGGATTTTGAAAATGTGAAGTTAACAACAGATGGCAAATGGTTTAACTTTCAATATAATAATAATCCTCAAATTAAGTTCAAGAATGTGCATGGTGAAGGCTGTTGTTCGCCTTGGCATGGCTCTAGCGATAATGTCAAATTCGATATCAAAGAGAGCACTGTTGGCCTGACATTAAGCCAAAATGTGAAAGTAGATGCTGTTGAAAGCAGCTTGTTTTTTGAGCTTGTGATGACAAATACTTCTGGTACATTCAATCTTCCAAAAGGTCATGTAGATGATTATAGTTTAAAAATTCCCAACAATGAAAATAATCTGATGCAGATAGATGTAAAAAACTCAGAATTTACTGATTGGGGAACTACGCTTGACAAATACACTAACATAACTTTTGTTGACAGCAAGATGACGATAGGCATAAACGCAGGCTCTGACTGGGAAAGAAAGGAATCACAGAACGCTTATGTCAAAGTTTCTGGATTGAAAACAAAAACATATCCTGATTTTTCCCTTGATTTTGATACAAACAAATTAAGGCTCATCAATACATTTACAAGAGACTGGTATCCACAGGCATTCAATAATGCAACTATTGAGATCTCTGATTCTGACTTAGCAGATTTGCAGAATTATGGCGGAACTTCTCGTGCTATTGTAAGAAACTCAAATGCAATGATCGCAATCGCAAGAGAGAATGTAACTTACTATTTCTATGATTCAATTATTAATCAAGATGTAATTGCACATGACAATGCAAACATCTACCTATACAACACCAAAGTCAAAGGCAGAATACTAGAGAATGGGAATGGTAAAGTTTGGGTTGATGGGAAGAGATTGGAGAAATAATAATAAAGATGGAGAAAGGTTTATATCTATATTACTATTCTAAAAATTATGGACAAAAATACAAATTATAAAAACAAAATAATGGAACTTGCAGGCGCTTGGCAGGATGTTGGTGAAAAAGAAGCAGTAAAGGTAAAGGAAGCTCTAAACCTTATGAAAAAGGGCACAAGGCTGCAAGAGCTTAAAAATAAAATGTCTTGAAGTAATAACCTACTAACTTTGATAATTTTCTTATATAGGTATATCTCACTCCCCAGTTACCACAAACCATCCACAACATTAATATACCACTAACTTCTAACTAACTGCTAATAAGTTTTAATCATTAATCAAAGCAAATAAATCATGCGCTTAGATTTTGATATTATTCAGGCGTGTTAATTAAAAAGTGGTTATAAAGTTATATATACTACAGACAATAAACGAGAAGAGGGGGCAGCTAATTTGTCAAATACTCAAAAAGTCATCCGTGACACACCTTTACAGGAGATTACATTAAGGAGATATGAGAAGCCAGCTAACTTAGCAGGAAGACAACTCCTAAAAAAATTATTGCTTTCAGTTGGGTTATTGCAGCCAGGCGATTCAAGAGATGTTATAGTTGATGTGCTTTATGTGTTGCTAAAAGCAAGAAGTTCACAGGCTGTGGCTGGTAATAATTCAAAGGCAGCAGGTAATGTTATGCAGAATCTGCTTTCCAGCGATGACATAGTAAAGCAGGTAATAGAGTATAGAAAACAAGAGAACCTACAATTGCGCGGCATTGCTTCTTCCAACATAAGAAGACAGATAAAAAGATTAAGAGATTTATATCTGGTTGAAAAGATAACTAACAATTACAGGATTACTGAGCATCAGAAGCTCCATGACACATTTGAAGAGAAGGTTGAGAAGTTTATGCTTGCATCGATGCTTACGCGTGTCAAAGAATATATGCACGCAGTTGATCAGGAGTTTAGTTAAATACCAATACTAATATTAAATAAAAATAATAATACTAATCATAAGATACTAACAACAATTAACAATGAAATAATCGAGGAATGATAAAAATGGAAACAATCATGCTATACGAGCCAAGAGAAGATTCATACTTACTGGAAAAACAAGTCTCAAGATTTGCGTTTGGCAATGTCCTGGATATTGGCACAGGCACTGGAATCCAAGCCCTAGCAGCAGCTAATTCAAGGCATGTCAGGAGCGTGCAGGCAGTTGATATCAACCCTGCATCAATCGACTATTGCAAAAAAACAATACATCACCCAAAAATCCTCTTCAAAAAATCTGATCTTTTTGATTCTGTGAGCAATGAATTTGACACCATTATATTTAATCCACCATATCTTCCTTCAGATCCAAATGAGCCGCAAGAAAGCGCATTGGCAACCTCTGGCGGCAAGCATGGCTATGAGATCATGGAGAGATTCTTTACACAAGTGAAAGAATATTTGGATGATAATGGTATGATCTTGTTTCTTATCTCATCACTTACCAATCCGGTTAAAGTTGAGAGCATAATGATAGACCATGGATTTACTTTCAAACGCGTTGCAAAGCAAAAAGTTTCATTTGAAGAGCTTTATGTCTACACTGCAGAAAAAAATCCTATAATAAAAAGATTAAAGGGCATTAAGAACATAAATTTTCTTGCAAAAGGACATCGCGGAATTGTATATTCTGGAACTTACAAAGGCAAAGATATTGCAATAAAAGTTGACCTGAATCCTGGCGCTGTAAGCAGGGTAGACATGGAGAGCAGATGGCTTAAGATACTTAATAAGAAAAAGATTGGGCCAAAGATGCTGCATTCAGGCAAGGATTTCCTTATCATGGAATATATTGATGGAGAGAAACTGTTTGATTATGTCCAGCACAGCAACAAGAACCAGATTAGGCATGTCATCCAGGATATCTTCAGGCAATGTTATGAGATGGACCTGTTGCAGATCAACAAAGAAGAGATGCATCATCCTGTCAAGCATATTCTCATAACCACAGACGGTGCAAGGATGATCGATTTTGAAAGATGCAGAAAAACATTAGATCCAAAAAATGTCACGCAATTCTGCCAGTTCCTTACATCTGGAAGCTTTGCTTATGGTCTTGAGAACAAAGGACTAATCATCAACAAGCGCATCCTCAAGTTTGCGCAGAAATACAAGCATGACCCATCAAGGAAGAATTTCGATACAATATTAGAAGAGATATGAGCATTTGCTTCAAAAACAGCAAGATATATATACCCTAATTTATTATTTCTTTCAATGGCAAAAAAGAGGATGAAGAGTTTAAGAAATAAAGCTATTTCTCACTCTGCAGGTTCTGTCAGAAATATCTTCTCAGGCTTTAAAAAACAGGATAAGAAAGAGCACCTCTTCCAGATAGAAGTTGATGCAGCGATGATCATCTTCTCTATTATCGTTGTGCTTACAATAATCCTGATCTTCAGCGCAAACGAGAGAAATCTTGTCCCTAACTGCAGCTATTTGGATCCTCTATTTATTGATGTAGCAGCGCTTGCAGGCAGTGCATTTTTGATCATTGAAGGAATGTGGTCTATAGTCAGAAGTCCTGCGTCTCATGCAAAGCAGATATTTAGGTTATTGAGAGTCTTGTTCGCAGTAGGAGTGCTGACGATGCATGTGCTACAGATCAAATATGGATGATGCTTTTATTTGGTCATAACAATAAAAAGCAAATAACCAATACTATTAAATATAACCAGATATACCTTACTCAAATGGACACCATACAATATGTAGGCACAGATAAGTTATCTGCAGATGAATTGACTGTTGCAAAAGCAGTCTGCTCTTCATACTATGGCAAATTAGAGAGAGAAGTAAAAAAGATAACACAGCTTATTGTGCACATAAAGCCGCAGAGCAAAGGCGGAAACAGGAAGCGTTATCAGGTCATTGCAAGATTGCATACTCCTAGGAAGATATTTGAATCTGATGTTCTTGAATGGGATCTGAGCAAAGCAGTGCATACTGCATTAGAAGACATAAAAAAAGAGATACAGCACAGGTGCCATACAGATGGTAATAAGTGTTAAAATTAAGTAATCCTTCTAATAAATAGTGTTCGTTGGCAGTCGCCATCGTTTTGGAATTAAACGTAAACTTGTTAAACATATCAAAAACTTTAAAAATAAGCACGTTAATTCTAGATATATGGCACTTAAGATTAAGCAAATCTCAATAGCAATAGTATTGATGTTAGTTCTGATATTGTTATTAGTCAGCTCATGCACTGTTCCTATCAAGCCTACAAATGAGGTAAATCCAGCAATCAAGATCGAGCAAGGCCAGGATAAGAATCTTCCTTTAAAAACTCCAGCAGAGCTCCAAAAAGAGAAGGAAGAATACCTTCTTGACCAAGAGATTCTAAAAGATGCAATTGCAAACCTTGATTCAGGCAGCTGTGAGATAATGAAAAATGAGTTATTACAAGAGACATGTTATGCCAACCTTGCAGATTTGACAGGCAGCATTGAGTTATGTGAAAACATAGCAGATCCTGGAACAAAAGAAGGATGCATACTTGTTGTTTCCACTAATACGCTTAATGCAGATGCTTGCTCTAAGATTACAAACAGGGAGAAAAGCAACATCTGCTTGAAAGATATTGCTATCAATAAGAGCAGCAGCGATTTATGCGCAAAAGTTAATGAAGAAGCTTTGGCAGATGAATGCTATTTGACTATAGGTGTAGCAAATAAGAATGCTGAGTTATGTGAGAAAATTGCATTAGCTGAAAAAAAGATAACCTGCTATTCAACAATCGGTGTAGCTACTGAATCAATTCCTACCTGCGAAAAGATAAAGAGCAAATCAAATCCATTTGCAAGAGACATCTGCATAGGCAAGATAGCTGTGAACACAAAGAACCTTACACTCTGCAATGAGTTAAAATGGAACGACACAAAGAACACATGCATAGGATTCACAAATGATGCGATCAGCAAATCCAATTCCAGCAAATAATTATACCATAAAGATTTATAAACGTAATTAATTCTATTGTTTCAATATGGCGCAGCAGCAGATGAACCAGGAACAGGCACAGGAATTGCAGGAAAGATTAAGCAGGATGTCTCCTGAAGAGCTTCGCGATTATCAAAAGCAAAATTGCATATTCTGTCATATTTCATCTGGCAAACAGCAGGCAAAAAAAATATATGAAGATATCAATTGCTTAGGCGTGCTTGACATTAATCCAGCAAATGCAGGCCATGTTCTCTTATTGCCAAAAGAACATTATGCTGTATTGCCTTTAGTGCCTGATGAAATATTGGGGCATTTAGCAATGGTTGCAAAAGCTATTTCTAATGTCATGTTAAAAGCTCTTGAAGCCAAAGGAACAACAATATTTGTCGCAAATGGAGCAGCAGCAGGCCAAAAAGCCCAGCATGTCATGCTTCATATCATCCCTAGAGATGAAAAAGATGGATTAAATATTGCAATACCTAAATACAGGATCAATGATACTCAGCTAAAGCAGATCAAAGATAAGCTTGCGCCGAGGATAAAAGAAGTTCTGAATTATGCAGAGAAAAAACCAGAATCTGAAGATAAAAAAGAAGGCAAAGGGACTAGACTGTTGCCTGATCAGACTATGGGTTTTACAGGTGCACAAGATACTACTATCCCTGCAATGATGGATATAAAAATAAGACCAGATGAAGGTTTGCTGGAAAATAAGAGAAAAAAGTTAGAGGAGATAGGATTTGTTGAAAGAAAAGAGATTGAGAATAAGCCGAGGGTTATAGATGTTGAGGAAACTCCAGAAGAAGAAAACTCAGAAGAAGAAAAAGAAGATGCATCTAATGACGAAAAAGAACAGGAATCTGAAGAGGAAGAAGAGAGAGTACCTCAAACTACTGCTCATAAAAGAAAACCAAGGAAGAAAGCTCATGAAGATGAAAATGACAGTTCGCAGGAAAATGATGATGTGACAGAAAATAATGATGATGTGGCTAATAATGATAAAAAACCGGAAGAAGATGATGGCAAAGAAGAATCTGCAGAGAAACCTAAGTCTGGAGTTGACTTGGATGTAATCGCGAAATTGTTCGGATGATAATCTATTGTAAAAACCTATTAATGTATTGAAACAAAAATGACACGACCAAACTGCAAATATTGCCAAGTGGTGCATGGAAACACTAAGGTAGAGATAGTCTATCAGGATGATAAGCTAATAGCATACTTAAACCAAGAGCCTGCGTCATTAGGGCATATTATGCTAGTGCCTAAAGAGCATCATACCATCTTCGAGCAGGTGCCTGATGCTGAAACCTCAAAAATGTTCACAGTTGCAAGCAAACTTTCAGCAGCATTGTTTGACAGCCTTAATCTGGGCGGCACAAACATGATAATCGCAAATGGTGTTGCTGCAGGCCAGGATATCCCTCATGTAGCGATGCACATAATTCCCAGGATGCAGCAGGGCGATAACCTAAACTTTGAATGGAAGCCAAAGCAGTTAAGTGAAGAGGAAAGCTCGATTGCAGAAATAAAATTAAGGGAAGCATGCGCAAATATTGGTGGATTTGAATCTACCGAGAATAAAGTTATTGAACATAAGAAAGAGGCTGCAGATAAGATTATTGATGACGAAGATATAGAAAATTATTTGCTTAAAAGCTTGAACAGGATACCTTAATGTAAAAATAATAATCTAAAAATATAAACTATTTTCTTCTTCATTCTCAACAAATACTCAATCGCTTTCTAACAGATTAGTATTATTATTCCTGATATTGTTCTTTATGCTGATCTTGCTTTGCACATTCAACAAATAGGTATTTAGAAAATCCTTTCTCTTTCCGTCTATGTTGCTCTGGATGAGCATTATAGTCTGTACTTTACTGTACTTCCAAGTATCATTCAACATTGTCATCACTGCTCTGATTCACGTCGCTGTAAGTCACTACACACAAATTTATATCCTAATAATTTTTTTGCTTAAAAATATTCAAGCAATCAACTGGTCTCTTTTATCGCTATAACTTAAATATAAATGCAGGGCTTACTTAGCTTTAGTATTCAAAACTGTTGTAAATCCTTTGTCCTATCACTATTGTTTGTTGTGTTTTTATTGCTTTTATTTTTGCCGCTTACTAAGGCATTTGCGCTAAGTTTTTTTAGCCCTGCGTTTTTTTGCTTATATATGGGTTGGTGTAACCTCTTTTTTTGTGGTTGCTGGGTTTTTATTTATCTCTTATTTATATAATATCTGGTTTCGTGTGTTCGCTGCCTTGCGTTGTCTATGTAATCTCTATGAGAGGGAAGCTGCTTGGACCGATAGCCATCTTTCCAAACAGCTGTGAGTGAGTACAATGCAATTTGCTTTCTCCCGTACAAATCTGCATTGCGATGAGGTGTAACATCTGTAACCTTATGATTCCTGTGAGATGAAGAAAATGGCTCCCTGATCGAGTGAGAGGGTGTATGAAGAGGGCTTATAATTTTTTAGAATATTATAAGGGTTTCTTCAGAGAGCCTTTGATCATGATTAAACACATTGTCACAATGCGCTTAAGTTAGTGCTAATGACGCTTTGCTGTTATTGCATTGCGTTGATTAGCGATTATGTATTTTTGGTGGCGATGACGATTGCTGCATTTAACTGCATCTCTCGTCTATGAAACTATAAAAGCATACTAGTATATAAATGTTACTATNNTCACTTAAATTAAATGTTATTTTTTATAGTAAGAGCAATCTTGTGAGTGATAATAGTATTAAAATTGGGTAATTATGGCAATAGAAAAACTTACTGTAGAGCCTGGCAAAAGAGATAGGAAAAAACTAAACTGGATAAAAGCCAGGCAATTATTTATTGAGCAGCATGGTATAGAGCCAAGGACAGCAAGAGAGGTTTGTTTAGAGAGAGTACTATTGGCAGAAGAGGAAAACTGTAATGAGGGAAAAGGTAATAACCAATGGCATGCAGATTCTTTGCATGAAAAACTTATAGATTCAATTTCAGCTATTGCCAGAAGATATGTTCATGGTAGGTTGCATTACAAGATAATCAATTCGCTTTCTTGGAATGATTATCTAAGCAGATACTCTCCAAAAACCAGCACTGTGCATTTGACAGAATATGAGTATGCCAAATTGCCAGGCACGGAATTTGTGGTTGTACAAGTAGAAAATACTAAATATGCAGTTCTGAAAAGAGATCATATTGCAGGTCAAAGATACAGCAAGTCTCGCTTAGAAAGAGTTGATTCTGATACAGGATTTAGCTTGGGGGACAAACTTGAAATAGAGCTTGCAGAAGATGAAATAATGAGGAATAAATCATGGCTGGCAATATTCGGATATGATTTTAGTAAGGCTGCAGCTGATGAATCTAATTTCCAAGCAAAAAATGAGCTTCAAAGATTTGTAAACCATGCAATAATTAAAAGAAAGGAGCATTTATACACACAATTGGACTTAGCCACCAGGATATTAGATGACCCTAAAATAATGTCTTTTGGTCCAAGATATCATAAAGGAATTAACGATGCCAGAAATTTAATTGAATTAATGCCTATCTGTTTATGGGGCCGTGAGTTAGGCTACGAAGCATTCGCAAGGGCATTTTATTTTCCTGGTAATTTTGTGGCAATTGTGAAGAAAGATAAATAGATTAACACTCTAGTTAGTAACAATAATCCCAAAAGAATAATACTCTTCACTTATGCGTCCAGATAAAGAACAATTTAGAATTATTTTCTTTGTCACTGTTATTATTACTTTCTTTTCCTTTCTCTATCTTTTCCAGCTTGCAGAACCCAAACCTTTCGAACTGGATAATCTCTCCAACTTTGACGTCTTTAAGATTGCTCTCGCCAACTCCTGTTTTAATGCTGCCATCTGACATCAGAATCTCGACATCAAACAATTTCTTCTTATTAGAATCATCAGCAGGTAACCAATGCATAATCTTTTTGTTCATACTCTTTTCATCGTTCTTGTACTGCTCGTATTCACGGCTGTGATAGAGAAAACTATGCTCAACTATATTGTTCTTTTTATCGTTTGTAAAATTAGCGCAATCCATTAGCCTATACAAGCCAGCAGCATTTAACTCTTCAAAATCCTTTCTAGCAACATAAAACAGATCATGCGTAGAAAATTTTCTTCCGCCTTTCTTATTCTCAGGATGCAGATTTAATTCAACTTCCTGTTTAGGGGCATTTTCTATCTTTATCTCGACAGGATCTTCAACAAAGAAATGTCTGTGGACAACTGGGTCTAAAGATTTCCTGTTGATGCTTTCAACAATGCTCCAATCCAAGTTTGTAGGAGAAGGTGTCAATCCAACTTCAACAGCAAGTTCGTAAAAAGTCTCTTTCAGAAAGCCTCTTCTTTTCATCGCTTTCAATGTGACTAATCTAGGATCATCCCATCCAGCAACTAGTTTTTTCTCTATCAGCTCTCTTATTTCTCTACCTTTTGTGGTTGTGCCGTTGATTGCAAACCTTCCATACTCAACATTAATCTGATTAGAAAAACCCAATAATTTTTTGATGTAATCTTGCAACTCGACTCTCATACTTCCAAATTCATTGCTTCTTAGGATATGCGTTGTTTCAGAAATACTGTCTTCTACAGCATTCTCAAAATCATACATTGGCCAGACAAAATACTTTTCTCCCAAAGAATAATGTTTCTCTCGAGACATCCTAAATAAAACAGGGTCTCTCATAACATGATTCAATGCTTCCATGTCTCCTTTCAGTCGCAGTACACAAACTCCGTCCTCATAATTGCCTGCTAGCATATCATGCCATGCTTCCAGATTCTCAGAAGTTTTTTTCTGCCTGCAGCTGCATTCTTTTCCTGCATGCCTCAATTCCTGCATGTTTTCTCTTGCGCAAAAGCAGACATAAGCATTGCCTAACGCAACAAGCTTTTCAGCAAACTCATAAAATCTGTCCATGTCTTCGCTGACTTTGAATATCCTGTCTGGCTTTATCTCAAGATATCCTGTTACATCTTCTATCATTGCATCAACATATTCCTGTTTGCAGGTCTCTGGATTAGTGTCTTCAAATCTCATTATGCATTTGCCATTATATTTTTTTGCATACATATAATTCAACAGAAAACTTAATGCATGCCCTATGTGTGCATATTTGCTTGGCTCTGGCGGGATTCTTGTGACAAAATCCTTAATTTTGCCATCAACTGCTCCTGGCAGTTCAGGAAGCTCTCTTTTCTTTTTTTCTTTCTTTTCCAATAATTCTGGAGCAATCTCTTGTAATTTTGCCAATTGCTGCTCAACTGTTAACTTAGAAATTTCTGAAATTGTTTTCTTGATCTCTTTCTGAACTTCAGCAATCTTGGTTTTTAAGGCAGCATCTTCACTTATTAATTTTCCAATTACTGCGCCTATGTTTGGCTTTCCGTCAAACTTGACTGAGTTCTGCAAAGCGTATTTCAGGATTAGGTCTTTTAGTTGGGACATTTTTATACTCTCAATTTTGTTTCATATATATAAAATTATGCGATATTTGCAGTGGATAACAGATTAATAACTATTAAAGCCAGAGCCGCCGTGGGCACGGGATGGATTAATAAAACAGTTGCTCCTCCTCTACAAATAGTTAATAGTGGTAATCATGGAAAAAGTATTGCTTGTTGTGTTAATTAATGTGCAATTAAATGGTCTTGCCCGTCGTAACTTAGCGTCGGTAATTGAAATTGTGCCCACTACATTGGCGGCTCTGGCTTTTTTAAAGTTAGTATATTATCCGCTTTTTTTTGGTAATATTTAAAAATAACCCCAATTTCAGGCTTAAATATGGGCACAGCAGAAGCAGTATCAGGTTTGGAATTAAAAGTTCTTGACATTACAAATGATGCTGAAGTTAGGGCAGCTGCAGAACTGACTTACGAAAATTGGGGAAAGATCATCAAATATGAGAGAAGAGGCGGAAAATCTAAACGCCTTGAATCCATTGCAGGTCAGTTGCGAGCTCGCTCTGAAAAATTTAGAGATGGGCAGATAGTTGCGTATTATGAAGGTAAATTAGTTGGAATTATAAATGCAAATAGATTGAGCATAAATTCTTGGCAAGAAATCCCAAAAACTTGGAAAGCAGCTACAGGCAATTATGTGTTTGATAATTATGATTCAAATGGAAATGTTTTGGTCTGCCCAAATGTAAGTGTTAATTTAACTGAAGAATATAGTAAGCGAAACATAGGTAGCCATCTAATAAATGCAGTCAGGGAGTTAGCGTTAAAAATTAATAGGGATAATGTAAATTCTGGGCATCAGGATATTGAAGCAATCATGCCTTATTCAAGGTTTAGGCATTATAAAGCGACTAAAGAAGCGGTTAAAGAAGGTAAGACCCTGGTTGTTAATATAAATGGCAAATACTATGTTTTAGATGAGAGCCATCTTAAAGATGAAGAACTTAGAAGAAAACTTTCTAAACAGGGTGTTGCTGTACTTCCAATCAAAGAATTTACTCCACAAAATTATATCTTCTTCAGGAGATTTAAAGATTTGGCGAGTGCAGAACAAGAAGAAGCTGTAGATGTGCCTTATGATGATGTGCCAAGGTTCCATAGCAGATTAGGCGGTGTTCCTATTGGCATAGAAAAAAAGAAATTTGACTTGCTTATTTCTGGGTTGGGTTATGGTGGCAGGCCTGCTGATAAAGAATCTGGTGGGCATAATCCTATCTTATTATACGATCTCACTAGAAAGAAAATAATGTTTGATAGATTAGTCAGTCCAGATCACAATGGTCATTTTAGTAAAGCTAAAGATGGCATTGGAAGAGGGTTGTATAAATATAATAGAACAGCATAACTCTAAAAAATTTATGATAAAGAAATGGTATATTCAAAATTCTACAATGCCCCAACACGTTCTTTAACTTCATGCATGCTAACACTTGCGGTTGCTGTTCCTGGAGATCCTTCTACTGCTTGTGAATTACCTTTAATATAATCTCTCAACACAGGAAGATAATCTGGCTTTATTCCGCAGCAGCCGCTGAACACTGTTACAAATTCAGATATCCTCTTTACTTCGCCTGAACTGGCAGCAAATTCCTCAGCAGTCTGGTTTCTATGTCCATGAGCTTTAGCTTCGTTTACGCACTGGTCATCAGGCGAGGCATTCAAATATACTAATCTTACATTCTCAATCTTTCTTTCTTGGGCAAGCTGAGTTAACGCAGATATTGTGCCATATTCACTGCTGCAGTTTATTCCGTATGTGACCAATCCAGATTGCTGAATCTTGCGTTGGTATAATACTCTATTAACTTTTTTGATTGCATCTGCTACTGTTACTTTGCCATTGTTTCCGCGTAAATAACCATCTTTGTCAACTACAAAGCTTATGATATAAGGCTTGCCAGATTTTTCTCCTGCGATTGATGCTGCAATAGCCTGCTCAACAGTGCAGTTTGTTTCAAACAAGAATAGGTCAACATGATCTTTTAAGAGATTTGTCTGCTCTAAATGCCTTTTTACAGCATCATCTATTGTTGTAAATCCTTTGCCTGAATAACAATCACCATAAGGTGCAATTGGTGCAACAAGCTTTAAATTTTTGCCTACTGCTTGAGAAGATTGTAACGCTTCTTTTCCAATTCTAACTGCATCGTTATTAAACTTAACAACTAAAGAATTTATCTCATCATCACTAAATCCAGTCAAATCATGTATTAATCTTTCTAATTCAGGAACATCTATCTCCTGTAATTTTGCACGGAATTTAGCAGCATCTTCTGCGTTTGGATCTGTCAGTTTTTTTATTATATTGTCTCCAAGCTCTTTAATCCTGGAATAAGCCAATCCAAATGTAGGCAATGCCAAGAAATCTCCATCTTCAAGAACTCTTGCATAATCTTTTGCTGTTCCCTCCAGCAGTTTTCTTCCAGAGTCATCACCAAAAGCAAGTCTCCAGTTAGTATGCCCGCTGTTAAATTTTATTAGGTCTACATCATCCAATACAGATCCATAAGGGCCGCTTAATATCCTGTTTTGTGAAATATGCTGCCTTAAACTCTGCGCTTCCTCATTTACAATAGGTTCTATTGCCATATCTATCTTAAATCTTAGTTTTCATTTATAAACCCTCTTGACAGGTTATTCTGCTAGAAATAAATATTCTGATAGGAATAACCTTTTGCCAAGAAAAAACTTAAATATAAGTTTAACTTTTTATATGTTTGACGTTTCAAATCAGTATAGTACTTGGTTATCTTACGATTTTTCTTTTTAATTAACTGAAAATTATTGTGCGCCGATGGCGGGAGATCCGCGTTCAAAACAGTTCTTTGAACATTTCGAACCCGCAAGACTCTGGCGAGTCATCTGATTCTAAATCAGACACACTACCTGGTTATGCGACATCGGCATTGCACAAACAAAAAACTT
>DUGA01000031.1 GCA_013331615.1 Candidatus Woesearchaeota archaeon | reverse complement strand
AGTGCCTCATGAGAATGTCCAGTGCAAAAATTAGAATTTAGTGAATTAAAGTCGTGGAAGTCTCTAATTCGTTTCACTTAAATACCATCTTCCCATTGAACTCTTCCTGTCTTTTACAGAGCTCTTTGAACTCTTCCTTAAAGATCTTCTCATATTTATCAAACACTATTTGTGAGATCTCTTTTGCCTGCAGTTTCTGGTATATTGCAAGGTATTTGTCATTATACACTTTAAAGTCAGAAGTTATCTTCTTCCCTTCAAGAGTATGATATGCATGCTCGATTATCTTATGCCCTTGCTCAAGCTC
The DNA here is from genome assembly GCA_013331615.1 of Candidatus Woesearchaeota archaeon. GTDB lineage: Archaea > Nanobdellota > Nanobdellia > Woesearchaeales > UBA10200 > UBA10200 > UBA10200 sp10200u. The sequence goes on along the minus strand of DUGA01000031.1, from coordinate 2,814 downwards.
TTTGTGTGTTGGCATATATGCACATTTATGGCATTTGTTGAAGTATGTTGTACTTAACCCAAACTTCCTGGTCAATGCAGAAAGATGTATGCCAGAGATAGGTGTATAATTTATCCATGCATTGCATTTTGGGCATAATGCTAGTTTGTGGTCTTTTTTACTGTCAGTAGGATTCATTTTCTATCACAATAAAAGTCCAGTAGTTAATTATAATAAAAGCCCCTGGCAGGCTGCGGTACGTAGAATTCAAATCCTCCATTGAACATTCTTTATAATGGTAGAATATTATTCTACTATTTAATAATTTCTATTGTCGACTATATATATTTTTCTCCTCCACCTATAAAAGCCACGAACACCACTATACTATTGTAGTCAATCATGGCAAAAGCAGACACAACTTTAGAGAATATTTTGCTTGTCGCTGGCATCAGCGCAATAGTTGTCGTCGGTGGAACAATAATAATTGCAGCAGCTGGCTATTCAGTCGTAGCTTCATTATTTTCAGCGCTTAAAAAATTTTACAATACAGGAAGTGATAACATGGGAATATTGGATTATTTCAGAAGAAAAAAAAGTGCAGTAGATGAACTAAAGCAGAGAGTCGAAGCAACACAGGAAGAGATTTCTAACGTCAGGAAAGATGTCTCTGAGATAAAACAAAACTTAGAGACGCTTCTTCCTGTGGTTTATCGAGCAGAAACTAAGGAGAGTGAAACAATGGCAGCAGNNGGATTTAGAGAGAGTGAAAGAAACATTATTAGCAAGATACAAGGAAATGCCACGAGGGGAAGAGACAGCAGACACTGCATTTGTGCAGGCAGAAGCTTTGAGATTGTATGCAGAGAGATTGCTCGCTGCGCATTATGATCTTGTTGCAGATAATATGCTTGGCGCATTGCAAGGCCATCAGGGAAAAGCAACTCAGCAAGCTCAAGGCATGGAAGCAGCTTTGCAAAAAAAAGATGTTACTGCATACATCAAAGGCGCATCTGGATTGGTCGGAAGCATCTGTGAAGGTGTAAGCAAAGCAACAAAATTCCAGTGCGCAGTCAACAGAGACCATGAAGGATACAAAGCAGAAGTTGCTGACAACATTGCACAGGTTCTTGATGGCGTGAGGCAGAAGTATCTTGCAGCAAAATGAACACAGCAAAATGCCTGGGCATCATAAGGAATTTTATTGGCACGAATGAAGATTATAGAGAACGCTTTACAGAAGCAGAGCCTTCTCCTAATGATGTGACAGAGTACAAAAGAGATATGGTAAGTTTTGCCATTGACCTCAATAAAGCAATAGATGAGCCAGAGGAAAGAAAAGCAAATTTGGAAGAGATAAAAGATGCAATGGCGAAATCTGGGTATCGCTATGATGAGCATTATGATGCAGGAGTTAGTGATGATGAATTAATTGGCGGCAATGGAAATGGCTCTTCTCCAGAACTTGAAGCCAAATTAGCAGCAATGGAAGCAAAGATAGATACAATGACAGCGAAAATGGACAAGGCTTACTTTGCATTTACTCAGTATCTCAAAGTGCAGAGGCATGAGTATGTAAGACAAGCCAGCATCCTAGACGCTTTGATAGAGAAACTACAGTGAGGGGAAAGAAATGATAAAATGCACACTTTGCGATAGAGAAATCTCTGATGAATATTTTGACCTGAATGATAATACTGTCAAAAAGTTATCAGAGGAGCCAGTTGAAGAAGGCAATCTTGTGTATTGCATGAAATGCCTTCATGAACTCGGCAGAGGAGAGAAACCAGACACTAGAAATGGTTGGATGAAAAGATTATTTGGGGGTGGAAACAATGGACAAAATAGTGGCTAGAGTGATGCAGGGATTAGTGTTTTTGTTAATGTTGGTTACGCCAATGTTTTCAACACAAGTTTATGCAGCTGATTTTGACACGCAAATAAGCTCAGAAGACAAGGCAGCATTTGACCAGATGTTATCTCCTGTGATGAAGATATATAATTTTGTCAAGTATGCAGCTTCTGTTGTTGCTGTTGTTGTCATGTTGATTGCAGGGATAGCGTACATGGTAAGTGGAAGCGACGTAAAAAAAAGAGACAACGCAAAGAACATGGCTGGGATGGTAGTTGTTGGGTTATTGGTAGTATGGATTGCACCGTATGGCGTAAACTACTTGGTTGGCTGATTATAGCTTTACCAGTAGTTTCTGCTTTTGACTGCAATTCTTTGCTATGCAACGACATTGATAACAGTGATCTACCACCTGAAGAGAAAGAATATTTGAAACTAAACAGCTTGTATACCAACAGCTACTACCCAGACCATTCTTTCATCCATCAGTGGAATACTGCTATCAATGCAGATACTGCTCAAGAGAATGTTAAAGATTATCAGTTTGCCAAAGGAGTGTGGTTCAAGATGTTTGCAGTCATGCCTAGTGTTAACTATAATGGAAGCTTGTATGTTTCAAACAATATAGAAATATTATCAGGCTATGGTTATCATGTAGAATTGCCTAGTAATTATTTTGCTTCTGATTATCCTGATACAGATAACGTAGACTGCAAAAGGCTCTATACTCTTGCTAATAATAATTATTTTGGGGATGATAAAATAAAAAATGTTTTTGTGGATAGCGATACAACCCTGACAACCTATTTCAATCTTGATGTTGATGTCAATGTTGCTCATTATAGATGGGATAGCTATTGTTGCAGATGGGACAGCAAAGGCTTTTGCAGAAGAGAATGCCATGATTGTGAATATGATTATATAGAAACAGAGAGCGATAGGATAAGGTTGAGTGATTCTGTTGATGTCAAATATTATTCTTC
>DUGA01000076.1 GCA_013331615.1 Candidatus Woesearchaeota archaeon | reverse complement strand
GGTTGAGGTTGAGAAGTTGGTTGAGATATAGGTGCTTGTGGAGAAGTTAATAATGCATTTTGCCTATTATTAGAACTACAACAAACATATTTTTTACCGCAATCTGGTGCTTTTCCAGAAATACGGTTTGTTCCCGAAGGACAAATATCCCTAAAACATTGACCACCGAGACCTGCGCAAGCTATAGCTTGTCCAGAAGCAGCATTCTTAGCATCTGGCGGCACACAGCTTATAATAATTAATGAGAATACCAATATTGCAATTATCAAAATCAGATTTTTATTGAATTTCAAATACAACACCTTTTTTAATCAATAATATACGAATCATATATTAAGATAGCAGATAATTACACCAAGTATATAAATATCCATATTCACAAATGAGTAGTACAATAATTAAATCCAATAATTGATTAAGAAAAAAAAGCCAATTATAATTCAGGATACAGCTCAAACCCTTTACTCAACTCAACAATATCCTTTCTAATGTTCGCGAGAACATTCTTGTCAGCATAATTATCAATCACTTTCACTATGCTTTTTCCAATCACTTTCATCTCGCTCTCTTTCATTCCTCGAGTTGTAACTGCAGGAGTTCCTAACCTAATACCGGAAGGATTAAATGGAGTTGCTGGCTCGTAAGGGATTGTGTTCTTGTTGACAGTTATGTTTGCTTCATCCAAAGCAATCTGAATTTCTTTTCCTTTGCCAGTCAAACCTTTAGTTGTCAGATCAATAAGAATCAGATGGTTATCTGTGCCTCCAGTAACTAATTTTACTCCACCCCCCATTAGCTCATCTGCAAGAGCTTTTGCATTCTTAACAATCTGTTTGGCATAATCCTTAAAAGATGGCAAAAGAGCTTCTCCAAATGCAACTGCTTTTGCTGCAGTCACATGATCATGTGGACCGCCCTGGATTCCTGGGAACACATTAAAGTCAATCAATTCAGCTAGATTCTTTTTCTCATCTGGCCTGTATTTTTGTTTCAATTTATCTTCTTTCTTGCACATAATAATTGCGCTTCTTGGACCGCGTAATGTTTTGTGGGTTGTTGTTGTCACAACATCTGCATATGGCACAGGGCTTTCATGCACTCCTGCTGCAACTAAGCCAGCAATGTGCGCAATGTCTGCAAAATGATATGCACCTACTTCATCTGCAATCTCCTGGAATGCTTTAAACTCAAGCTTCCTTGGATATGCTGTTAATCCTGAAAGAATCATCTTTGGCTTTTCAGCAAGAGCTTGCTTTCTGATCGCATCCATGTCAAGGAATTGTGTCTGCTTATCGACATTATAAGATATGCACTTAAAGAGTTTGCCTGAAAAATTAACCGGAGATCCATGTGTAAGATGCCCTCCTGAACTTAGATCCAATCCCATAAATTTATCTCCTGGATTGAGCAATGCAAAAAAAACTGCCTGATTTGCTGGAGAACCAGAATATGGCTGGACATTGACATGCTCTGCACCAAATAATTGTTTTGCTCGAGAAACTGCAATATCCTCAATCTCATCGACAAACTGATTTCCCCCATAATAACGCTTGTGAGAATAACCTTCACTGTATTTGTTTGTAAAAATACTACCTAACGCCTCAAGCACAGCCTTAGAAACAAAATTCTCGCTAGGAATTAATTCAACGCCTTCATTCACGCGCTGCCATTCCTTATAGAACACAGATGCTACTTCTTTGTCTTGCCTTTCTAATGTTGAAATAGACTTCATTTGTTTCATCTAGACACCCCTATAAGATTTTAACATCCATTTACTTAGTTATATTACCAAATAATAACTAAATACCATAGCTAAAATAAGAAACTAGAATTATACATCATTTAAATGTGTTTTGGAAAAAGAAATATCTAATTCTTAAATTACTTACCATAAATCTTATATACATTAGTTGACTATTAATATCTATGAAGAACAAAACCGCAACAGCNNCTGCAATAATAATCCTTGCTATCTTGATAATCTCTGCTGTTCTTTTCTTTCTCGGCATCCGTATAAACTTCCTGTTGAATGATGAGCTGGTAATTGACTTAAAGCCATTAGACAGGTCTATCTTGCTGCATTACAATGAAACTGCTGTGTTAAACTTTACAATTACAAACAAGAACTTCATGTTTTGCAAAAGCTATTGTGAATACAAGCTTACAGATTTGAGCAAGAATATGATAGTAGAAAACACTGATAAGATTCCAAGCAGACTTTTGAAATCAAAAGAAACTCTAGCGCTTAGCTATGACTTAACTTCAGCATTGCCTGGCTCTGGGCAGATATTATATTCTTTTGAAGCAACCTGCAATAACATAAAGAGTTTTCTCTGCAGCACTGATGAGCAGCCAAGATATAAGACATCTTTTATAACATTCAACTATGATCTTACAGAGCAGGAAAAACTGTATAAGCAAACTCTGAGGGAGCTTCTGACAAACTACACTAAAGAGTTAGAGAATGTAGAGGTATTAAGCCAGCAAAACAGCATCTTGCTTTTCACTAACTTGATGAAGCCATTCTTAAAACCTGATGAATTCAACAACACTGATGCTATGCAGGGCAAGATTCCAGAAGAAAGCAAAGAGCTTGCAACTGAAAGCTATATTTTAGACAGCTCACTCATCTCCTTAAATAAGCAAGCTTCATATTTTATTGATTTGTGGCAGGAAGAACAGTACACTGAATTAACAGGTGAATTTTCTTCTGCAGAGCTAGAATCATTCAAAAATGAGCTTGAGCTGCATAAGAACAGCCTATTGAGAGTGATAGAGACCCATAATTTACTGGCATTTAAGATAGACCAGGAATTAAATACATTAAAAGAACTCAGCGAAATCCAAAATTATTACAGTCAAAGAAATATGACAGCTAAACTGCAAAACATTAATGCTTACTTTAATCAGCTAAAGCTGCTATATGAGAATTTCAATGGCAAGAATTTTGAGAGTTATAGCTATATTAGTGAGAGAATAAATACAACTGATAGCTTATTTTCAGAGCTTAAAGCCAGATACGCTGCTGATAAAGAGCAAGAAAAAAGCTTAGGCATAGAGAACATTAGAGATTTGCTGCACCAAATTAATTATCTGGAAACATATATTGATACTGAAAACACCGCAAATGATACTGACAAAATTAAACTGACAGTGTTTGAATTTAACAAGACAATAACTCCATGTACTGAACTCCCACTTTTTATTGAGCAATTAAGATTGCTAGAGAACAAAACTACATTTACATCAAACAATATAACTTATTTTATAGCAAACACTTCTGAATATTTGGAAAATGCAACATTCAACCAGACTATCCCAAATGCAGATGTTTATCTAAACAGGTTTTGCAAAACAACAGAAAAAGAAGAATTTAATGAAACTAACAATACATTACATGTCCCAAGACAAGAATTATTTTTGATAACATCCCTAACTCCAGAAAACTTACTGCCTTCCATCTCATTCACTCTCTCAGAAAACGAGCCAAGATGCTGCATATTTGGAGAATGCAAAGCCTGCTGCACATTTGAAACATGCGCAGATGATCAAAGGACTTATCCTATAATCTTCCTGCATGGGCATTCATTTAACAAAAAACTTTCCCCTGAAACTTCAATCGCTGCATTTGCAAAGATGCAGCAAAGATTACAGGAAGAAGGCATAATAAACGCAGGAGAGATCACTCTTGCAAGCAGCAGAGATGAGACAGCTTTTGGCGAGTATGGAAGAGCAGGAATCCCTGTTTCATTAAGAACAACCTATTATTATATAGGCTTCTTTGACCTAGGAAGATATCATATCACAACACAGAAATCTGAAAAAATAGAGAACTATGCATTACGATTAAAAGAGCTGATTGAGTTGGTGAAATATAGGACAGGCGCAAAGAAAGTCAATATTGTTGCGCATAGCATGGGAGGATTAGTTGCAAGAGAGTATATTGCATTGTTTGGTGATTCTGACCTTAACAAGCTTATCTTGATAGCTGCACCAAATCAAGGCATCCAAGGAAAAGTTCAAAAGTACTGCAGCTTCATAGGCGCAGATAAGGAATGTGAAGACATGGCTGCAGACAGCATATTCCTGAAGAAATTGAACGACAAAAACACACCAAAGAAAACAAATAACCTCTTCACAATCTCAGGCACTGGCTGCAACATGGACTCTGGAGAAGGAGACGGAATTATTTATTTGGATGATGCAAAGCTTGAAAATGCAAAGAACTTTATTGTTGAAGGAAGTTGCAAAGATAGTTTAGGAGTTGAACTGCATAATGACCTATTAGATCCTGAGTTATATCCTAAAGTTTATGATATAGTTAAGCAAGTTCTGAAAGAATAGCAAAACAAATATATAATGTAATAAAAATAATTATCTATCATGTTTTAGCAATCTCCACATCATCACACTTCCAACCAATAGCATCAAAATATTAAGTATCTGCCCCATAGTGAGCCAGCCAAAAAAGAATCCAAGCTGCGAATCTGGCTCTCTTACAAATTCAATCAAAAAACGAAGAATTGCATATAAAATTATAAAACTATAAAACAAAAATCCATCTGGCAATTTCTTGTATTGAACGCTTGCATTCTTATCTCCTTTTTTTCCTACTCTAATCTTCCTATCTTTGAGCCACCACAACACAGCAAAAATAAACAAATTCTTTGCACTCTCATACAATTGCGAAGGATGCCTATATCCAGAAGCATCCTTGAACTTAACTGCCCACGGCAAACTTGTTACTCTGCCATATAATTCCCCATTCATGAAATTCCCTATCCTCCCTATCATCAATCCCAATGCAAGAGGAAACATAGTAACATCTGCCATCTTGTAGAAAGTAATTCCTTTGTGCTTTTGCTTTTTGATAAAAAGCAAGCTCGCAATACTTGCCCCTAAAAATCCACCATGGAAACTAAGTCCGCCATGCCAAAGCGCAAGGATTTCTAAAGGATTTCCTAGATAATAAAGTGGATTATAAACAGCTACATAAACCACACGCGCACCTAGAACTGTTCCAACAATAAGATATATCAGAAACTCAGCCACATCATCGCTTGTCAGATTAAGATGCCTTTGCTTTGCAAGATAATTTATCAAAAAGTAAGCGATCACAAAGCCTGCTACATAAAACAGACCATAATACCTTATTTCTAATGTTCCTAGACGAAACAATACTGGGTCAATGTTGTGGATGAACATAAATATAAATGAAAATTCTCAGATATAAATACTTATTGCTACCAAAAGCTTTAAAATCTCAGCTGATTACATTAGAGGAATGCCAGACATTGCATCATTTGCAGCAAACAACCCAGTATTGATCATGATTCTGCTCACCATAGTCCCATTTCTGGAGTTAAGAGCTTCTATCCTGTACGGCATCTTCAGCACAAACTTACATTGGTCAACTGTATTTTTGGTGTGTGTTATTACAAATATTCTGTTAGGCCCTGTATTGTATTTTTTCTTAGACAAGATAATGCACATCTTTTTGAGAGTAAGATGGATCCATAAATTATACACAAGAATTGTTGAGCGCCCAAGAAAAAAGATACATGAAGCAGTTGAAAAATACGGAACTTTAGGAGTTGCTGTGTTTATCGGAATCCCATTGCCAGGCACCGGAACTTACTCTGCTGCAATTGGAAGCTATCTCCTTAATCTAGGATATAAGAGATTCTTCATTGCAAATATCTTTGGAGTATTAATAGCAGGCACAATAATGACACTTGGAGCATTATCAGGAAGCTCTGCATTGAGTTTTATCCCGCTTATTGACACCAAAATCGCTCTTGGAATTACAAGTATCCAGACTCAAGCATTGACTGTTGTGATGAAACTTATAACACACGCAGGTAATATTGTCTCGATACTTCTAATAGCTTTAATAATCTACTTATCTTTCAAAGAGAAAAGAAAACACCTAAAGACTGCATTGCTAGGAATTATTGCAAGCGCAGCAATTACATATCTGTTAAAACTAGCTATTGCACGCCCAAGGCCTTTTGAATCATTGCAAATTGCAGCACTAGTCCAGGAATCTTCCAAAACTTCATTTCCTTCAGGCCATGCAACAACAGCATTTGCTTTGTTTGCATCCATCAACAGGCATTTTACACCAAAAGTTACAAAGTATTCATTTTTAGCATTTGCTATATTAGTATCATTCAGCAGATTATATCTTGGCGTCCATTACCTAAGCGATATCATCTTTGGAGCATTGCTAGGTTATTCAGTAAGCTATCTGATTCTAAAGCTCGAAGCAAATAAGAAACTGCCATGGGAAAAAAAATAAAAGAAAGAAAGAAGAATAGAATAAAATTAAAGCAAGAAAAGAACAGCAATGAAGAGGATAATGCTGAGCTAAGTAGAAAAGAGAGTAATACTGCACCTAAAGTTGTTTTAGAGAAAACTGAAGCAAACTTCACTTACAAAGATTACGAATTTGAAGTAAAGAGAAAGATGTTCCACATAGTGCTTGGATTTGGGGTTGTTGCTTTATTTTACTTTAATATATTTGACGCATCCAGATTGTTATTGCTGATCTTATTTGGATTAGTTGTCTGCATTGCTGCAAAATACTATAAGATTCCAGGCATCCAGTATATGCTTGATGAGTTTGAGCGCAAAGAGAACCTGAAACACCTCCCAGGCAAGAGCGTAATCTATTTTCTCGCTGGTTCATTGCTCGCAATCGTTATTTTTCCAAAAGACATAGCTGTTGCTTCTTTATTGATCCTTACGATAGGAGATGGAATCTCGCCGATAATAGGCATGAGCTATGGCAGGATAAAGCACCCATTCAGCAACATCAAATTCATTGAAGGCAGCATTGCAGGCGCTGCATTTTCCATAGTTGGGATAATGCTGTTTGTCTACTGGGGTTACATAAACATAACATTTTTCGAAGCATTTTTAGCAAGCTTTGCTGCAATGTTCTTTGAAGGCATTGAATGGCAGCTCCATAGAGATCTGCAGGATGATAATATCATTATTCCGTTAGTTAGCGGAGAGGTTATTTATTTGATAAGATATTTTCTATAATTACAAGATTTTTCAGCAAATTATTTAAATGATGTAGCAACATACAAAATTACAATGACCTACACCCAACTAAAATCCCAACTCTTGAAAAAAGAAGACCCTTTCACAGAGATTATTGGGCAGAATAAAGTAAAACAACAGCTGAAAAGCGCATTGATAGCTTCAAGAAATCTCATAATAGTAGGAGCTCCAGGCATCGGTAAGACAACATTAGCAAAAAATGTCCATAACTTACTGCCAAAAGATAGTAGTTTTGTAAGAATACAAGGATCTCCAGATCTTACAGTTGAAGATTTATTGGGAGACATTGATCCAATTAAAGCATTGAAGTTTGGACCATTAAGCAAAGAAGCATTTAATCCTGGCAAAATCTTTAAAGCAAACAATGGAGTTCTTTTTTTCGATGAGTTAAATAGATGCCCGGAAAAATTACAAAATTCACTTCTGCAAGTCCTCCAAGAAAAAAAAGCAACTATAGGAAGTTATGATGTGGATATAGATGCAAATTTTATTTTTATAGCTACAATGAACCCTGAAGATTCTTCTACTGAAAAATTAAGCGACGTTCTATTGGACAGATTTGATATAATATATATGGGCTATCCTGAAGATATTGAGTTAGAGAAAGAGATAGTTACAACAAAAAGCACCAAAATTGACGCAGTTAAAGTTGATGAAAAGCTTCTAACATTGATGACATACTTCGTAAGATTGTTAAGGGAAAGTCCTGACTTGGAGAAAAAGCCAAGCGTAAGAGCAAGCATGGGATTATATGAAAGATCACAGGCAAATGCATTACTAAAAAACAAAAAACAAGTTGACTTGGAAGACCTAAAAGAAGCAATCCTCTCTGTCTTAGCTCACAGAATAAGATTAAAACCAAGTGTAAGATACTTAAAATCTACTACTGAATTCATAACAGAAGAGTTTGAAAATGTGCTGAAGAGCAATGCAGCAAGGGAGATCAAAAAAACAAGTGATGGTCCCTAGTGATACTGCTGTTAAGCTGCAGGAAGAAAAACTAGAAGAAGCATTTGAAATTTCTGGCAAATTAAAGTTAGATAAGATCGGCGAAAAGCTGATGCATTCTGTATTGGAAAATGATAAAGAGACTATTGATAAAGGCAAAGTCATTAAAGATGCAATAAACCAAGGAGTTGGTGCATTTAATCCTGACATAATGTTTGAACAACTGGTAAAGAGTTATAAGATTGCAGAAAATCTGTATGGTCAAAAGATCCTAAGGGCAATTTCTGGTTATGATGCATCTTATATTGATAGAAACATAAAGATCCCAGAATTTCAGCGCGAACTAAAAGACAGATTAAAAGAAGGCGTACAGAAATTAAAGGATGATAAGCTAATTGACAAAGAAGGAAACATAAATGAAGCAGGCATTGAATTAGCGACTATTGCTCTTTACATAGAAGAACTTGATAACATCTCGCCAAAAGGGGATTTTGGAGAAAGAGTACATAAAAAAACTTCAGTTTACGGAGAGAAAGGAGAAGCAAAACTATTCAAGAAAGGCAGCAGATATAAGGATATTTCTGTCAGGCAGACTCTTAAGATAGCTGTCAGAAGATCGCATGAAAACATAATCACTGAAGACATAAGAGTGCATGAGAGAGAAAGCCGAGGTAAGACATATCTTGTCTATGCAGTTGATGCTTCAGGAAGTATGCGCGGCTCAAAGATAGATGCAGCAAAAAAAGCAGGAATTGCTCTTGCATACAAAGCAATTGATAACAAGGATAATGTTGGGTTGATTGTCTTTAATACAGATGTTAAATCAAAGATCTATCCGACTAATGACTTCGATTTGTTGTTAAAAGAGATTGCAAAAGTACGCGCTGCACAGGAGACTAACATAGTTGATATGATAAAAGCAGCAATAGAGATGTTTCCAAATGAACACATAACAAAACATCTTATCATATTAAGCGATGCACTTCCTACAATTGGCAAAAATCCAGAGGAAGATACATTAAAAGAAGCAGCAAATGCAAAAGCTGCAGGAATAACAATTTCTATAATCGGCATTGATTTAGATGCTCACGGCAAAAAGCTTGCAAAAAAAATTGTTGAGATAAGCCAAGGCAGATTATACATCGCAAAGAATATCGAGGAAATAGATAAGATTATTCTGGAAGATTATTATAGTGTTGTATAAAAGTATTAATAAATATAATCTTTATTTTACTTAATTAAGCTGCTAAATTATAATTATTATTTGTTAGCTTATCTTTATTTGCTAACTTTTCTTCCTTTCTCTGCTCATTTTCTTTCCCGGCTAGATAATCAAACACATCATCCAGAGTTATTCCGCAATTCTTTCTCCAATCATCAAATTCACCAGGCTTCCATATTTCATACCAAGCACCGCATCCAATTAATTCTATATAATTAGTTGCCCCCATAAGTTTTCGATAAAATCTAGACAAATGCATTTCATTACCATGAAAAAACAATGGAACATCAGGTGTCTCTGTTGTTCTAGAATCCATTTTCCATTCCTGAATATCTGCATTATTAGATAAATAAAATTCTTCTGGAAACAAAGCAATTATCTTATGCTTATCTATATCTCCCCTTACTGCATACCAATTGATATTTGTACCTTCACGCAACTTAATTATTGCTCTGCGATCATCTCCTACTTTATATCTTCGCATTCCAATAATATGGTCTTCTAACATTTATTCTGCCTCTCTTCGATTACTAGTTAAGTTATTTAAAATAGGTTCATCCAATAATTGATCAAATAAAATAGGCTGTTTCACACTATAATCATTTCTCAATCTGATTATTTCCAATGTATTAGTATTACCCTGCAAATACTCCATCATTTCTCCATATACTATTCTTTCTATACGATTATGGTCTGCATTTTTATAATGCCATTGTTTAACTATTTCTGCGCCTTTTGGAGTGTAGATAAATGCAATGATACCATATCTTCCATTTGCTTGCTCAATATATTTGACATACCCTCGTAGATTATGGCTTGTATCTCCATCGATAATAATAAATTCACCTGCAAATATATCATCAATACTCAGAGCTCTAGTAAGATTGCATATTCTTCTGTGTTTTTGACCTATGATCTCAGGCTCTCGTAATGGATCTACAAGTTCTAATATCTTTTCAAATGACATTTTAATTAAAGATAATGCAAACGGTTTAAAAATCTTGCCATTTATTACTACATATAGATAGTCACAATTATTTTAAATAGATAATGTACTTTTACACCAAATATGAAGCTCCTAGCATTTGTAGACTTACACGGCGACCCAAAAAGCCTGAGAAAGATAGCAGATAGATCAAAGAAAGCAGACATCATTATCTGCGCAGGTGATTTGACAGTCTTTGGCAGACAGTANNCTATGGCGGCGGCGGATTTTCTTTGGTTGATGAAAGGTTTGAGAAGATTGCAAGAGTGTTTGGAAAGCGATTAAAAAACTTGCAGAAAGGATCAAATAAGGCAAATAGCTCAGAGAGCAAGAAGATAATTCTTGTTACACACCAGCCTCCTTATGGCACAGATGTTGACTTGATACATGGTCAGCACGCAGGCTGCAAGAGCTTTACTCGTTTTATAAGAGAGGTTCAGCCTATTTTGTCAATTTGCGGGCATCTCCATGAGACTGCTGGCAAAAAAGACAAGATTGGAAAAACTGTGGTTATTAATCCTGGTTGGCAGGGTGTGATATTAGAAGTATAGAATTAGTAGGTGAGATTAAATGCTAAGAGTAATATTTGATACTAATATTTATGGACTCTTATTACAAGAAAGAAATATATTTTTACTAGAAGAAAAGATAGAGCAAGACCAGGAATTTGTAGTATATGGCTTTTCATTAATAAGAAAAGAGTTAAGAGATANNCGTTATATGATCGTCTTACTCACGGCAGATATTTAAATGAATCAATTAAAATAGACAGATTAGCTTTGAAATATTATAATGTTTATAGATTATATGGCGGCATCCACACTTGGCATGAAATGAGAGTTGACTTTACACTTGTAGCATGTGCAACATATTATAACTTAGATATTGTATACTCAGAAGACAAGAAAACACTTGCAAGCAAAACAGCATTGAAAGCGTATAAGCATGTTAACAGCCAAGATAATTTTAGAACTCCCACATTTTTTACATATTCAGATTTATTATTGAAATTTGATATTAAAAAACCTAACGGTGGGAAGAATGTACTGTAGTAGTTAATCTGATAAATTTTCTTATAGCTTTGACAAATACCGGATCTTTTTGTGCTTCCTTAATCTTGCTGATTAATTCTTTTCTGCTGATAATTTTTTTTGCCATTTTAGGTAACATTAAGAGATATGCATATATAAAACTTTCGTCGCTAAACGTCAAAATAATTAATCAAAATATATTTTTAAGCCAAACCATTATTTTTTGCAGCATGCCTCTTGTTTCCTGCAATTCTTCTTGAAGATTTACACATTTTCCTTCACTGCATTGGTTGCTAGTGCACTCATAGTCATTTTGGCATGTTGCTTCTTTAAGTTTTTGCACCACAAAACTTTTAGTAATATCGCAGTATTTTGCAGTATTCTCTTCTACTATCCTAGTTCCAAATGGCAGGCAAGTTGCATCTTTTAAACATCCACTACAACTTTCAGCAGTAGGTGCACATGGCTTACATGAACCGCCGCAATCTATGCTTTCTTCATCTTGATTTCTTATTCCATCCTTGCATGTCTCTATCCGAGAAGTAGGAACAGTATCTGCCGAAACATCTTTAGTAGCGGCTACCGATTTAGTTTCACTAATAGATTCTGTTGGAATCTCTTTGGAAGACACTGC
>DUGA01000080.1 GCA_013331615.1 Candidatus Woesearchaeota archaeon | reverse complement strand
TCTTGAGCAATTATCTAAAAGGGCAAGTGAGTGGAAGAGCCTGTGATTCAGCCAATTAATTTAAAAATAAACACTAATTCTTCTCTATTTAGGGGTAATTATTAAATAGAACTTTAAAAAAATATGTACCTAAAGAGAGTAATCTGTAAAAATGGTTAAATCAGGCCAAGTCTCAAGACAAGCAGGCAATAATTTAGCTTCAGTTATGTCTAGAAGCGTAGCTAAAGATGTGTATACTGCTATAATCGAATTTGTAACTAATTCTTATGATGCAGATGCTTTAATCGTGAAGGTCCAATACAATTCAATAGATGATACTTTGATTATAGAAGATGATGGCACAGGGATGGATCAAGAGGGGATTAGAAATTTTTATAGAATTGGAGACAGTGAGAAAATAAGAAACCCATTTACTGCAAAAGGAAGAAGGAAAATAGGCAAGTTTGGTATTGGCACAACTTTGCTGGAATATCTGGCAGAAAGATATGTTATGGAGACATGGAAAGACGGCAAAAAAATTACAGTAAGAGAAAAATTTGAGGGTATGGGAAAAGGAAAAGGTCCAGAAGCAGTGATAGAGGATGATCCTGGCCATATTTCTGGCACCAAGATAACCTGTAGGGGAACAAGATTTAGTAAAACAGGCCTAGACATAAGTGCCCTTAAGAAAGTGTTAGAATGGCAGGTACCTTGTTTGCCTGATTTTACTGTATATGTAAATCGTAAACCTGTCTCAAAAAGAAATCTTGCAGCATCTTGCATAGAATATGCATTTGATGAGGTAATTAAAGATTTAGGAAATGTTAGCGGCAGCATCTTTTACAATAAAAATGATTCAGAGCCTCTAAAAGCTACAGGCATATTTATTTATGTATTTGGAAGATCAGTAGGTAACCCTCAGGGATTTTATCATCTGCTCCCTCCATCTACAGTTAATAGGGTAGTTGGGATGATTAGTGCAGATGGATTAGATGATGAAATAAGTTTTGACAGAGGCGGATTTAAGCAGGATAGTGTGAAGTATCATGCAGTTAAAAAATTTATTTCAGGTGTTTTGGAAAGTATAATTCAAGATATAACTTATTCAAAACAAAAAGAACCTCCTAGGGACAAAACTGATGAGATTAAGGAAGGAATTGCAATTGCGTTAAAGTCTGCTGAGAGTGAATTAAATAAATCTCTTGTTAATGCTGATGGAAACATTAATAAAAATCACCCATATCGTTTGGAATTATTGCTAGATGAAGAAATCCCTTGGATTAGCAGAATTGATCCTAAAAACAATGTAATTTATATTAATGCATATAATCCCCAATTAGTCGTCTACTCTTCTAAGACAAATCCTACAAGTGCTTTAAACGTAGTATTTCTAACCTTAGCTATAAATGCGCTTGCAGAGGATCAAGTAGGTGCTAATAACGGCAATAGTGATTTATTTAAAAGATTTGCACAGACTAGGATGGAAGTTGCCAAAAGATTGTTTTCTAACTTTACACCTATCGGTCATTATCTAAAACAACAACAAGGAAATGATGAGCAGAAAGCTATCGCAGTATCTGACGTTAGATTAAATCCATATAGGCTGTACAGTATTGAAGATGCAGCTAAATTATTTGGCAGAGATATTGATGCTGTAACAAGATTATACATGGCAGGAACTCTTAGGTCATGTGTTAAAAGGAGAGGAATTGACCGCTTTAGGCAAGAGGACATCCTTTCATGCATGAGTAAAATTGAGGGTTATATAGAAATAGGAAGCGTATCAGATATCTTATTTCCTAGTGATCATGAGTCAGAAGGTGCTGCAAAACATGTTTTAGTAAATAAAATAATTGATAGCAGAGGAAATAAGCCAGAATACCTGAAAAATGTAGGAAGTATAGCTCCATTATATTTTGTTAAAGCCAATAATGTTGAAGAATTCAAAAGATGGTATAATGGAGTAGAGTGATAACATGTCCATGAAAATTGAAGTAGCAAGAACAATAGGAGAGAATCTTCCTAGCGTAATGTCAAGAACATTATCTAAAAGTATTTATGAAGTTTTTAAGGAATTTGTCAGCAATTCTTATGATGCAGATGCTGAAAATGTCAATGTCACAGTCAATACGCTGGAAGATTTGCTAATCATAGAAGATGATGGCACAGGCATGGATGAGAAGACTATAAAAAACTTCTATAGGTTAGGAGATAGTGTTAAGCTTGATCAGAAAGTTACGGCAAAAGGCAGAGAGCCAATAGGGCAATTTGGGATAGCCACCATCTTGTTGCCAAGCTTAGGGGCGAGCTACACATTAGAAACTTGGAAAGACGGCAAGAAGATTACCATTAAAGAGAGTTTTGTGGATGATAATGTCGCAAGCTTGCCGATTAGTTTTACTGTAACAGATGACAATGAACATGAGCATGGCACAAGAATTACTATTACTGGTCTTAGAATCAAAGATGGGTCATATTTTAATATGGAAAGATTAAGAAATGTTCTTCAATGGGAAATGCCAACATTAGAGGATTTTAGTATGAATATTAATGGCAAGCCTATAAATAAGCCAAAAGTGCCTTCTGATGCAAGATATCATTTTGAGTTTTATGTAGATAAGATAGGTAAAGTTGTTGCTGATTTTAATTATACTGCAATTCAAAATAAACATGCAGGCATATATGTTTATGTTAGGGGGAGGGTTGTTGGTGATTCAAAAATGATAGATCCTGCTAGAATATCGACTAATTTAGGCGGCAGGATAATAGGTTTTATTGATGCGCCTGGATTACATCCGTATGTATCATTTGACAGGAGCAGTTTCCAAGAATCAAGTCCGGAATATCAAGCATTATTAGAAGAGATATATCAGCAATTAAGGCAGGTAAATGAAGACATACCAAGAATCAGAAAGGAAAGTGAAGCAAAACGGATTAGTTATGCAACCCCAAGAGCGCTTGAAATGAGCAATGCAATTGTAAAAGGAATTGCCCCTAGTTCGCTTCAAAATATTGATGAACATGAGAATAAAGCTGCGGCTCCTAGTTTACTTGAAAACGATAATGCTCTTAGACACGGCATAAGTCTTGATGAACTTCAACGAATTAGAGATTGCGATAACGAAGATGTTTTATCTAAAGGATTGATNNGGGCACGGATGAAGTCCTTGCAATCTATGATGCCAGGCAGAATGTTGTTCTAGTGAATGCAGCTCATCCTTATTTTAATGTAGCTGGTTCAGGTTCTCAAGTAAAAAATATGCAGGTAAAATTTTTGACAGCTGCTGCCGATGCTATAGCATCGCATGTGTTTGCAGCAGATACACATAATAATAGCGCAGTAAGTCATACTCTTGCAGATTGGAAGAAAAGCATTTCCTCATTAGCTAGGGCAATTTTCCAAGATAGAGAGGCTATTATTAGTGTGATGCAATCTGGTTTAAAGATTAGAGGAAGATTACCAATAACAGCTTATAGGATGTATACTATTGATGAAGTCGCTTATCATCTTGGCTTAGCAAAAGATGATGCAGAATCAATGGCAAAATCTAATATACTTATATCTAGGACAGATAACTCATTTTATTTTGGCGAAGATTTACTCAATGTCCTAAAACAGGTAATTGAATATATTCCTGCAACCCAACTAGTTCGTGAATATTTAGTCAGGCAAAGACGAACAAATGCTAAGAAGGAAGTAGATAAAATCATCAGTAAGATAATACCATATACACTTAAAATAGATTACCTGAAAGACATAGGTTGCAATGGTGGACATTTTTATATGGTTAAGTTAAGTAACAAAGACAGTTTTTTAGCATTGCTAGATTATTTTTGCAATGAATCAGGCAATATGCCATTGCCTCATGGATTATCTGGCAAGAATGGCGCTTCTATCCTTCCTGAAGAATCTTATGTCACCCTGCGTCAGGCTGCAAATGTTCTCGGAACAGATTTACCAGGGCTATTTGGTTTATTTGATAAAGCTTGCTTGAGTGGAAGAACTGTATCCAAAAAAGCTGAACATGAAAAAACAGTTTATGATCTAGCAGAGTTAGGGAGGTTGCTTAATGGTGAATAGAGATGCAGCATTTCCTGTATTGCAACATGACTCAGGCTTAGTTGACAAGCTAAAGGATATTAAACCTACTCAATGGTATAAGCAAGAAGTTTTAACCGAAAGACTAGGCATGCCTGAAGGTTTAGTATCTGCCCTTAAAAATGATAGTTCCCAAATAGTATTATATTCTATGCATAACAGAGTTAGGTATTTAGGAGCTACAATCTTAAATTATGCTACACGTTCAGGACATTTAGATGAATCAGCATTGCCCGTGAATGTTAGATATATTGACCCTGTTGAATTTGCAAGAACTTTAGAAGTAAAGGTTAGCTCTTTATTAGGGTATGTTGCAGATGAGAATATTCCTCTTGTAGAAGAAGTAGAAATTGAGGGAAGTAATGATTATAAAATAGATTTAACTAGATTGCATAAATTTAAGTTTAGTTCTGTGGACCATAGAAAAATCCAGACTATGCCAGATAATGAATTAATCTCTGCGTATAAGTTATCTGGCAAACATCCTGATTATGCAGAGAGATTATTGCAAAGATTTACACCATTAGTAATGTATATAGCAGAAAAGATAGTTGCTAAACTTCCAGCATCAGTTGATAGTGATGATTTGCTTGTTCCTGGGCAGATGGGATTGATGGAAGGATTAGATAGATATGACATGACTCGCGGCATCAAATTTGAGACTTTTGTATATAAGCCCATAAGAGGCAGGATGATGGATTATCTCCGAGAGTTGGATATGGTGCCACGACTTTTGAGGACACAAGCATCTAATGTACAAAAATTTATAGATTCATTTATAGAAAAGAATAACGAACCGCCAACACATACAGAAATACTGGCAAGATTCAATCTAACTGAGACTGAATATGATGATATAATTAATTTACCTAAGAGAGGAGCCATAAAAAGTTTAGAGACGTCTCGAAAAAACTTAGATGGTAAAAGGATGACCTTAGGAGATACTATTCCAGACCGCTCACCAAATAGGGTACTTTCATCCTCTGACACCCATGAAACGTATGATATTGTAGAAGCTAATTCGGTAATCTCCAGAGCAATTTCGTTATTAAATGGAAATGAAAGGCAGATTGTGGAATTATATTATTTTGAGGACCTTACTTTAAGAGAGGTAGGTGTGCAGCTCAATTTAACTGAGTCAAGGGTGTGTCAGATCCATAGTGCAGCAATAGCTAAATTGCAGCAAATTAGTGACCTAAGTTCACTTATTAGAGATTCAGATGATAATTAGGATTAAACAAGGAGTTTGATAAGAATATGTTAACAATCAGCAAGAAGAGTGAAACTGAAACAAGTAAAAAAGATAATAATTATGTAAGAGATATAGCTATTGTAGCAGTTGAAAGAGGAATAAAATTAGACCAGATGATAGAAGGCATGACACAAATTGCTCTTGTAAAAAGTGAGACTATAACTAACGCTTCTGATCTATTAGGCATAGGCAAGTCTACACTATATAGATGGATAGAAGATTATGAGACATCTCATCCCGGATTTAAACAAGCAATAGCCTCCCATACTCTTAAAGTAACAGTAGATGGATTAGATGCTATAGTTATTTTAGATGAAGAAAGATTAAGGCTTGGAGATGGCTTAAGCCCTGCTTATAGAAATTTAAGAGAAGAAGGCGCAAATACCTTGCTAGACTTAGCTAAAATTGCTGTTGAGAAAGGCATAACACTTTCTGATATCGAAAAATATGTAGTATTTGTAGCAATGGAATTGTATGGTGATGCTCGTGATGCAGGTAAAGCTTTAGGAATTGGTAAAAGTACAGTATATCGGAAAGTAGCAGAATACAGAGATGCTACTAGGCGTACAGGTATTGTCCAAGAAGCTTTGGTACTCAGCCATGAGTCTTTGGGGAAGGATTTGCAGTCAAGAAACCCATCTCATAGATTGGCAAAAATGGAAATTCCTGGAATAGAATTTCAATTATCTGCTCTAAGAACTAGGGCTCAGGCTAGTTATGATACTGGTACTTATACTCTCGTCAAAAGTGCTTATGAACTTGCAGAAATTGCAGTTGGATTGGGATTAAAAGTTAGTGAAGTACAAGACTGCATGTTGATTATCTTAAATGATACAGAAGATGACAAACTAAAAGCTGCTAAAACAATAGGTATGTCTAAATCTACTTATTATAGGGAACTAGAGCGTCTTCAGATAAAGAGTTTGCCGGATTTTGATAAAAAAACACAAGAGATAGGTAAAATTGCCATATCATTGGAAATAAAATGTACAGAATTTGAAAGAGCAATGATTGAAGTATCTTACAAATATTATTTTGAGACGGTAAACGCCGCTAAAGCAATAGGGATGTCAAAAAGTACATTTTATAGGTTTCTTAACCTATATGGTATTACTAATGATAACAATTCTCTTCCAGGTGAAGATGAGACTCATTTATCCGTACGAGAACATGATGATGAAGATCTAGCTGACTTAACTACACTAAGTAAAGGAATATCTGATGTTGTTGTAGTAACCCCTTATAAACCACGGACAGGTTATTTTGCACCAGAAATAGAAGATTTGAAGAGATTTAAGATTCAAAACAGTGTTCTAGAAATTATAATCCAATCTGCAGATTCAGCTACTACCTTAAACAGACCATTAGATGCAGTAGTTAAGTTAAGAGAAGCTGTTAGTTATTTACAAAAATTAACTGCAGATGTGCCAAAGATATCAAGAGAAATAAAGCTTTGCACTTTGCAAGTAGGATTAGGCAATCATTACATAACTCTTGGGATGGATGATGATGCAATCGCAAGTTATTGCATAGCATCAAAGGCTTTACAGCAAGTAGCTGGAGAATTATCCGCTAACTTAAGCGTTAAATCATATCTGGCTAATCTTTGTTTAGCGATAGCAGAACTTAAAAGAAAGAAGAGATTAGATTCCAGAACTGAAACTGAACTTGCATATCATTTGTTAATTGAGGTATTCTCTTCCAGAAAAATAAAGACAGCTTCTGATTTTGAGAGAATACACTATTGCTTAGGGCTTGAACAATTATACGCAGGAGATAAGCAAAAGCCTGTCCTATTAAGTGCAAGAATGGTATATCAGTATATGGCAGAACATGGCATTGATGATGTCTCATTTAATCCACAAGTAGAGTTAGAGAAAGTTGATGCTAAACTAATAAAAATTCAGATGTAGATTGTGGAAAAATATTAAAACATAATATTAAAGTATAGGTGAATCATGCTAGACCAAGAAGTAGAATTGATATTATACGAAGAACAGGTAAAATTAGTTCAGGAAAAACTGAAAAAGCCTAATGATGAATCTATAGACTATTATGTAGTAGCAGGCTTGCTTACTATGGCAACAGCAGGTATTCTTGGAGCTGCTGCTACTTATGAACTTACTGACAAAGTTACAGATTATGCTTTTGTAAAATATGGGCTAGCTGTCGTCGGAGGAATTATATCAGCTTTAGCTGTTCCCCCTATATTCAAATTCGGCAAAGAATTATTCTCAAGAAAAAAAAAGAAAGAAGAAAAGGCTGAGCAAAAGGAAGAGCCTAAAATTGGCTCAGTAACATTTAGGTATAGGTCACATGAGATAAAATGCACTATAAAACCAGAGCATGAGGAAGCAGGTCATACTTTTGTCATACTTTCAAATGATGGTATTGTCTATAATGTAAGATTGGCATATTTCCCAAAAAATGATCATCCTCTTGAAACTGAAATAGCTTTTGCTATCCCAAATCCAGAATATATGGATGAGGAGACATTTAGGGCCAGATTGAATAGTAAAGCAGATGAGGTAATTAAAAAATTAGAGGGTATTGGAAAATACAGGGTTATTTTTGGATATCCTGGTCCTCAAGATATGTTTGAGCAGCCCGTAAAAATAGAGCAACTTCCAAATAGCTTTAAGGTCTGTGTTTCAACTATTAATCATCCCAAATCAACACTAAAGATTTCTTATTACGGAGAAGATTATACTCACAATCTGCCAAACATAGAATATGTTACAAATCAGGTTTTAAGAGAAATATCAGTAATATTGCTCGGCAGGTAAAAAATATAGCTATCAATATGAAAGAAGCATAACCTAAAATGCAACCTCACGAAATACTGGCAGAGATAAATAGAACAAAAAGTTATATCGCACTAGGTTCTGAGTTAGAAAACGTTATAACTTCTGAGGATTTGCTTAAAGATGTAAAACAAAGAAAGGACTATCTTGATGAGCGACTAAAATCATATACACAACTATTAGAAATTGAAAGAATAAAAGCAAAATATAATCTATATCGTGCTTTTTCTGAAGCATTTATTTATGGTTACTTCCATGAGATGCCTGTTACAGAAATAGAAAAAATGATGTATAGGTTCATAGATAATGCTGTGCCGCATTATGCACTGGATTTTGGCATTAATTTAGAGGAAGCTAGAGCTCAGTTAGAGAATTATTTAAGAGGGATATTTAAGTTAGAAGAATTTGAAGACCCAGTCCAAAGATATACACATACGATTTTACTCTATGCATTAAGAACTGTTGATCAAAAAGTAAAATCCTCTTCAGCAGCAGAGGAAGATCCTAAAGTTGATTCATTAGTTGAAGCTGTTGAGACTTATTTTGCTGAATACGCGCCTAAATATGCTGCAGAAGCAGGTCTGACATTAGCTGAAGCACAATCAAGAATAAGAGAAGAGATAAGAAAAGAGTACCATCCTGAAGAATACGAAAAATCGGCGAAAGATATTAATTTTACAAGCCAAAACATTTTTTCTCGAACCGAACTAATCAAAAGTAACATCATGCAGTCATTATCAAGAATAGACCAACTTCAAGCAAGCTCTTGTCAATTTTATGAAGAACAAGGTTTCTCTGAAAAAGAAGCAAGGACAATTGTAGAGATAGAAGCTGACGTATTCAAATTCTATGATGCATTAAGGGAACATTTTCTTTAGGAGTTCTTGCTTGAGAGGATTAAATTAAAAAGCACATCCTTCTCCAAAAATCAAACAGCAAAATATATAAAATCCTATGAGATTGCTTTAGATATGTTAGAGCAAGAACCATTTTTTGAAGATGAATCCATGATATCTCTTGATGATGGGACTATTGTGGTCTATTCTGAAACAAAAGTTGATTATTATCTATTATTTCCAGATAGCTATGGAAATCTAAAGCCTGAGTTTACAGATATTGAAAGACAGGTTGAAAACATAGATTTTGGCTTGGTAAGTGAAGATGAGTTAGGCTTAGAGCAAAGAGTGGAAAGAGAAAGGCAGATAACGCGTGATTTTGTGCCACGTGATAATATGTATAGTTCACATTGCTATGTTGCTGATATGATGGGATTAAAACTGCATAAAGGATTATCAGCTGTAGTGGGAAGATTCAATCATCCCAATCAAGAGCTTGATACATGGTATTTGTTTGTCGCAAAGGACGGGATACCTGTAATCTCAACTATGATCTATAAGTTCTTAGGCGATAAAGGAAGATTAGATGCGATAGATGTATTTGAAGGAGTTACAAGAAGAATAGCTAATTATTTTATACAACTGTTATCAGCTTTTTGCAGAAAAGAAAATCTCTTTCTGATAACACAAACGGATGATTCAGACATGCCAGCACCATTTGATGCTGAATTATTTGAAAGAAACGGTTTTGTGCGAGGATATTATGGCAATATGGACCAACTACAACCAATACCAGGTAAATTCAATGTCCCATTATATTTAATTGTGGAGAAATAATCCTAACCGCCCCCTCCCTCCAAAAAGGAGAGTATCTCCTTTGAAGCTTCAGCTATCGCCTTCAGGTTCTCCATTATCTTCTTGTAGTCTGCGTCNNGTGTTAGTCACTGCAATCTGCCCTCCAAGACTGTAGCCATACAACCCATTTACGCCAAGGTTCTTGAAATCAACCTTTATGCTTCTGTTTTTGCAGAACTCAACAAGAGTTTCAAGGAAATGCCTGTAGTTATCTCCAGCAATGCTGAGATTGATGTCTGGCAGCTCTTCGCCATCTGTCTGTGAGATGTCAAAGACATTTACAGGGAAGAACAAGGTTTGCTCTTTCTCTTCATGCTGCAAAGTTTCAGGATCAATCTCCTTAACTTTTCTAAGGAAGGGAGCCAAAATCTTGATGGCTTTGCTGCCTTGCTTAACCTGCCTGTTAAGCTCCTGCCATCTCCTGTAGCCTGCTACTTTAGTGGCATCTTTATTCTGGTAATGTATCAATAGCTGATTATGGTAGCTGTATAGCCAGAACTTTGACATTGTCTCAAGATAATTCTTGAAGAACTCTGACTTCTTGAAGTCATCTGTCTCTTCAGCTAACTGTTTTAAGTTAGCTTCAATCTCTTTCATCAGTTCAGAGGCAGTCATATTGACCACCTCTTTCTTGGCTCTGAGCCGCAAAAGCTGCAGAATACTAAATTTTCCACAACTTCAAATTCACAAAAATGGGTTTTTCTAAACATTTTCAAGCACCTCCATGCTAATTTTCTGGAGGTGTCCTACAACGAAGAAGGCATGAAATTTTAGGCAATAGCCGACCTTAGAATAAGGGAAAATTCAATGACGCTTTGGAGTGTGCCTCTGCTAGAAAATTAATATGTGAGAGTGCTGTTGTTTAAGAAAAAATATGTGGATTGAAAGTGGAAAGATTTTTATTGCAGATGCGGCTTACGAACTTTAGTATGTAGGGTAACATGGAAGAACTAATATTACAACTATTCTCTGAAGAACAGGACGTAAGGGATTTAATAGGAGAAATACATTCAATAGAGCCAGAACCAACTTCAGGCATATCCATGGTTCCGGGTTTAGATATTATAAATACAGATTTATTAGAAGGGATTTACACTGAATTATTGGAGAGATATGGGGTTATTAAAAATGATTTGAAGATCAATAAGCTAGCAGAAGAAGTAGTTGAACAAGCTACAATCGAATTAGAAGATTTAGTACATAGAGGCATTCATTCTGAATTAGATGTTGTTAATGAGATGGTTGGCTTACAGCAAGAAGCTGTTGATTCAACTAAAGCTATTCTTGACAAACGATTAGAAAATGAATTGGAAGATATACTGAGGTGGGATATAGATGAGCACTATAAAGCTCCTATCCGTGTATTTATCTCAACTGCTAGGACTCACAATAGAAGAAATAACAGATATAAGGGATTATTTCAACTGACTAACGATAGATTGCAAAAAATACTTTCACAATCTTCCTCTTTTCTTTATATGGTCAAGCAATATGTTACACTTTTGGCAATAAGAAGGAAAAATACAAAGAGAACAGGCAATAATTCTATGGAAAAAGTTCAATCAGCTATTGAAGGCATTTTGTATAGGGCAGGTCCTGCATGCGGATTAGTTGTTGGTGGCATAGGGATTGCTTCAGGAGATGCCAAGCAAGCTGCATGCGGTATAGCAGTTGGAGTAGTTCTTGCAGCGGTAGATTATTTAGCACATAATAATCATAAGATGGAACATTATTTACCGGTAACATTAGATATGTTAACAGATGCAGATAAAGGAGCAAATCTGCTCGGGGAGCTTGAAAGGATTGATGACATGTATCAAAGACGAGCTTATACTCAAGTGTGGTTGAGTGAAGCAATAGATATGGCAATGAAAACAATTGAAAGTGCAAGAAAAAACAAAACTGCTAGTCCATATAGGTTGATACAGGGATATAAAATGGTATGTGAATATTATAAAGAAGGCGGCACTTATTATGCAGGAAGAGGTGAAGATTCAGAAACACGCAGATATGTTAGAGGACTACTGCACGTAACAGAACGTGCTCTTGAATTAAGGTCAATTGCTAAAGATAAGGAGATTCTATTACAGTATCAAAAACTTGCAGATGAAATACTGCAGAATTGTGGTAAAGCAAGAGAATTGAATCTTGCGAATAGATAAGATGGAGCAATGCCCTAAATGCAACGGAAAGATTATGATGATGGAGAAGAAGTAGCTTGTAAAGTAAGAGCAGACTTTGAAGCTCGAAAAATTGATGAAGTTGAATTGAAACTGTTATATCAACAGTATAATCCTCTTGAAGATATTGATATTTTCATGCAAAGAGCAGGAGAAATGTTCCCGAATTTAAATTGTGGTTTGACAACTGTTTATTTAAAAAAATTATTCCCTAATGGGAAATTGATAAATGGGAGATATAAAAATAATAACCATACATTTCTTTTACTTGATGAATCAATTGTAGTGGATATAACTTCTGACCAATATGACGGTCCTAAAGTTTATGTTGGTCCGCTTCAAAAGCCTTGGTCATTAAAGTAATACTTCTGTATTATAATTTTCTCTAATTTTGGTCACAATATTTTTAAATTAGGCATTATTCTGAAGGTATTGGGTGGTAGTTTGTTAGGAAGAATAATGACTGAAAATACGGGTACAACAACGCAGGTAACTAATTTTAAGCATCTTACTTTAGAAAGATTTATTGATGAACTGAACGAAGCGTTAGATGATACTGCAATTAAATTAGGCGAACAAGAAAGAATTCATCCTGAAAAAGATATATTTGGTGTTTTCTTTACGGCAGAGGATGGGAGAAAGCTTGAAGAGATAGTAAGAATTCCTCTTTATTCTTCAACTTTAAATTTTGCAGGAAGTCCAGTAAAAAAAGAGATAGGAGAGATAGTCTTAGAAAGAGGAAATATAGATACCACATTAGGTGTAGGTTCAGGAGAATATGAAGCATTAAAATTAGTCCTGAGAAAAAAACTTAAGTTAGAAACCGAACATGAACAAAAAAGAGAAGATATTCCGCCTTTAACACTAAAATTCTGTGCAAAAAAACCATATAATGGAGAGCTAATTGTCGAAAGAAGAGACCATAGAAGAAGCCTAATTGGCTCTTTTCCTCATGAGTTAGCAAGTCTTTTACCAACAACAATGTTTGTTAATGGTAAATATACATTGAAACAAGGAACAGCACACTACTTAGATTTAGGAAGATTTATTGATTATCTTAACCAGAATGCAGAAGGACATTACAGCTTGAGAGTTGCAGGCATTAAGAATGCAGTTTTAAACAGGCTTGAAAGAACTGCGATTTTAGCAGTCGGTCAGAAATTGCAAGGCAGAGAAAGATATGAATTAATACGCAATGTTGGCGGAGTAGATATAGTAGTTGGACATATAACCCTAACAAAGAAAGATGCATATATATTTAGCGACTCACCTGAATATTATGAAAGATTAACTGTCAAACTTAACTTACCTATTAAATTGAAAGATGGAACAGAACTTCCTACTTACAGATTTGACATAAAAGCAAATAGAGATTACCATAACGGAAAGAGATTTGAAAGAAGAGATAGAGTATATGTCCCTGCTTCTGGTGATGTTGAAACAGTGCCATCTGAGAATTTTTTAGCTCATTTCTATGAGTTAACTAAGGACAACCAATTACGAAGAAAGATGGAATTTTTGCCTGTGGCTGCTGGTAAATAACTAATCTAATTTATTCAGCAATATTTGAATAATCTTTTTTTTAACGGGTTAATTATGAGATGTAGTAATATGACAGATAACTGCCCCGAATACAACGGAAAGATGTATGATGACCAAGAAGTAATTGCGTTATGTGGCAAATTCAGATTCTAACTCTTCAAAATGCCCTAGATTATAGGCATTACGGAAGGCTAAGATAACTCCTCTGATCTTAAAGTCATCATATTTAGGTCTTAATTTCTTAACTATCTTATGCATGATATTGTCATTTTTCATAAATCCTTTCATGCGTTCTATTCCTTTAGTTATATCTTCTCCTGTCGGCATTGGCGCACCTGCAATTCCAGCGAGTGCAAGAAATATATCTTCACCAAGTTTTCTGTATCTGCGTTTTGACTCATCTGAAGACATTTGTTTAACAATTTCTCTGGCAAATTTCTCTTCATCAGTTTCCATCTCTTCTTTTACTTCTTCTTCAAGTATAATCGCTCTTGTGATTCTTACTATGTTTGCGTGTATATGTTTATTTTCTGCAAAAAAGTATTGTTCTCTAAAAACCTTATATAGCTTAGCTTCCTGATTAAATATAATCTCAAAAAGCCTAAGTAAAAGATCTCTTGAGTCTGTGGTTTTTTTTCTGACAAATCTTATCAGATGTAATTCTGCTTTAAGAACATTATAGATTTCATGCAATAGTTTGAGAAGTGCTGATTGTTTTTGTTTTACTGATAAAACAGCATCTGATAAAGCTTCAATCTCATCTCTGCTTTTTAATCGCCTCAGATCTGCTAAAATCTCTTCATCTGTTTTTTCTTC
>DUGA01000030.1 GCA_013331615.1 Candidatus Woesearchaeota archaeon | reverse complement strand
TGCGTTACTTTTGTCTTGTACTATTTTATGAAAAATTTTATAAATACAATAATACCTAATCCATTATAAACAAACAAATTAAATAGTATATTTAATTAGAATAACAAAAAAAACATCGAGGTGGATCAGATGGTAAAAGTTGCAATAAACGGGTTTGGAAGGATAGGAAGATTGATTCTGAGGGCAGCGCAAAATGTCAAGGGTGTTGATGTAGTTGCTGTCAATGATCTGGGTGATGTAAAATCAGCAGCTTATTTGCTGAAATACGATTCAACTCATGGCAGGTTCAATGGCACAGTCGAGGCAAGAACCTCATCAGATGGCTCTAATTCTTCAATTGTCGTAAATAATCGAGAGATAAGATACACTTCAATCAAAGACCCAACACAGCTTCCTTGGAAAGAGCTGAAAGTTGATGTTGTTCTTGAATGCACTGGTGTCTTTACAACAAAATCAGAGTGCGAAAAGCACATACAGGCAGGAGCAAAAAAAGTCATCTTAAGCGCGCCAGCAAAAGCAGGAGAGCCTGTCAAGACAATTGTTCTTGGAGTAAATGATAAAGATTACAAAGGAGAGAGTGTCATCTCAAATGCTTCATGCACAACTAATTGCTTAGCTCCAGTTGCAAAAGTACTTGATGAAAATTTCGGTATCAAGCGTGGCTTTATGACAACTGTCCATGCATACACAAACGATCAAAGAATTTTAGATCTTGCACACAAGGATTTGCGCAGAGCAAGAAGCGCTGCATTGAACATCATCCCAACTTCCACTGGCGCAGCAAAAGCTATCGGCGAAGTTTTACCGCAATTGAAAGGAAAGCTTGATGGGATAGCTATGCGTGTCCCAGTTCCTGATGGCTCTGTAACTGATCTGGTAGTTGAATTAAATAAATTAGTCACAAAGGACGATGTAAATGCAGCGATGAAACAAGCAGCAAAAGGTCCTTTAAAAGGAACTCTTGAATATACAGAAGATCCTATTGTTAGCTCAGACATTGTAGGTAATCCTGCCAGTTCAATTTTTGATGGCTTATCTACAATGGTGCTAGGCAATAATTTGGTGAAAGTAGTTTCCTGGTATGATAATGAATGGGGTTTTTCCAATAGGATGGTTGAGCTGGTTAAATTGGTTGGGAAATAAGAAAATTTATTTTTTATATTCATTTATTCTGCTTTCTTGCAGTTTCCATCCTTAACTGCATTCTTTATCTCTTCAACAGCTACTTTTTTATTTCCATTCTTATCCTCAACTTTACATACACTAAACGCATCTTTTAATTGCTCAGCATTATGCGCATCTGAGCTGTATACACAAGGCTTAATTGCAGGAAACTGCTGCTTATTTCTTGGGATATAGCATTCCATTGCATCAAAATTCAATTTAGAAATTTCCTCTAGCGTAAATCCGCCGTTCTCTGCTAATGGATGAGCAGCGATTGCTATTCCTCCTGCGTTATGTATCTGCTTAATAACTTCCTCTGGCTTTGTTTTTGGATCAATTGCTGTTTCTTTATCATCTTTGCCAAAATCCACTACAACAATATGCCCCTTAAATGGTGTTATTTCCAATCCTTGTATGCACAATAATCTTTTTTCGTTAAGGCATTTCTCTTTTATATTCTCATCTATCTCATTATGGTCTGTTATAACGATAAAATCAAATCCAAGTTTTCCAGCTTCATCAATAATCGCTTCATATGTTTCATTAGAATCAAAGCTTGCAAGTGTGTGCGTGTGGAAGTTTCCTGTTGCTTCTATGTAATTGTTATTGGTGCAGCTCACTAGAAAAATCAATAATGCCAATATTACACTAATAAAAACTATATTTATGTGCTTCATATTAACATATAATAAAGAAATTATAAAAATATTTGTAAAAAATAATAAAAACAAAATCATTAACTCTATCTCTTCGTCAGCCTATTATGAGAATTGTTAAATATCATCTCAACAGAAACATCCTCTGGCTTATAATTGCCGTCTTTCTGCCTAAAAGTTGATGATTGTTTTGGCTGTGCAGGTGCTTGCTGCTGCTTTGCATCAGGTATTTCCAGATCTATCTCAGATTCCTGCAATCCAAGCATCTGCCTTTTTGCGATTATGTCATCTGCAGATGATCTTGAAGAGCTGCTTGCTGGATTTTTTACTGCAATTGTTTCAACCTTTCTGTTCTTTAATTCTTCCATCTGGAAGTTAACTGCATTGATACTCTTTGAAAAATCATTTAATTTAGCATTTGTATCTTCATAGAATTTTGCAAAGAACTTGTCGAATTTTTGTAAGAATTCTTCGATCTTTACCAATCTTTCTGCAGCATCTGATACGATTTGCGTAGTTTGTTCTTGTGCTTGGGAAGATTGTGTACTTGAGATTATTTGCGTCTGTGGATTGCCTGCAGTCTGCTGGGCTTGCTGATGTAATTGTTCTACCTGTTGTTGTATTTGGGGATTATGCTTTAAGCTTCCGTCTATATTCTGCTCAGCAGCTGAATGTATCTTAACTTGCATATGCCTTTTCTCCTGTATCATCTTGAAAGCTTCTCCTATATCTGCAGCAATCTTATTGTTGACCAAATCCTGCGCAATTTTCCTGTCCTTCTGTATCTGCTCTAAGAATTCCATGTTACCACCTTCTTTTGCATTGTTGTTTTATGTTTTTAGTATAATATAAAGCTATAATCATTAAGTTATTTAAAAAATTATTGGATATGTGCTTAAATTAGGTCTTATATTTGCTACATTATTATTATTATTATTCCCTATCTCATATAGATTACATATGTTCTTGCAATCTTGTCATGCAGCCCTTGTTTTTTTCTGTCAAATAAGATGACTGCATATCCTATTCCAAAAAAGGATCCTGAAAGCATCTTCCCAAGTGTTCTTACTATGGCTCTCTTAATCCCTATAAGATTTCCCTGGACATCAACAATCTTAAGCCCTAACACTAATTTTCCAGGCGTGCCGCCTTTTATACCCTCCATATAAGTGATAATTGCAAGATATACTACAATAATTATGTAATTAATCCCCGGAATGGCTCTAAAAATTACGCTTAGAGTAACATATGCTATAGCAAATGGTATTCCCATTATCAAAGAATCTATGATGCTTGCCAAGACTCGTATCCAGAATCCTGCATATCCTTTGTTGCTTATCTCTAATCTACTGGCTCTTTGCTCTCTATCTGTGTCTATAGGCAGAGGTATTTCCTTAGCAGCATTATCTTTGTTCTCTTGATTTATCATAATCGGATCACTTAAACTTCAAACAACTCGTCATCTTCCTTGATTCCTTGAAGCTCTTTTCTTTCTTTTATTGCTTTAATCTCTATCTTCTTTTCTATTTTTGCAATCACAGGCGGTGCTGGCATAGGTCCTGGCTTGTTGTAAAACATGGATACTAACATTGACCCTACTGCGCCAAGTATAATAGCCAAACTTAATAATATCGTTTTGCTTATCGGCTTTTTCTTTGATGATGATTGCAATTGTTGAGAAGCTGTTTCTTGCTTGACAGCTTCTTGTATTGCTGGTGTTTGTTGTTTTGCTTCTTGTTGCTGTTTTATCTCACTTGGCTGCTGTAATGACGCATCCTTTTGAGAACTTTGTAAAGCTGATGGCTCTTTGGAATTTATAGTTGTTTTTGGTATTGTTGCACTTCTGCTTTGCTCTGCTGCTTTCTGTTCGACAGGGTTATCATTTCTCGGCGTTCCTAAGCTGCATGCTACTTTAATGTTTGGCCTGTTCTTTATAGTTCCGCATACATTTACATCTCCACAGGTTCTTGTATAAACTCCATCCTTGCACTCGCTCCAATCACCACATCCCCAGTTTTCTTTGCATGCATCATATTCATCATTATCATTGCTGTTGCTGCATCCAGGATCCTTAAGGTCAATAAATCCGTCTTTGTCATTGTCTTTGCCATCTTCGCAGGCATATAGATTACGTTTTCCTGCATTTGGATCAGGTTGAGGTGTTGTGCTAGGTGGTGTAGTTTGTGCCGCTTGTTGCTCTCTCACTGCAGAATTCTTTAAGCCAGAAACTTCAAACTGGTTGCCTAGGTCAATGCACTTATATCCCTCGATTATTGTTCCGTTGCAAACTAGAAATACTTCACTTGTTCCATTGCATGCAGTACTTATCTCATTGATATTAGCTACTTCAGCATCTTTGACACATACACTTTTGATTTCCTGTTTTAGATGATCTAAATAAACTGTTTTAGTTGTTGCTGCATCCTGCGCAGATAATCCTTTTACAACAGTATATCCTTGCGACTCAGCAGGCAGCTGCTTTTCAATGATCACTTTCTCAAGATCAAATTTTTTCTTGTCAAAATCAACCTCAAACTTGAGCAATTGCTTGTTTTCTTCTTCTATCTTTATCTCTTTTTTCCCGGAATATTCTGCTTTCAGCTCTTCTTTATTATCAACCTTTATCTTAACTTTCTCTTTCTTAAAATTCTTTAGCTTCTCAACAAACTTTTCTTTTGGCGCAATAAACCTATCTTGGTAATCATAAACTCCATCATTATCTTTATCTTCAGGGCATTCTCCACAGTCAGTTGCACAACTGCTGCATGTCTCTTGCCCTAAGCATTTCTTATCTCCGCAAAATGGCTCAGGTATCAATACTAAGTCAAGCTTTGTTGGCTGCTCTGGTTCAAACTCTATCTCTACAATCTCTTTATTTTTAATGAAGAACTTTATCTTATCTCCTTTTTTTAGGCCAGCTGCATTCACTTTCAGTAATTGTTTATACCCATATTTATCCTGCTCAACAATACTTGTAGCTAAAACTTTTTCTCCATATTTTACAGTTATAGTCTCTCCATTATTTGCTCCTTTTACTTCTCCAAAGAACTGCTGGAAATCATACATAGGCGCATCTGCTAAGACAAAGCTTGTAAATATGGTTGTTAAGATGATCAAGGCTATTGCTATGCTCATAATATTCACAATCTTTCTCTTCTTACTATTATTCTTATTATTCATGAGACTATCTCTCCTTCTTCCGACATATAGATCCAATATCCTTTTCCTGGTATTAGGTCTCCATAATTATAATCCATGTAATCAGGTTTGGCATTGATATCTATCTTATCAAGCGCATTATTCTTATATTGCCATAATGAATTATATTTGCCTTTAATGTTTGCAAATGCATCATTAATTGTCTGTTTTTTCGTAGAATGCACTCCAACTAAATTCCATCCTTTGGTGACTTTTGTACTTACAGGCATCTGAGCTTCTCCTATTCCAAGCTGCCCTTTTATAGCAACGCTAAATTGCGTTTTTGCTTTTACCCAGTATGCTTTTCCAGGCTCTATCTTCTCTAGGTCACTTGGTATATTCTTGTCTGCATGCCATATTTTCCATGGAACACTTGTAGATTGCGCAGCTGATTGGCTGTCATACGAATATACTGTCTCAACATCCTTCAGGTTATTTTTAAAGATACTTTCTAACTTAGAATCATCTGCCACCAACGGCACAGAAACTAGGTTCATTCCTTCTTTTAGGTTGAGTGTAAATGTCTTCTTTCCAATCTCTAATGTGCTGGGGTATTTTTCTAGGTATCTTAGAAGGACTTCGCTGTATTCCTTTTCAGGTTTCTTGTCGTCTTGCACTTTAGCAGTTTCTTCTTTGCTTTCTTGCCTTTCTTCGTTATTTCCTGTCTCCTTGACTACATGAGCTGTCACATCATCAAATCCAGTTCCAGGCTTTACCTCACTAGCTTGCACCTCAGAATCATATGTTGCAAAATCAAATAACGGCATCTCTGCTACTGCTATCAATGTATCATCATGCACCCAAAAATAGCTCTGGCCAAAGAACAAGAATACGTTATAAACAGTATTGCCTTTAATCTTTTCGACTTTTACCATCTCAAATACATCATTATATGCAGTCATCTGCTCTAACTGTTTCTCAAATTCTTCTTTATCATAATTCTCTATTACGCTTGCACCATACTGCAATTTCTTCTCTGCATCTTTATACTTTGCACTATAGCTTTTTCCAACATCTTCTATATTTATCTCTATCTTGTCGTATTTCGCACTGCCTATATCTTCCAAGATCAAGTATTTGCTTAGATCAAGATCTATGATGTTAAATGTAGAGCTGCTTATCGAAGCTTTATCATTATTCTCTGTCTTCTCAACTTCTATCTTATATTCTCCATGAACTTCAAATTTGTCGTACTCAGCTGAATACTTGTAAACACATAAAACTTTAGCATTTGGATCATAGCCTTCTTCAGTGCAGTATCCTCCGTTATTTGTTAACTGCAGGCTTGAGAATAATCCATCAGGGTCATATACATTTATCTTTTCTAGGTCAAGGGGTTTTAGCTCATCATCATAACCTTCTACATTTACATAGATTGTTACCTTGCTATCTTTTAGATACAGTTCTTTATCTGGATTTATTCTGATGCTTGGAACTTTACAGTCCCATGAGCAGCCGGCAGAGTCTTCTCCTTTCTCGCAGACATAGTTGCCGCATTCTGCTTTTGGCTCTTCTTTCTCTTTTACGCATGCTCCTTTTTCGCACTTGCACATTGTTGCTGTTGCTTCATAATGTTTTTTGCCGTCAATGCATGCCTGCTCTATGACTCTGTCGCCTGTTTCCTCTTTTATAAACTCAGTCTGTATATTACCAAAGTCATCTGTATATTTTTTTGATCTCATGCAATAATCATAATATACTGCACCATTATCCTCTACTGTGCCTAATGTATACCTATCTTCACCTGGAGGATTAAATGTTCCACCTTCAGGAGTATTAATTGCATAAGTGGAATCAGAATCTGTGCATTCTTTTGTATCTATTGGTGGTATTACATGCATTTCTTCTATCTTTTTAGCTGCTGTCACATAAACATATACCTGCGGCGGAATATCAGAGCTTAATGCCAATCTATATTCTTGTTTTTTTCCTTCGACAAAAGTTCCTCTTACAAACACTCCGTTTTGAGTCAAGCCTTCTTTAATAATTTCTTTATTATCAATATTTATCAGTCTTGGATTAGTTGTTCCTTCTTGATAAGGATATATCTCAGTCTTCTCTGCATTTAACCTAAATACAGCATCGCCTATCGACAAAGTCTTTGCATCATTGTCTATCTTGATCTCTCTGCCAGAAGAAGTGATGGATGTTCCAGAGATGAGTGCTAGATTATCAGTTATAGCTTGTCCGTCTTTATTTGTGTATGTTATAATATACCCCTCATTACTTGGAGTAAGATATACTGGTTCACTCTCGCCAAAACCCAATCCAGCATAGAAATAATCAATCCCAAATGCATCCAAGAACAATTTAGGCTCATTGCGAACAACTTCACTCAATCTCTGTCCTGCAGTTATCCAGTAATTGTCATCTGACTTTAAGTTAACAGAAATCTTATCTATGCCAAATAAGTTATTCTCAACACTTCCTGTAATAATCAGTTGCGCAGAACCCCTGTTCTCATCATTTATCTTAATAACTGAAGAATCTGGCAGATTATTTGTAATATCATCATCTGATAACTCAATCTTGCTTGCGTCCAAGCTGAATTCAACAATATATTCTGTTGTTTGGCCATTTACGATCGGTATTATTTTCCTAACTCCTACCAAAGTGCCGTCTTCAAGTTCATCTCCCATACCTACTTGTAGCTTTCTTGTCTTTACTCCATTTATCTCAAGCTGTATTTTTCTAATAGAATTAGTAGATTCTCCTGTATCTGCTCCTTTTATACTTTTAACATTTATTATAAATTCCTTACCATCGATAATAAAAGTTTTTGGTGGATCTACTTCAATCTTATCTGAAATAATACAATAAGCGCTTGTTGCCAATCTCAGGCAAAATTCTGCGTCAGTATTAATTACATCATCTGATTCAGACCATTTTCTATTTTTTACTCCTATTATGAATCCATCATCTAATGATGCTTCTTCACCTTTATCTAATGGTCTAATCTCTTTACCATTGACTATAAAAGTTACCTTATTGGGATTGATGCTTTCATCTGTCACTTCACTATTTGTAATTTTATACTCTTTGCCATTCAATGAATATGTTTTTGTTTCTCCTTCAACAATAGAGTCACTTACATCTCCGCCTAACAAAGTCAATTTTAACCCTTTCTCATTTACTTTTTTTGTAGTTAAAACTGTATACTCTTTCTTGCCTATCCATAAACTATTTCCTTCCATATCTTTTAAGTATTGCTCATCAGAACTAGCTACAACATCGCTTTGCCAAGAAGGCTCAAACTTTAATTCATAACCTAACAATTCTTTTCCATCTTTGAATGTTAGGTAATCAGTCACAACATCTGTGTCAGTATTCTCTTCAAAAACAACAGTACCTTCTCCTAATTTTATTTTCTGTTCTGCAACTGCAGTTTCTTTGTCATTTTTGATCTTATATCCGCTTAATGCACTTAAATCATATCCTCCAATCTCGCTTGTTATTTCAGTCAACTTTTTATTTAATGTTAATTTTGAATTAGACTTAGAAACTAAGAACGCATCTTCATCAACATTGCTCACAAATTTGCCTAATGAAGGGTTTACTTGCTCAACAGCTTCTGAAGCAACACAACGATATTCAGTTACAAAACCTTTAGTGCCATAAACAGGATCTGTCTTTTCATAACTATATTCTGTCCATTTGCCGCCTGCTCCTTGGCATCCTGCTTGAGTCTTAATCTCACTTATCTCAAATGGTGCATTATGGCCTAATGTAAGCATAGCATCAAATATGCATGATGGGTTAGCAATTCTTTCAGCTGAACTTGAATCATCAAATTTACAAGGTATATACAGATCTTTTAATTTAATGCATAATCCAGAATCACTGCCTGCATCTGCGCAACTCTGTGGGTTTATACTGGTAGGTAAATTACTAGTTTTGCATGATGTTTTTGTTGCATCTATCAAGCATTTACCATCTGTCCAACTACAGCATGTTGATAATAATCTGATATTATTGCATAACTCTTCTGCACCAATTGCATTTTTATCAATATCTTCACACATAACTCCTTTTTCTGCATTAAATCCAGACGCTTGCAAGCATGATGTATCTGAGCTGTAACATATCGCTTTGTTTAATTTACTGCAGTCTTGGAGATTAACATTAAATGCTTGGCAATATGTTATAGGGAATGTATTGATTGGTTGTGTATTAATTGTATTGCTTCGGCAAGTAAATGCAAATCCATCCCAGAAACATTTTGGATTTGCAAAACAGCTCTCTTTATTTATATTTTTTATACACTCTGTATCTGGATTAATGCCTACTGTTACATCATCTGGCTCAGTATTATACTTATAATCAAATGTCATGCCTTTATCAGTTATTGCTGTAACTTTTAGAGCACCATAAGTCTTTCTAGCTGTATAAATAGCAATGCCATCATTTATCGCATATACTGGGAATGATGATTGTGTTGGCATACTGTTTTGATTAGGAGCTTGGTAAATTAGAGATAGATCAATATTAGGGCCAAGAGCTATTAATTTTGCATCCTTTGATCCAAGAGATACTAAAAATACATTAGTGCCAGGATTAGTTGGTGGACCAGTTGCAAATTCTGCTCCATTATAGAAGAAATCTGCATCAGCCAATGATTGAGTTATCTCTCCCGTCTCAAAATTAAATCCTGTATTTGGTAGCAATGCAATATTCTTTCCTGATAAAAGCCCCAGTGATGTAGTAGGCTCTGATAATTGAACAGGCAACTCAACAACAGGTTCTTTTTCTTCTTTCTGCTCAGTCTCTTTTTTCTCTTCTTCAGCTGCATTCATTATCTGGTAACTTCCTTCCTCGCCGGTAACTTTTACATTAATGCCTGCTAAATTATTTAACTTGCTCTGGGCCAAAACAGCAGCTGCCTTATTGACTTCATTCTCTCCTTTTCCTGTTACCAGAACTTCAACATGGTTGTTGAAATTAAACACTTTGATATAGCCTGCACCATCTTCCATTCCTTTGTCGCAAGGCTCTGGAGTGCCTAATAGTTTATGTGCAGCAGATGAAAACGCAGAACTACTCTCGCAAGGGCTGCCGATAACTATCAGATCATTCACGAATGGGTCTCCTATCTTATCTGATGTCATGATACTTCCAATCTCCAATGCACAAACTGTTGGTATGCCATCATTGTCAGGGTCATTTGAGCTGTCACCAACAGAAATAGTTGCGCCTGTTATTCCATTAAAGACGGCTGCTGGTGCTAATACATCACTGACGCATGCGGCATCTTTGCAGCCATTAGGACAAGATTCCCATCTTGAAGATATTAATCCAATTTGTCCTTGCTCAGTACAGGTATAATATTCTAAATTACGGTCATTGGCACATTTATCTACGCCTTCAACATACATCTCCCAGACTCTGCTGCGTTGGTATGGAGGAAGCTTAACCTTTGCAAATTGGCTGCCTTTTTGTATAAATCCGCCTGGGTCATTATTTGCACAGATTTCATTATTAAGGTTTGGTCTGCATACTCCTGGGTCATTAGCCTTATATATTTCTTTTACGCATGTATATGAACTGCATTCATCATTATGCCTGCAGCTTTGGCCATCTGCTTTCTTTGGTTCAACGCATTCTCCCTGTCTGTTAAATCCTTTAGCAGCGCAGGTTTTTCCTTCTGCTGCGCAAGAATGTGTAGCTTTCTTAATTTTGTTTCCATCGCATGTCATCTCTATTAGCTCATCATTATTTGTACATTTGTCTTCATATACATACATATTATCATTAACAGTAAGCCATGTTTCTTCTGCTACGCTATAATCATTACCGTCCTTATCACTGCAGGTTACAGTTCCAGTCGGTTCTTCACATCTATCATTTAGGCATAGCTTGCTTTCATCTGTACAATCATATAACTCAAAGCCATTAGTTCCATCTGGCATGCAGAAATATTCTGTTAAGATAGGTGAATAACCATTATCACTTGACTCACATCTGTCTGAATTCATTCCACCACGAAAGCTTGCAGAAGAAGATATAGTTCCTTTCTTAGAATAATCTTTGCCACCGTCATTATCTGTGCAGTAATACCCACATTGCCCATTTGTGCACAGCTGCCCAGAAGCACATTTTTTGCCGCAGCTGCCACAGTTAAAAATATCATTCTGTAAGTTAAAGCCATTATCTATTACACCATTACAATCATCATCTTTGCCATTACATACTTCTGCAACCATCCTGTTAATCATTGGATCATTATCATTACAATCAATAAAGCCGCCACAAATACTCTCTAGATAAGATCCATCGCCATCTTTGTCTGTGCAGCACTTCTTTGCAGACTCGCAACCATTCTCAGCGATTTTATCGCAGTTAAAAAATCCTGTATTGCATAAGCCTATTACGCATTTTCCTGCAGTGCATTCTGGGATACCATTAGCAATCTTGGGGCATACAGTTCCACATGCGCCGCAGTTATTGACATCGCTTTGTATATCGATTCCATCGTCAACTTGCCCGTTGCAGTTATCATCCTTATTATTGCATACTTCATACGTGTTTGGTTTAATGCTTGCATCATTATCATCACAATCTAATTCAGAGCTGCATCCAGATTCAACAGAATATGCATCTTGATCATTGTCTGTGCATTTAGGCTGTACATTATCCACATTGACTTCTTCTGCATCATTATCGCATGCATTACCTGTTCCATCTTTATTATCATCTTCCTGTCCTGGATTAAAATCTGTCGGGCAGTTATCATTTTTGCAGTCTTTATTTAAAGACGAAAGCATTGTCTGGAGATTAGTTGCGATCTTAGCAGCTGCTTCTAAAGTAGCGCTAGGTGATTTTTCGCTTACAAGTACTTTTGCATCAAACTTATCATTTTTTACAAATATGTTAGGGTACTGCGCTAGATCAATCTCTTCAGCAGTTAAGACATCATGTCCTCTTCCAGCTGTCTGCTGGAACACGCTAAATCCTGCATATCCAAATACAAATAATATCAGGACAAACAATGCTCCGTATGTTGAGTAATATGAGAACTTGCTTACTTGTGGAGAAGTTTTTTGATCATTAGCACTAGAGATTATATCTGTCAGGTTTGGAGAGCTTGTCTTTGCTTCTCCTATACCAATTGATTGAGAATCTATTTTTACCTCTGCCTTGCTCTTGCTTATTTTCCTCTTAACACCTTTTTTTGCTCTTACCATCACTCTATACACCTATTAAAACTCAATTATATATAAATATTACCTCAGATACTTCCTCAGCCTTTTCTCCTCTCTGAAAACTTTGACAATAACCTCTTTAGGCCAGCTTTTGTTGTGCAATGACTTTGCAATTTGGTCAAGCTTATAGCCGCGGCTTAATGCATCCTCAGCAAATGCAACTAATGAGTCTATGTTGGAATACACCTGCTTGCCTTCCTGCATCTTAATGACATGCTGCACTTCTCTAGGATCCCAGCCTCGCTTTACTAGCTCCTGCCTAATCTTCTCATCAGAATAGTTTTTGTCCTTAAACTCTTTGACAAACATTGAGATGACTTCATAATGCGCATTTTGTTGCAAACTCTCATGCTTTTTAACATTATTCTTAGCATTAGGCATCTTTTTCTGTTTCAACATCTCATAATCTTCTTTCTTCACGCCATGTGGAAGCTTGCCATGCTCCATATAATACCTTTCAATTGCCCACTTTTTGCGCTCTCTAGTCCTTTCTCTCTCTACATCTTGCCAGTAAGATATTCCTCCTACAATCCCAATGCCTAAAACAAATAACACAATCCAGCTAAGGAAGTTTATGCTGCTGCCTGAATCCTCTTCTTTGCCGGCATCTCCATTCTCTCTATTATTATTATTATTATTATTGCTATTGCTGACTTTCTCTCTCACTATCTTTATATTCTCCACAACAATCTCATCATCATTTTCTTCAGCATTAACATCCGTATTTTTTCTTGAAGTTGATTGTACAGTTTTACTATCACGTGCTTCATTTCTCTCTCTTTCTGCAGCTTCATCTAGGTGCTGCAATGAAAAAACTGCCTTATTAGTATCTAAATTTGTTAAGATTATTATTATATCATCTAGCTCATTATTATTGATGTCTGCCCTTACTGGCATTGTCAGCTCTAAATCAATGCTTTCAAAGGCAGGCAATAAGCTGATCTCACTGCTTGTAGAGCTGATTCCAAGTAACTGCAGAAAATATTGGTTATTTCCGATGATAAATCTTGCAGTGTCGTATTTCTTTA
>DUGA01000023.1 GCA_013331615.1 Candidatus Woesearchaeota archaeon | reverse complement strand
ATGATCCAGAAGTAACCTCTTTTTTTGAATAAATTCCAGCAAGAATATCAGCAGCTGCCAGATAAACCTTTTTGCCGTCTTTCAACTCTAAATCTTGTAATTCTCCGGAACTTTCATTTGATGTTTTCAATAATCCATATACTCCTTTTCCTTCTCTGCAATATGGAAAAAATGGCTCAAGCACATCTCTGCCCATATAAGCATTAACAGTAACAGCGTCTACTTTCAACCAGTCAAATATTCCTTTTGCATAAGCTTGTGCTGTTTTATTTATGTCACCAACTTTTGCATCTAATATTATAGGGATATCATTCTCATGGCAGAATCCAACAATCCTTTGCAATGCTTTTAATCCTTCAAAGCCATGCTGAAAATAAAAAGCATAATTTGGCTTGACAATCGCTGGCTTTACATTCTCATCAATCATTGCCTGAAGAATATTTCTGTAGAATGTAAACACAACATCTTCAATCTCTCCATGCAAAGGAATCTTATCAATCTCAGGATCTAACCCAACACAGATGATGCTTTTTCTTTCTTTTGCTAATCGTGTTAATTTTTCAGCATAAGTTTCTTGTTGAGTCATATAATCACCTAATTAAAGAAACAGGCAGGTGTATAAAAATATTTGCAAATAAACAAGAGAAAACTTTATATATAACTTAATTATATTTAATATTATATGGAAGCAATTACTAAAACAAGGAAGATAGGCGGTTCATTAATGGTTACTATTCCAAGAAATATTGTAGAGAAAGAAGGATTAATAGAAAATCAGATAATAAAGATAGAAATAGAAAAAATAAGAAAGAGTGGCTTTGGTTTACACAAAGGTTTAGTACCTTTTACTAAAGAAGATGCATTTAAGGGGCAATTGGAAAAATGAATAACTTTGTCATAGATGCAAGTGCATGGGTTGAATATTTTTCTGGAACAGAAGCAGGTGAAAGAGTAAAGTCAATTGTTGAAAGCAATAATAATGTAATTTATACAAATATAATTACTATTGCAGAACTTTCATGTCATTTTAAGAGGAAAAAAGTGATGTTTAGTGAAGCCAGAAAAGTGATTATCTCGCTCTCAGCAATTTATTATCCTGATTTGGCATTTGCAGATGAAATTGGAGAATTATACCTTCAGATGAGAGGGTTAAATAAAAAAATAAGTTTAGCAGATGTTTTTATAATTCTAACTGCAAAGAAGATAGGCGCAAAGATAGTCACAGGAGATTATTATTTTAAGATTTTGAAAGAGGTTATACTGATAAAATAATTTGCTTTGACACTCTCATTCAAACCCAAATTTCTTTCCCCATTCTTTTGGTATTGTATTCCATTCTTTTATTTTGTTATAGTCAGCTAGATTAATATATTTTCTATCCAATACCTTTTTGCTGAGAGCAGAGAAATTAGTTAATGACAGCAAAGTACAGCCTTTCTCATTAAATTTATTTCTGCTATCCTCAAATTCATAATTCATTATTGCAATACAATTGTCAACAATGCCTTGTGCATCTCTAATCTGCTGCACTGCTTTCAAGCTGCTTCCTCCAGTAGATATCAAATCTTCAACAACCAATACTCTTTGTCCGATTCCCAACTCACCCTCTATTGCATTCTGCTTTCCATGTTCTTTCTTCTCAGCTCTGACATATATCAATGGCTTATCCAATCTGTTTGCTATCATTGCTGCCCAAGGTATTCCTGCAGTTGCAACCCCGGCAACAACATCAAATTGTACATCTTCTCTTTCAAGCAATGCAAGATAGCTCTCAACTATAATTTTTCTTTTGTCAGGATAAGACAGCAGGATTCTATTATCGCAATAGATAGGGCTTAGTATTCCAGATACATATCTATATGGTTTTTCTGCATTGACAATTATTGCTTTTGTATCTAATAATATCTCTGCAGTCTTTTCAGTTATATCTTCTCCAACTGCAATACTCTCTCCAATATCTACATTTGAATCGCTTTTTACCCTAGTTTTATTTTCTTTTTCAGTTTCATCTTGTTCAAAAATCAATTCTTTTCCTTTTATTGATTCATTGATTCTGCCGTCTTCAAACACAATATTGCCATTAACAATTGTTATCACAGGCAATCCCTTTAATTTCATCCAATTATATGGAGAACCTTTTGCTTTTGAAAAAAGAAGTTCATCATTGACAATCTTCTCAGCAGCTAGATCAACAATGACAATATCAGCATCATATCCTTCTCTAAGATAACCTTTGTTTTTTATCTCAAAGATTCTGCAAGGATTCTCGCAGCACAATTCTATTATTTTTCTAAGGCTTA
This sequence comes from Candidatus Woesearchaeota archaeon, assembly GCA_013331615.1. Classification (GTDB taxonomy): domain Archaea; phylum Nanobdellota; class Nanobdellia; order Woesearchaeales; family UBA10200; genus UBA10200; species UBA10200 sp10200u. Next base: position 8,429 of record DUGA01000023.1, on the reverse strand, counting down.
ATCTTCCTTCATGATACCATGTCAATGCTAATGGCAGCAATAATTCAATCCCAATAACTCCAAACGCAGGATTATCACAATTCTTCTCAGCTCTTGTATGCGGTGCATGGTCAGTTGCGAGCACATCAATTGTGCCATCATTTATTGCTGCCCAAAGAGCATTTCTGTCGACATTAGTTGCCAATGCAGGCTTCATAACGCCATATCCACCAAGTCTAGTCAAATCATCTTTTGTGAAAATAAGATGATGCGGACAAACCTCACCATAAACCATTTTTCCAGCTGCTTTCTCTTTTCTAATCATCTCAATTTCTGATTGTAAAGAAGTATGGCACAAGTATAATTTAGATGAATTATTTCCATGGAATAAAGATAATGCTTTTGCAAATGTTTTTCCTTCAGCATGCACGGCAAAAAGTTTATTGTTTAGAGAAAATATTTTCTGCAGATTAGCATCATTTTCTATTATTAATTTTCCTGTTGTAAGATTCATATACACTTTTATCCCGGCAATATTCTCAGCCAGCAGTAGCTCTTCAAGATTATCAGCTGCTGCTCCTATGTAAAAACCATAATTCACAGCACTTTTATGGTTTGCGATATCTCTCTTTTGTTGAAGCAATTCTCGATTAAACGTCGTAGGAGATGTATTTGGCATTTCTAACACAGAAGTTACTCCTCCTGCAGCTGCAGCAGAGCTTCCAGTAAAAAAATCTTCTTTTTCTGGAAATCCAGGATCACGAAAGTGTACATGGCAGTCGATTAATCCAGGCAGTACAAGTTTCCCAGTACAGTCAATAACTTTATACGAAACATTATTGACAAAATTATTACTTTCAATCTTTGTAATCTTTCCATTTTCAATAAAGATATTTTTCTTTGAAAACATTCCGTCTGTATTTACAACTGTGCAATTCTCTAATAATAATCTTGTATCATTTTCCATTGAGTTACCCCAAATCATTCGTAAATCTTCAGCTTTCCTTTTGCTTCACTAAGACTATTGTATTCTTTCTTCTCTAAAAACTCGATAAATTCTTTTTCAATTCTTGCAAATACAGCAGTTCCTTCTTTTTGATATGCAGTTGCAATCTGCACAGCGCTTGCCCCGCATAATAAAAATTCAAACGCATCCATTCCACTAGCAATGCCTCCTACACCAATAATTGCAATATCTTTTCGTAGCAATTCATAAAATTTCTTTACATTTGCTAATGCAGTTGGCTTAACGTATTCTCCTCCTAATCCACCAAATCCTCCTTTTGGTTTTATTACTGCTTTTTCAGTATCAGCATCAACAAAAAGCCCGTTTCCTATTGAATTGATGCATGTGACAAAAGCTATATTATGTTTATTAAGTATCTTTGCCATTTCTTCAAAATGCACAAAATCAAAATACGGCGGCAGTTTTACACCAAATGGTTTTTTTGTGATTTTCATAACTTCATCTAATACTTGCTTAGTTTGTTCAAAATCATATCCTATTTGTGGTTTTCCGATAACATTTGGACAGGAAAGATTTAATTCAAACGCATCTATCTCTGGAACTTCAGATAGCTCAGAAATCATTGTGATATTATCAGCTAAACTCAAACCAGAAACACTTACAAAATAAGGTTTATTATATCTTCTCAGCAGAGGAGCAAACTCTACATATTTCTTATATCCAAGATTTGGCAAGCCCATTGAATTGATTGAACCAAGTGGTAGATCAAAATATCGCGGCTCAGGATTACCTTCTCTTGGAAGCAGTGTGCATGATTTTGAAAGTATTACACTGCTTCTTGATTCTCCTAATGCAATTAATTCTTCCAATGTCATGCATCTTGGTCCAGATGCATTAAACAAATAATTATGTAATTGAAATCCTGCAATACTTGTCTTAAATTTATTTTTTATTTCATTCATCTTTTTCACATCTAAATAAATTTATTTTGTAATCTCTTTTTCATATTCATTTCTGTCTGCAAATCTTTCTTGCTTTTCGATTTTTTCTGCAGTTTCTAAGATAAAAAGAATCTCTTCTTTTGAAAAATCACTAATTGATATTACGTCTCTATTGATAAAGTTCATGCAATCACCACTTCTTTAGTTATTTTAATTATTCATATTATTCGTATTTATTTATATTCAATTATTCACAATAGTTCTTTTTGGAACATATTCATCTAATGCCAATGGCAGTAATTCCTCTTGTTTTTTCCGAAGTATTGCATCAATGACTGCTTTTGCAAGCTGTACATTATTGATTAAAGGCACAGAAAAATCAATTGCAGTTCTTCTGATGATGAAACTATCTGTTTTTAGTTCTCCTTCGCTCTCTTCAGGCATACTGATTACAAGATCAACCCTTTGCTGTCGGATATAGCTTAACACATTTGGTTCTATCTTATCCTGTATTTTATAAAGTCTGTAATTTGCAATTCCATTTGCAGTTAAAAATGCTGATGTATGTTCTGTTGCATACAGCAAATATCCATTCTCATACAACCTTCTTAATTCATTAATAAGTCTAAACCTATTTTTATCTCCAGAAATGCTGACTAATATGCTTTTTTGCGGTATTGAAAATCCAGTTGCTGCTAATGATTTCAACAATGCTTCATCAATATCATTTCCAAAGCATGCAGCTTCTCCAGTTGAGCGCATCTCTACTCCAACAACAGGATCTGTTTTCTTTAGCCTAGAAAAAGAGAATTGTGCTGCTTTTACACCAACATAATTTATGTCTTTCGTAGCATCTCCAATATATTCAACATTCATACCAAATTCTCTAAGCATTACTTTAGTAGCAATATCTATAAAATTATAATTTGTTACCTTTGAGCAGAATGGAAAACTCCTTGATGCTCGCAGATTACATTCGATAACCTTGACATAATTATCCTGTGCAAGAAACTGGATATTAAATGGTCCTGTGATTTCTAATGCTTTTGCGATCTTCCTTGCATAATCCTCTATTTTTCTGGAAGTTTCAACATAGATCTTTTGGCATGGCAGCACCATTGTTGCATCACCAGAATGTACTCCAGCATGTTCAATATGCTCGCTTATTGCAAAGATGATTATTTCTCCATTCTGTGCAACTGCATCTATTTCAATCTCTTTTGCATGTTCGATGAATTTTGTTATCACAACAGGATGTTTTGGATTAAGTGCAACTGCTTCTCTTAGATAAATATCAAGATATTCCTCATTATACAATACATTCATTGCAGCTCCGCTCAATACATAGCTTGGTCTGATCAATATTGGATATGTTACTGCTTCTGCAAACTTCTTAGCTTCAGTTATCGATGCTGTTTCAATCCATTGTGGTTGTTCAATCTGTAATCTATCAAGCAGTTTTGAAAATTTATGTCTATCTTCAGCACAGTCGATGTTTTCAGCTGAAGTTCCTAGAATATGTATATTATTTTTATAAAGGTCAATTGCTAAATTATTAGGTATTTGCCCTCCCATTGATATAATAACACAATAAGGTTTTTCAAAATAATGGATCTGCATTACTGTTTCTAGTGTTAGTTCTTCAAAATAAAGCCTATCACATTCATCATAATCAGTTGACACTGTTTCTGGATTGCAGTTTATCATTATTGTTTCTTTACCTATTTTTTTCAATGCTTTTACACAGCTTACACAGCACCAATCAAATTCTACGCTTGATCCTATTCTATATGCGCCGCTTCCAAGCACAAGAACAGAATTATTATTAGTCCCTGAAGATGGTGTAATATCATGTTCGTTAGCATTATAAGTCAGATAAAGATAATTTGTTTGTGCGGGATATTCAGCAGCCAATGTATCTATTTGCTTGATAAATGGCATTATCTTGTGCTGCATCCTATATGTACAGATCTCTGCTTCTTCTTTATGCAGCAATATTCCGATTTGTTTATCACTAAATCCTATTTTTTTTGCTTGCATCAATAATTCAGGAGTTAATATATCCTCACACAATCTCTTTTCCATCTTAATGATATTCATTATCTTATATAGAAAAAATTTATCGATTCCAGTCAATAATGCAATCTCATCGATAGGAATTTCTTGTTTCATTGCTTCGACAATCGCAAAGATTCTTCTATCTGTAGGATGTTTCAATGCATTCCTTATATCCTTTATATCATTAAATTCAGTAAATTCATTTCCATTGCAAACCAATCCTTCTGCTTGTATGTTCAGCATTCTGATAGCTTTCTGGATTGTTTCTTCAAAGCATCTTCCTATAGCCATAACTTCGCCGACAGATTTCATCTCGCTTCCGATTCTCTTGTCAACATCTTTAAACTTTTTTAGATCCCAGCGCGGGATTTTAACAACAATATAATCCAATGCAGGCTCAAAGCATGCAGTTGTTATTTTTGTGATATTATTTTTTATCTCAAGCAGCGAATATCCTAATGCTAATTTTGCAGCAACAAAAGCTAATGGATACCCTGTTGCTTTAGAAGCAAGTGCAGAACTTCGTGAAAGCCTTGCATTTACCTCAATTACTCTATACTCTCTTGATTCAGGATGCAGTGCATATTGGATATTGCATTCGCCAATGATGCCAAGATGGCGTATCACTTTAAGGGAAATCTCCCTCAGCATATGATATTCATTATTATCTAATGTCTGTGAAGGCGCAACAACAATGCTTTCTCCTGTATGTATTCCCATAGGATCAAAATTTTCCATATTGCATACAGTGATGCAGTTATCATAACAATCTCTGACTACTTCATATTCTATCTCTTTCCAGCTGCCTAGATATTCTTCAATTAAGATCTGTTCAACATTAGCTAATGCTTTTTGGCTGGTTTCAAATATCTCTGTTTCATCATAAACAACACCTGATCCTCTTCCACCAAGTGAAAACCCCGATCGCACCATAACTGGATATCCTATTTGTTGTGCAGCTTTTAATGCATCAGCAACATTTCTCACGGCAAAGCTTTTTGCTGTCTTTACATTGATTTCTTGTAGCTTTTTTACAAATAATTCTCTATCTTCAGTGTCACGGATACTTTTAACAGGAGTGCCAAGTACTTGCACGCCATATCTTGCAAACACTCCAGCTTTATCTAGATCTAATCCGCAGTTCAATGCAGTTTGCCCGCCAAAACTTAGAAGAATCCCTTCTGGTTTTTCTTTTTCGATAATTTTCTCAACAAAGTATGGCGTTATTGGAAGAAAATATATTTTATCAGCCATTCCCTCGCTAGTTTGGATAGTAGCAATATTAGGGTTGATTAAAACTGTTTCAATTTGCTCTTCTTTAAGTGATTTTAAACATTGTGATGCAGAAAAATCAAATTCTCCTGCTTGTCCTATCATCAATGCTCCGCTGCCAATTACTAATATTTTTTTAGGTTTCTGCATAGTGTTCACTTATTCTCAATACTTCTTTATACCTTTCCTTCTTTTATCATCATCTTAAATTTTTCAAAAATTTGTAATTCATCAGGACAAAACTTCTCTCCTTTTGCAATCATTGCATCGATTTCTGCAATACTCATAAATCTGCCGTCAATAATTTCTTCTTTCTGCAGTTTCATCTTTCCATCATGTTTCACATGCACAAATATTTTTTTATTTGAGTTCATAACAAAACACAATACTGATCGATGTAATAACTTTTTCTCGTCAATGACTGTTCTTTTTTCCTGATACAGAACTTTATCATTATTATCAACAACATCAAGGTATTCAGTTTTATCTATTTCTGGTGCATCCATCTAATCACCTCTATTTCTGTCAAATTTCTGCAGGATTTCTGGTTGAATTCTTTTCTCTTGTAGTATCTGACAAAATTCATCAAATAAAAATTGTGTATCTGTTGGTCCAGGTGCTGCTTCAGGATGAAACTGTACTGATTTAAACAATCCAGAATCATGAATAATTCCTTCATTGCTGCCGTCATTTGCATTTACAAACCAAGCTTTCCATCCTTCTGGCAATGTTGCGTCATCAACAGCAAAGCCATGATTCTGTGAAGTAATAAAACATCGCTTGCTTCCAATCAGATTGCAAGGTTGATTTTGTCCTCTATGACCATATTTAAGTTTGTAAGTATTTGCTCCTGCAGCTAATGCAAGCAGTTGATTTCCTAAACATATTCCAAATGTAGTTATATCCTGCTGCAGTGCTTTTTTCACATTCTTGATTGTAATATCGCACATCTTTGGATCTCCTGGTCCGTTTGTTAAGAATACAGCATCAAACTCTTCTTTTAAAAAATCATAATCCAATGGCACTCGAATAACATGCAGATTTCTGGCCACAAGATTTCTGATAATATTATTTTTCACACCGCAATCGACAAGCAGAATTTTTTTCTTATTTGTATTTATAATTTCATTAGCTTCATTATTTACATTATTTTTTGAATATTCAATTACTTCTTTACAGCTTACTTCAGCAGCAAGATTTCTTTTATTAGGATCATCAAAAGGTATATCATTATTATTTACAACAATCTTGCCAAGCATTACTCCTTTTTCTCGTATCTTTTTAGTTAATGCTCTAGTATCAATATCACACAATGCAGGAATATTATGTAATTGCAGCCATTCTCCAAGTGATTTGACACTATTCCAATGATTATACTGCATAGCATAGTCTGCTATTACCAAACCTTGTACATGAATCTCAGCAGACTCAAAATCAATTAATAATTTGTCTAGCATTTTATCAAAAGGGATGCCATAATTTCCTATAAGTGGATAAGTCAGAATAAGGATCTGTCCTCTATAGCTTGGATCAGTTAATGTTTCTGGATATCCGACCATACCTGTATTAAATACAACCTCTCCAGCTTTGCTTACATCTGCTCCAAAAGAAATACCAAAGAATTCTGAACCATCCTCCAATACCAGCTTTGCAGATTTTTCAGATTTAAACATATCAAAAAAAAGTATAACTTATACTTTATTTAAATAGTTTGTTATTTAAAAATTGTATTTTTTCAAAAAATACAACTTTTTAGTAGTACAAAAAGTTTTAATACTCTCTATTACAAGAATAAAACAATTGGGGGTAACATAATGGGAATATTATCAGTTTTTAAGAAGAAAGATACTTCTATATTAGATACACCTCCTCCAATGCAGATGCAGACAAATCCAGTTATACCTTTAGACTTAGATCTTCCGCCTATTCCTTCATTACAATCGCAGCAATCGATGCAATCAATACAGAAAAGTACTTCACAGCAGATGGATGTTCATTCAATGACTTTTCCAGATATTCCTGATGAAACGCAGATGGATGCACCACCGTCTGATTTTGAATTTGATATTAATGATAATTTATCAACACAGCAAAAAACAAGTAATGTTTATAAAGAGAAAGCTCCAGAAATACCATTAGCACCACCTTCAAGGGTGTTTATACAGCAGCCAATGCAAAGATTGCCAAACAAGCCAATGTTTGTTTCATTAATGCAAGTGAAAAGAGCAATGAATAATGTAGAAACATTATACAATGATGTTACAATTGCAGGTGATACAATTTACAGGTTTTTTCAATTATATGCTGATATGGATCAGTGTTATATACAATGGCAAAGAACATTAGACCATTTGCAGGAAGATATGGTAGATTTGGATAAAGCATTATTCAGGTACAGTTAAATTAATTTACCAAATATCGCTTGTCCGGATTGCCAAGATTAGAGAATTTTGCGGGTAAATTAATTGCAGAGCAATTACCACAAAATTCTATTAAAAAGAGTGATACTATGCAGCCGCAAACAAATGACAATGCAATGTTTATAAGATTAGAAGAGTACAAGGAAGTTCTTACTATCTTGACAAAGATGAAAAACAAAGTTGATGATGCAAAAGATTTGTTAAACAAACTCAATGACATGAAAGCAGAGGAAGATGCTGAGCTTGATATCTGGGATAAAACTTTGAAAGATATCGAATCAAAGATTTCTGATATTAACAAGACATTATTTGAGTCAGGCAGAGGTTAGGACAATGCCAAGAGATGTTGTTGATTATTTTATCAATGTAAAAAGACCATTGGAGATTCGAGAAGATGTATTGACAACATCAAACGATTTAATTCTCTTATTAAAACGAACAGAAAAGATTAAGACATTACGATTGCAGAAAAAGCAAACACTAGACAATGTCAAACTGCTTCTCAAGGAGATAAATACAATGAATACGCAGTTAAAGCACGCGCTTCCAAGAGTAAGGATTGAAAAGCAGGCAACAGCACAGCAGCAATCATCTTCTTCAAATTCTGCATCGCAGATGAATCCAAATTACATGAACCAATTAAAAGACTTGCAGAAAGCAATTGGTGAAATTGAAGATAGGTTGAGAGGATTTTAGATTCTAAGTTATTCTAATTAATTTTTTACATTGTGAGTGAAACGAACAAGTAAAAAATGCGGAGAGCAGGAATCGAACCTGCGAAGGCACTAAGCC
>DUGA01000005.1 GCA_013331615.1 Candidatus Woesearchaeota archaeon | reverse complement strand
AGCATTTACATCTTTCTCTTCGATCTTCTTGAACGGCTTCACTAAGCAGAACTTATCATAATCTGCCCACAGGAAGCATTCCCAATATTCTCCTTTCATTGGCTTAATGCCTGCCTGCTTATGCACCAAGCATGCTTTCTTGTTGTTAAATGCGATAGCAGCTTCGCTAGGATTCTTCTTATTCTCAACAAATTTCAATATAAAATTGACCATCTAGGCTCCCCCAATCATAAAATAACTTAATTCTTTAAACTTAAACTAAATCTGTATTAAATAAAACCAAATACCTACTATAACCCAATAAAATCGTGCTTAATATTTAAATTTATGTCTTAGCTATAGGTATTTACATGTAAAAGCAGTGGCAACTGCTAATTTTGACGAACACAAATAAAAGTAACTATACTAATGTTGCGACGGGCAATGGTTTGGAGTTACGTCTCCAAATCTACGAATAAAATGAGTATGCCATTTAGTTACATATAAAATAACACAACACGCAATGCTTTTCTAATCTCACAACTAAATTTCTAAGCGTAGAGGAGGAGGAGCAACTTTTCTATTAACTAATCTAGTGCCAACGGCGTGGAGGCAGCTGCTTCGTAAATGTTTACTTGGATATCCAGAGAAACAAAACAATTAAATAATAGTTATCTCTTCTATATCCCATGGCACAAAAACAAGTATTGGCAGACCCAATTCCAAAAGAGCTGTATGATATTCTGGCATGCCCAGTATGTAAAGGAGATTTAAAATATACTGCTAAAAAAGACGGTCTGCTCTGTGCAGCATGCAAATATACTTATCCTATTAAAGAAGGGATTCCTGTTTTGCTGCCACCTGAGATGCAGAATTAGATCTATTTTTTAAGGTTATTTAATCCAACAACATACTTCTTCCCAATATATTCAACAACATCCTTATCTCTTAGCTTTCTTTTATTCCTTAAGTCAACTTCGCCATTTACCTTGACATTGCCTGCTCTGATGATTAGCTTAATTTGCCCACCAGTCTGTGCAATGCCTTTGCTTTTCAGGAAAGCATTGAGCTCGATGTATTCGCCTATTGTGTCTTGCATTGTAGATTAAAAATGTAAGTTGAAAATAAATAATTAAATAAAAAAACGCCGCCGCTCAGATTTGAACTGAGATATCCCGAAGGAAATCAGCTCTCAAGGCTAACGCAGTACCGGATTGTGCCACGGCGGCATATAATTATAGAAGATAATTAATTTATTTAAAAGCTTTGTTGTTGTGGAAATATAAAAACACACCAAATAATTATTAATTCTAAATTAGATTACATCTTTGATTTACTTACTTAACCTCAATCGTTATCTTCTCCTGTTCTATTATCTCAAAGAATGTGACTAATAATGCAAGAATTACAGGACCTACGATGAATCCGATGAACCCAAATAATGATAATCCACCTATTACACCTACAATAATGAATATAGGATGGATGTTTGCTTTCTCGCCTATAATCTTTGGCTTCATGAAAAACTCAAGACCTGAAATGAATATTAAGCTGTAGATAAATAATAATATGCCAGATGTTACATGGCCGTTTAAGAATAATGTAATGCATGCAACTACCCAGACGACACTTCCTCCAATTAAAGGAAGTAATGCCAATAATGCAATGATAATGCCCCAGAATATAGGGGATGGTATATCAAATATCCAAAAGCCTAATGCACCAAAAAACCCTGCACTTAACGATATTATTAAATGTCCGTACACTACAGCAAAAATGGTATCATTAAACTGCTTTACCAATGACTTTTCATGATGCTCTTTCAAAGTAAAGATTGCTCTCGAGCGGTTAAAGATATGCTCTCCGTCCCTTATCAAAAAGAAAGCGATGAACAATGCAACTATAAACTCGACTAATCTTTTAGGGATGCTGAAAACAAAATGGTCTATCGAATTAGTCAATAGTTCCCTGAATTTGACAAGATATTCCTTGATGTAATACTGCAGTTTTAGGTTATCTTTAAGGAAATTAACTTTATTGCAAATTACTGGATTAACATTACAGTCAATGCCCAAGATGTTGCCGCTTACAAGGCGTTGTTCACCAATTGTGTAGATGACAAACACTTCTTTCAATAATGTATTAAGTATCCAGAAAAAAGATAGTGTAATTACCAAGAATATTATACAGAACACGATTGTTGAACTTATCCAATTTTTCTTGATGTATTTGTTTATGAACTTAAATAACGGATAAAATAAGTAGGCTAATACGACTGCAGTCAACGCAGCGGTTACTACAGGCTTTACGATTAGATATGATGTGATAAGCACTACCAAAAAGAAGATCATCATCACATACTTGGAATATGTCTTTGGATCAAACATTGACATCTTTATCTCCTCTTTTTATCCGGATTAAAATGCAAAAATATAGTGTTTTTTATCTTCTTGCAATAATTATAGTATATACTCCTTATTATTATTATTATTATTTAACTATCTCCCTAAGTTTTCTTGACCTTTCGACAAGCTTCTGCACGTAAAAATATGTATTGTTAGTATACTTTATAAATCTTATCTCAAATGAAGGCTTTAAAATAATAGTTGCTGTTCCAAATATCCTGTCAAAAATGTTCTGCTTTAATGCAACTTCTGTGGCTTCATTGTATAAGATAAATTCTTCAGGATGTGTGGAAGAAGTGCGAAACTCAACCCTGTCATTAAAAAAGTGGTACAGCCAGTTATTGGCTTTTATATATTCTATGGCGATACCTGCAATCCAAATTACCAAGATAAAAACTAATGCGATGTAAAAATATGCCTGCTCGACTTCTTTGAACAAAAATTTCAGGTTTATTATCAGCAATACATAGAATAAGCTGCAGAGAAGCAATAAGCCTAGAGCTCTTGGAAACACAAATCTCAATATGTTTGGCTTTAAGGTCAGTCTTGGTAGTTCCATATGGCCTCTTTTTTTACTAAAATCTCAATTAGATTAATCTTTATAATTAGGATACTATATTAATATTTACTTTTAACCTGTAAATATAAATAATGGGTCTGCTCGGATTACCACANNTCTGCTCGGATTTGAACCGAGGACATCCTCTACGTCAAAGAGGCATCATAGCCGCTAGATCACAGACCCTTTAGAGTGCAATTATTGCGCAGAATATATAAAATTAACGGTAATCCCAAGATTAACAGAAAGACTTTTAAATAACAGGCTAAAACTCACTTATATTAATCTGACTAATTATAATAATGCAAAAGTGAATTTATGGAAGATGAAACTGTAACAAACAGGCTTGTTGGAACCGATACAATAGAAGTGTTAGCTGCACCACCTAAACATGATGATTTTGGAACACAGACTGCTGCTGAAGTAGGGCCTCAGATAGATCAGAGCCTTGAAGCGATGGTTAGAGGAGCTACTGCTCAGCCAGTTGATGGTGTATTATTTTATGACTCAGAACTTGGCAGAGATTTGCGAAGGAGAAATAGGATGTTTCAGTTCGAGAATGTTGATGCTAAAGGGTTGCTGAAATTAATTAATGATTCTAGAAATAACATTAGGGCAATAGTTATGGGAAAGTATGATGAAAGACTGATTATGGAAATCTTGACAAGCCCTAAAGGTAATATTCCTATTTATTTGGACATGAAGAAGCGAATTTTACCTGAAGAATATGCAGCTGCAGTAAAATTTATACCGCAGGGGCAAAATTCTCCTGATAGGCCGAAGATCTTGGCTGAAATTATAGGGTATAGCCTGCCTAAGGATTCTGTAGATAGGAAGACTGGATACAAATTAACAGAAGATATGTTTCAAGGGTATAATGATTTAACTACCTTGAGAACACAGTTTCAGAAAGCATATGGCACTGTTGTAGGGATGATGATAACTAACGGCTCACTTGGAAAACCTAAAGGCGATGCAGAGCTTTATGTTCAAAAAGATGGAAATATGATAACTTATAAGTTGACACAATTGGTCAAGGAAAATATTGGTGCTTATATTCGTGCACTTACAGGTCTTGCAATATTGGCAGTTGAGCATTCCAAAGCTCATGGAACAAAGCATTATTCAAATTCGCAGACAGCATTGCAGCGCATAGGCGCTTTGCTCGGCCACCTAGATAAGAGAAATAATTATGCAGGCATAAGGGCAGAATTAGGCAATCAGTGATATTCTTGCAGAGCCATAGCAACATTTAAATATACCTCTCGCTTAAAAGCAATTTAATGAGTCTTTTGATGGGTTTATTGAAATCTTAAAATATATAATCCCATAACAATAAAAAATCCAGAGGTGATTTGAATGCCAGAAATGCTAGTTGTAAAAAATAAGATAAAAGAAGTTGTTTCTACGATCGATAAGACTTTCAACATCGGAAGTGATGTTGCAGATGCGCTGAGCGCGAAAGTCGATGCTCTTATCAGAGAAGGTGTCAAGAGAGCACAGGGAAATGCTAGAAGAACACTGATGGGAAAAGATATATGAATTAATTACCGTCCCAAATTGATATTTATTATTTTTATCTCTTTTTTATGTTTCGGTTATACTTTTTAATTATTTTCTATTTTTTATATTGCTTACTTCCCTAACATCTCAGCAACTTTAGAAAATATGCTTTTCTTTTTCATCTGCTCGATAGGAGGCGGTGGAGGAATGTCTAGTGCATCGTCTTCTCTTTCCAGCTGCTCGTTAGAAAGCTCTAATCTGCCTTTTGTAGAAAATTCAATACCCTGCGAATCTTCTAATCCAGGAATGTTTAGTTTTGAGAAAGATGTCTGCTCTTTAGGAAGATCTTCAGGGAACTCAGATTGGGTCTGAGGTGCGCCATAACCTGAATCAGGCAGCATGTCCGGATACTGTATGTCTGAAAGAGGTTGCATTGCATTTTGTTGTGATCCCTCTTTTTGCCCAAGATAATCTTCTGGCTCAGTATCAGAATAAGTTTCTTTAGCTGATGTTTTGCTAGCCTGCTCATCCAGATTTTTCTCTATCCTGTTTATGTTCAGGTTTGCAAGCTTTGCCTTCAACAGATTGATCTTTTCCTGCAGTTTTTCAATGACAGCATTATCATATTTTCCTTGGTCTTTGAAAGACAAAATCTTCTCTTCCAATTTTATTATCATGTCTTCTATAGATGCTTGTTCTGTCTCTTGCTTGATCTTCTTCTCAAGCTCCTGTACTTTTCTTTCGCGTTCATCCTTCTGCGAGATCAGCTCACGCACCTTGTTCTTGAGCTCATCAACATTCTTGGAAAGCTCTTTGTTGACAGGCACGTTCTCGACTATCATCTTGTAGACATTTTCCTCAAATTTTTTTATCTCAGTGTGCATGTCTGCGCTGCACATTCCAGAATTTTTGAACTCAGTAAGCTGTTGCTTTATTGTATATAATTCATTACTTAAATCTTCAGGAACATTTTTCGAGAATTTCTTGTTCAAGGCTTCCATGGTCTCTTTCAGCCCAGAGAAAAGCTCAAGGTTTTGCTGCTTGTTGCCTTCAAGATCCTGCTCTAGATGAGTAATTTTTTGCGTCATCTCCTCAGAAGCGCTTGAAGAAGCATTTTCTTTAGTTAACAATGCACCTTCTTTTTCTATCACTTCTTTAACTGCTTTCTCAAGCTTTTCTATCTCAAGCATCACTGTGCTCTTTTTTTTCTTTGGCAATAAAGCAGTGTGCTTTTTAATTTTGTCAAGCTGTTTTTTCAGGTTAGTCCTTGCAAGGTTTCTGGTATGGACTTTCTGCTGCACCAAAGAAATATGCCTTACAAAACTTTTTAGCCTTTCAGAATTTAATTGCATAGGAGATGGCATTTTTTGTCAGATTAGTATTAATCGTGTTAAGTTAGTATTTTATCATTAAAATTGCTGTATTATCTTATGATGTTGCAGTTAACTACCACTCAAATCACTTGCCTAGCAATTTGTCAAATAGTCCTTTCTTTTTTGGCTGAGTGTCATTAAGGCTTGGGAACGGGTCTGGAGCGCTTAATGGAGGAAGATCATTCCCAAAATTAAAAGATTGCTGATTGCTCTGTCCAAAATTTTGCATAGGTTGTGACTGTTGTGTAAAATCAGGCATTGGACCTAAGCTGCCAAATGACTGCTGGTTTTGTTGTTGACCTTGCTGTTGGAATGGCTGCTGATTCTGCTGTTGAAATGATTGTGGCTGTGTTGATTGTGCACTAGAATTTTGCTGAGATGTCATCTGCTGAGGTGCATCAACTTTAGGCCTTTTTGTTGGAATATCTATAAACTTTGGCTCTTCTTCTTTCTCTTCATCTCTCCAGCTTGTTTTTTTTTTGCTCCAAGAATCTATCTCTTCTTCTATCTTTGGAAAATGCTCTTTGATCATGTCTGCAATTACAACTAATCCTTTTGCAATCTCCTGGTTCTGGTCAATTAATGTATCTAGTTTTCTGCTTAGTGGACCTAATTTCTTTTCAACGCCAACATGCTCTGCTTCTTCCATCTTCATCTCTTCAGCAGCTGTGCTGAACAAGCCCATAAGATTGTTGATAGATGTCTTTAATTCATTGATGGAGCCGATAACTTCTCTGTTGCCTGAATCTGAGCTCATCTCATTTGTCTTTGCTTTCAGGTTGTCTAAATCAGCTTTTAGTCTTTCTATAGAATTCCTTGGTAGTATATCATATTCATCATTTGGCATCTTATCACCGCTTTTTTATTGATTAACTATCTCTATATATCTGATTTAAATCCTAATTGACTTGATTTAATGATTATATTCACAAATAACAAAAATAAACCACCTGTTGCATCAAATATACTCTTATCAAATCTAAACTCAGAGAAGTTTAAAAACCTTTCGGTCGGTTTGTTATGAGGTTGGAGTAAAGAAACAATTTGCAAATACAATTTATACTGCCTTATTCTGACGAATTTAGGATATTTTGGAATGTTTCTATGTCAACAATAGAACCGCTTAGATTGTATGCTGCTATTGCAGCAGGTATCCTTCCATGCTGTTTAATCATGCCAGTAACAACTCGCCTACCTTGTTCATAACTGCATGCATACATTGGTCCTATAAGCGGGTGCTTTGCCCAACCCCAAATCTTTGTTGGAAGAGGATCTGTTAAAGCACAGGTTTTCGACGCATATTCCCTTATTTTCTTTTCGCTCATCCCTTCTCTTTGATGCATGATCGGCGCATTGTGCTTTGCTGCGTCCATAAGCTTATCAAGTGCATATTGGATTCTCAGGTCAATCTCTTTAACTTCAAATAATTTTGCGAGTGTTGCATATGCTTCATCTTCAGTGTCAAATAAGAAGCCAATTGAATTTTGCGCAACCCCTTCCCATAATGCAACTTGTGGGCTGCACATCGTTGGAATAGTTGCTTCGAAACCAAGATTTGACGCTAAATCTGTTGCAACTGAATGAAAATAATGACCAGGCATAACTTCATGTAGACAAAGTGCTATTAAGCCAAGATATGTCATCGGATAATCTTTATTGTATTCAAACAATCCTCTCAATGCAGGCCTTTGATTTTTATTTCCACCAAAATATGCCTGTGAGCCAGTCATTTCTGGGCGAGAAGGCATTGAAAACATTTCAAATTCAAAACCATTATATGGAACATCAACTAATCTTTTCCAAATATCACCTTTCAGCTGAACATCCAGATGTCTGATCAATTGCTCTTTTGTCAAAGGAATAACCTTAGATAAAATCTCTGTAACTTTTTGAGGTATCTGCTCAGGATCAAGCCTTCCATGCGCAGTTTCCCATTCTTGCACAGCGCCTAGCAAAGATCGGTTCTTATAACCAGCTCTTGATAATAAATTTTCCAGATTTTTTCTTTCTTCTTTAACATCAACTAGTTGAATACTGCCTTGGTATAATGTAGCAGCTCTGTAGCGGTCTTCAAAGCTTGGAAAAGAATAACTCCTTACTTTTGCTTGAGCAAGACCAGTTAGAACAATAAGTGACAAGCTATTAACAAGATTATTGATAAAATATGCCCTATGACGTGGCAAAGAGATTGCTTTTCTTCTTATCTTGGCAGCAAGGCCTGTTAAATCATGTCTAGCAGCAAAATCTTGTATTTCAGCTTGTCTGCCATCTAATCCTAAAACACCGCCTTGCGCTCTTAACTCTGCTGCAAAACTATCTTCATATACTTTAGGCGTTTCCCATTCACGGGTCCAAGGCTCAGCAACAAAATGATCCTTTCCGCTAGGCGCTTGATAATCTCCTCCCCATAAACTATCAGCTCCTATAACCAATGTTGCAAGATTCTGTTCCCAACCTCGTAATTTTTCTTTCATAGTAATAAAAAATAACTGCTTATTTAAAAATATTTAGGCTAATTTTGGGATAATTAAAAAATATCAATAATGAAAGAAAAGTTAAGAATAAAAACAGAAAAAAAATAAAACAAAAAAACATTCAATTACATATCCATTCCATCCATCCCTGGAGGCATTCCGCCCATTCCGCCAGGTGGCATACCAGGACCGCCTCTGCTTGAGCCTGCAATCACATCATCTATCCTTAATATCATGATCGCTACTTCAGAAGCTGAGCTTATAGCCTGAGTCTTGACTCTCAATGGCTCGATTACATTTGCTTTCCATGAATCTCTGACTTTGCCTGAGAAGACATCAATGCCTGCCCATTTCTGGCCTTTGTCATGTGCATTCTTCAGCTCTGCCATCTTGTCAATCGGATCCAAGCCTGCGCTTTCTGACAATGTTCTTGGGATGACTTCCAATGCATTTGCAAATGCTTCAACTGCAAGCTGTTCTTTGCCGCCTACACTTTCAGCAAATTTCTTTAACAATCTGCTTACTTCAAGCTCTGTCGATCCTGCGCCAGCGACTACTTTGCCGTCTTTTAATGCAGCAGCTAGATCTCCTATAGAGTCTTCAATCGCTCTCTTGACTTCATCTACAACATGCTCTGTTCCGCCTTTTACTAAAATAGTAACAGATTTAGGATTTTTGCATTCAGTGATGTATGTCATCTCTTCTTCGCCGAACTTTTTCTCTTCAACATTGCCTGCATGCCCCAAGTCTTTGATTGAAAGTTCGTCTAGGTTTGTTATAATTCTTGAGCCAGTTGCTCTTGCAAGCTTGTCTATATCTGATTTCTTGATTCTTCTTGCAGCATAGATTCCTGCCTTTGCTAGGAAGTGCTGTGCAATGTCATCTATACCTTTCTGGCAGAATACAACATTTGCCCCAGAATTGATTATCTTATTAACCATATCTTTCAGCATCTTTTCTTCTTGATCCAAAAATGCCTGCATCTGGTCTGGAGATGTTATCTGTATCTTTGCATCTGTTTCAGTGCTTCTTATCTCTATAGCAGAGTTTATCAAAGCGATCTTTGCGTTCTTGATCTGTCTTGGCATCTCGCTGTGGACTTTTTCTTTGTCCAATACTATGCCTTTTATCAGCTTAGTATCTTCTACTGCGCCGCCTACTTTCTTCTCTATCTTTATTTCTTCTGTATCAACGTAAGCTACTTTCTCGCCAAGCTCTGCAACATCTTTTACTGCAGTTACGATTATGTCTGAAAGAATTTCTTTTGCTTGTTCAGCTACTTTACCAGTCATTGCTGTTACAACAATGTTCTTCAATAGCTGTGTGTCTTTGATGCTAATAGGCTCTGCAATCTTTTCTAAAATCTCATGCGCTTTAACTGCTGCAATCCTGAATCCTCTAGTTATGATTGTAGGATGGACTTCCTGGTCTAATAATCCTTCTGCGTTCTTTAATAATTCGCCAGCAAATACTACTGCTGTTGTTGTGCCGTCGCCTACTTCCTGTTCTTGAGTCTTTGCAACTTCAACTATCATCTTTGCTGCAGGATGCTCTATCTGCATCTCTNNATTGTCCCATTTTATACCCCTCCTATAATCTGTTTTTTATCTTAGTTATTTTATCTAGATTTAGTTTTTATGCGTGAGATAGATTACAATCAACTAAAACATAATTTCCTGAAATTGCAATAAACTTTAACATTAACCCCTAAATCACATTAATTCGTTTATCACTGGTGGTATATAAATGTATCTATTTTTTTGTTTTTTTGCACACAAATATGTCATTAGGTTTAAAAAGGGAATATTATTTGTTAGGGGCAATATGGGGAATGGTGAGGGAAAAGGTGTTGGACAATCAAGTGATGTTACATTGGATGCCATAGTTGTCGATGATAATTCTTTTCCTAAATTCAATGGAAGTATCTTTAAATTCGAACAACAGGATATTGCAACATTCTTAAAAGGATTATTAAGCCATGATGCAATGCGTGCAGTAAGAGATTATCTCTCGGAACATGAGAGTTTTCCTATCGCAGTTGGATGTCCTAACCATTATCATGAAGATGGGAGCTTCTTGATTTATTTATTTCGTAAAGCAAGTAGTGGCGGAGGTATAGCTATAACCGGTCCTACTATAAGGATTAATCCACTGAGCAGGAAACGTCTTACTGATAGATTATATGCAGTGCATGAAAATTTAACTAGTTATTCTAATGGGTTTGGCAAATGTTTGGTAGTATTGCCTACGTCTTATTATGGTAAGATAACTCAAGAATTAGGAAATACAGGGCCAGGAACACATACAAGGGCTCAAACAACTACAGCTTACAACTTAAGACTTTACAATCCTCAGCAAACACCTGAATTAGCTGGTTCAAGAAATTAAGAGAATAACTTAATTTTAATCCTATTTTATTTCAGATGATTTTTTAAATTTTTAAATACTTTATTTGGTGTCTATCGCAGTAATCTTTATATAATACATTATTAATCCACTTATTATCTTATCATCGGAGGCAACAATCATGCAACGAAATACATCAACAATACCAAAAGCAGTAGCAGCAAGATTATTAATGAACGCAGGCGCTAAAAGAGTTTCTCAGGATGCAGCAGATGCATTTGCTGAAGTTATGGAAAGGATTTCTATGGATATTGGAAGAGTCTCCAATGACATCGCAAAGCATTCAGGCAGAAAGACTGTGCAGGATGGGGACATCAAATTAGCGAAAGATAAGCTGTATAGAGCGCTTGGGTGATTAATATCATTTTATTTGTTTAGTTTCTTTTTTATTTTATAACTTATTTTTCTAACATTCTTGTTTTATATCTCCCCTATTTCAGAATTTTCCAACAACATATTTATATAACTCCCAGCGTTATTTTGATTTATATGGGCTGGTGGTGAAATCCGGTATCATGCGCCCTTGGCTTGGGTGATTAGGTTGCAGTTGCAAACTAACCCTAGAGGCTGCGGGTTCAAATTAAGATGCAGCAATTGTTGTGTCTATGAATTTCCCGCCCAGTCCATATTTTTTATCTCTCTTATCTTAACATGAAATCCAAACTCAAAGAATGGCTAAACAGGTATTTGGTAGCTGAACTAATTTCTATCTCATTTGCCCTGATTGCAGCGTTTCTTGCAGATATCTTATTGCATAATCCTCTCATCACAGCATTAGCTGCAACATGGATGAGCAATGTAGGTTTTTATGGAATAATAGTGTTTAAAGACATCAAAGCTAAGAAAAAACTGCACGGAAAGGTTTCATTGCAAAATTACATCAAAACTTTAATCGGCTTGATTGTAGAATTTGGCCCTGCAGAATATTTGGATAGTTTTCTTATCAGACCATTTATACTCTATATTTTTCCGATATTATTAGGCAGCCTAAGTTGGGGGATATTTATTGGTATAATGGTCGCAAACATAACTTATTATCTGCCTGTCATAATTTCTTATGAGATGAAGAAAAAGTATCTGAAGTTCTGAACTTCGATGATGAAGTTGATTTAACAAATTACAAACAAATAACTTTTAATATTACTTAATCTTCTATAACTAAAAATAAAAGAGGTGTTTGATGTTCTCAGCTAGAGATGATAATGGGACAGTTCATATTTCAGGCAAGCTACAACCTAATCCTCGCACTTTGGATTATTTCTGCTCGCAATGCAATTCTAGGGTTAGCTATGTTGAGGAAACTACAAGAAGGATTAAAGTAGGCAGTAGAGAAGTTCCTGTGCGAGAACATTTTCGGCATCCTGCAGGTGAAGGCAATCATCCTCTTCTTCAATATAGTTGGCAAGCCCATGAGATAATGAACTTACTGCTTGATAATTATCAATCACAGCCTTGGATAGATGTCCAGACAGATGTTGTATTTGATGATGGACATGGTTTAGAATTTGCTGTAAATATGTTATTAAGAGAGCAAAGATTCAGAATTAATGAGTCAGATTATACTATTGAAGGTAATGATTCTAAGCAGACTGCAGTAGTTATAGCATCTGGCTCATTTAATAGCGCAGACTTAGGCGCTCAGTTAAGGTATCTTAGTGCATCTGGCATCCATGCTTTAGTAGTTCTATCAGCGCAAGGAGATAATAATCCCAGCGGAAAGTATTATAAGGAATCAACAAGAGAAGGCTCTCCTGCAAACACAAGACAAATACGTGGAAATGAAAAAGACCTATTAGACTTGTTTGGAGGCTTAGTCTATATTGACCATGACTCTGGAGAAATGGCTGTTGCAAAATTTAGAAATTATAGGGAGCCTCTTGGTCCAGATCCAAGCAATGATTGCCGTTATTGCCAGGAAGATCCTCTATATCCTTCAAGCAGTCCTGAGTATTGCCGTCCTCATTGGTTTAGTTGGGGAGAACCGCGTTCTAGAGGCCAAACACATCGCGAATTAGAAACAGAGAAAATCCCTGATGAAGTTTTTAGAAATAAGAGATTTGCACTTGTTTATGGAACAACTAACACAGCTAGGGGTACAAGAATACTCATTGCTAAACCGACTGAACTTCCCAGATATTATGAAAGTGTAGCAGAACAATTAAGGTCACTTGAAGATGCAATTAAGAGTGGTGATGAAGATACTATCGATGATCTTGCTAGAGATAGGATACCTATTATGTTAGAAGGGAATAATGTGCCATTAGGGGTTGGTCCAGATGCTTATTTTAGGCAATTGTTAGAAAAAGTTGAAAAATAGATAAACTAAAATTTTGTGCAAAAACCGGAGTCACTTCGTTTCTAGGTTTTTTGTTAACAAACAAAAAACTAATGTCATTCTGCTCCTTACTTTTTTTATAAACAAAAAAGTATTTAAATGACCTTGAGTTTTTACGTTATGTTTGAGAGATAGGTCGGTGAAAGCTTGCTTATACTGGAAAACAAAGAAGACAGAATTGTGTGAGTTTAGTCATGCAATAATTTAAATGTAAATATTGTTCTTTGTTCTTTCAGTCAATTTCAACAGATTAATAATAAAAACAAAAGTAAAACGGAGGGCTCGTAGAAATTTAACCAAAGAGTTGCGGTGTTAAGCGAAGCGAAACACCTCGATGTTTTGATTAAACTTTTACGCGGTAAAAGTTTATGGCAAAGATGCATTCAAGAGCAAGAGGAAGAAGCCAGAGTACAAAGCCAAGCAAGATTACGCAAAAGGCATGGGTAAGGTATGGAGAGAAAGAGATTGAGCTTTTAATCTTAAAGCTTGCAAAAGAAGGGCAATCACCTAGCCAGATAGGTTTGCATTTAAGAGATACTTATGGCATCCCAAGCGTAAGGGCAGCTATAGGCAGAAAAGTCAGCAAAGTATTGGCTGAAAAAAGCCTGCTTAAAGAGCTTCCAGAAGATCTGATGGCATTAATCAGAAGAGATGTACAGATAAGAAAGCATCTGGAAAAAAACAAGCATGACCAGCCAGCAAGGCGCGGCTTAAATCTGACAGAATCCAAGATAAAAAGGCTAGTCAAGTATTATAAGGAAACAGCCAGATTATCTGAAGAATGGAAGTATGACGCTGACAAAGTTAAGCTTTACGTCCAGTAAGCAGTTATTTTATTTATTTCTTTTTTATTTTTTTAATTAATTATATTTATTTTTTAAAGAGGGGGTAAGTTGGATAACCACATCTATTTTCAGGAATTGCTAGGTAAAGCCGCGGCATTTTACAAAAGCATCGAAGTAGATAAAGTCATTAGGATAATCGCTCATCTGGATGCAGATGGGATGGCATCATGTGGGATATTATGCAGATTTTTGCTTGCTGAAAAAAGAAAATTTATTGTTACCTTTGTGCATGATCTTAGGCAGGAGTTTTTGCAAAAGATTGGTGCAGAACATTATAATTATTACCTCTTTCTTGATCTAGGCTCTGCAAATATTTCAATATTAGAAAAAAATCTTCCAAATAAGAAAATCCTTGTGATTGATCATTGTCCTGCTGAGAAACAGGATTTGAAGGGGAATGATAGTAGTGACGTAGCCAAGACGGGGGATATTGTTCATATAAATCCTCATTTGGTTGGTATAGATGGCAGCAAAGAAATATCTTCTGCTGGAATGGCGTATCTATTGTGTGCAAAAATAAATGATGGGGCAATGAATGAAGCTGTAATTAACTTTCTTGGTGTTCTGGCACTAATCGGAGCAATTGGTGACAGTCAAGATTCAGGCGGATTTTCAGGTATCAATAAGCTCTTGCTTGGCAATGCAATTGAAAAAAATATCCTAACTAAATCTCAAGGGTTAACGATTATACATGACATGAACCAGCCTGTCCACAAGATGCTTGAATACTCAATAAGCCAAGTTCTGCCAGGCATCACAGGCAGTGAAGCTGAGTCATTTAATTTTTTAGCTGGACTAGGTATCAATCCAAAGCATGACAACTCATGGAAAGTTTGCGCACATCTAGCAGAAGAGGATATTGGTAAACTAAAAGCTGCATTGCAGAATAAGTTTATGGATAAATCTTTTATTCTCAATCTTTATGGAGATAATTATCATTTGACTTCTAATTTTGCTTTGCTTGGAAATAATCTAAGAGAGATTTCTGCAATCATCAAGGCATGTGGAAGATTGGGGAATGTGTCTATCGGATTACACCTTTGCATGAGTATAAATAATATTGTCGGTGCAGGTGATAATACTATCTCTGATATTGCATTGCTTGCAAAGAAATGCAGCGTTGAATACAGAAATAAGCTTTTGGCCGTATTATCATGGTATGCTAAGAACAAAGATTCTCCAACTGTGATGAAGGGAAATGGCTATCTGATTGTCAATCTTACATCAATTAGGGATTTTAATGCAAATCTACTGGGCAAGGCTATTGAAATGATTTCAATAGTTGGAGAGGTCCAGGCAAATACTTTAGTGTTAGGGTTAGCAGTTGAAAATAATTTTAATGTGAAAGTTTCCTTGCGTTATGTTGGACAAGACAAAGAATCTGCTCCAAAATTAGATAGGATCTTAAAAGAGATCACTGAGCAGGTTAATGGAGAGATTTTAGGCCATAGGCATGTTATGGGCGCATTAATTCCTAGAGAAAAAGAGATGGACTTTATTAAGATTGCAAGAAAAGTGCTTGAATCTAGAGCGATGGAAGAGATAATTAGATGAGGGATTAAGGGATCTAAATCCTTCTTTTCACTTACCTTATTGTTACTTCTTAGTGGTTAAAAAATAGAAAGGTTTAAATAGTAGCACTATACCTAGCAAGGATATGGCAATCGAAGAAAAGGTGACTATAACCACCAAAGACAGCGGCTCTCAGTTAAGGCAGCGCTTATCATTTGATCAGCAGAGAAATGTAAAGTTTATTGAGACAGGCGAGCCTTTGCCGGATAACAGGGACTATTTTCTTTTAGGAAGCATCTCCAGTCAAAATCTGGCGCGAATTTGCATAAGAGCAAACGAATTGCCTAATCCAGAAAGGTATCACCGAGAAAAGGAGTATGCAGTTTTAGACGGTATCTTGTTTAAAGCCAGTGAGGCTGATCCTATTTTTAGGACCAATGACATAACAGATGCATTGTCTGTTAATAATAGGTTATTGATGGCAGATAGCTCTGATCTGCAAATGCGTAGTGAGACCTGTATTGTAGATGGTCAACAAAGGTTTAAGCTTAGTTATACTGGTGATTTAGGTCAATATAAGTCTTTGTCTAAACCTAAACTATTCAAAAAACACATAGTAAAAGATAGAACAGTCTTTGTTCAGGATGATAACGGCAATTATGAATTAAAAGCAAGGACAAGGGAAGATGGAGACATCGATTATATTTTACAAGGCTTATCAGGTCCTTGGGAAGTTTATTTTACTCCTGGCACAGCATTTACTGCTTTAACGCATCCTGTTGAAAATGTGCAGATTGGGGATAGAACATTTGCGCATGGTAGCTTGTCAATACCTACGTTGTATAGCAAATTTACTCAAATAGTCGAAAGGGTTAATGGTAAAGGTGATCCAAATGCCAAGAAAAGATGATGATTTCGGTATTCTAGAAGAAATAAAAGAAGCAAAGCATGATAGAAAGAGCTTTGCGAAGATGATCGGGAATGGAAATTTGACAGACTTTGAGATGGATTTATTGATGCTTGATGAGGAATAGATTTATAAAATAGATATGAAAATGGAGTTAGGGTATGGCAGACATAATAGGCGATAACATTGAACTAGTACCTGTTAGGTATCTACGTGATTTTCCTCTGGGTTTTTTAAAGGATGGAATCGAGATTGAGTTATTTGAGGGAAGACCTCCGAAAGGATATGTTTTAATTAAAAAAACAGATCAAGACCTTGCTCCGCAACAAGCTCCTGTTATGGATGATAATACTCTTACACAGTTAACTCATGTTGCAGGTTTCGATAACCCTGACACTAAAGCAAATGCAAAAGCAGCTCTTGAGGAGCACTTAGTCGATGTTCTGACAGCAAACGCAAAATTTGATGATCCTAATGTAGAAGCACTTGTTACGGCAAGCAAGCCATATAGAAGCCCAACAATAATGGATCCTTTTATTTTATATGATGCAATTAAAGAGATGAGAAAACAGTATGGAAACAAAGCTAATTGCACAGATTCTCAATTATCTGATGCAATAGTGCCTAGGCAGGATATTTTAACTGCAGATGATTATGCAATTGCTCTTGCAGATACAATCTATGTTGCAAAAGGATTTCTATCACTTGCTAAATTTCCTTTAATGAAAGAGATTATTGATAAAGAGAAGAAAACTAAGATTGATGACTCAGCTGAGGATTTCCTGATGGATGGTGCACTGATTCTTGCAAAAAAACTTTTTGAGCTTGCTGCAGTCTCATTTGACTTCCAAATTGCAGCTACTGGCTGTAAAACTGAATCTCACTTTAGCAACTTAGGTACTGTTTATGAAAGATTTAGAGGTGAATTAGAGAGGACTGTGTTAGACCTAAGAGCATATATTGGTCCAGGCAAGCAAGCAGATTTTGACAAACATCTCAAGATTTACTCAGACAATTAAATAACGTCTTTGTTTCTAAAATTAATAAGTTATCTTTTATATTTCATTAAATTAATAAATCAACTCTGATTTCTTGCTATTATCATGGACTATGACCTAGAATTAAGCAAAGTATTGGAAAAGATCAAGGAAACAAAGCCAGAGCCTAAAACTATTTGCATACAATTACCTGACGGACTAAAGCAGAGGGCAAATGAAGTGCAGGAATTTATTGAGAAGAACACCGATGCTAAAGTTATTATTTATCTAGGCAGTTGTTTCGGCGCATGTGATTTTCCTGTTTGGTTAGATAAGCACATAGATATGCTTATTGCGTTCGGGCACAGTGAGTGGAGATATTAGATAGATTACTTTTAATATCTAGCAGGAGTATACAAGTTATAGGTGTATATAAGTTATAAAAGAGGCTAATCATGGCAATTCCGTTATTTAATTACTTACTGACTTCATCTGTCGTGTTTCTAGGCTTGCCTCTTGGTATTTTAATTGCAAGAATTGCCGAAGAAGAGCTTATTCAGTTTAAGAAGTTCATTGCGTTCTTTGCCAAATATCTTGGTTATAATTATCCTAAGACAAGGCAGATAGTTGCTGCGTTGTTGTTTTTTATCTCTAGTTATAATTTAACTGCATTTATTTTAATTGCAAGCACAGTGTTTATTTATTTTACAAGAATTGGAATATTATTTTATAATGAAAAGTACAAGGATGTTAAGAAAATCAAGCCCTATGCTAAAAATAAATTGCAAAATAAGAATAAGCTATATCTAATCGTGTTAAAAGAAAATGTGTTGTTTTTGGTAATCAATTTATTGTTATCGTTATTATCTTTTATTAGCTAACTTATTCAAATATCCGTCTAAAGAATCCGCCTTTTTTCTCGGAAAAAGTCTTGTTAAGCTCTTCCAAAAGCTCTTTTTGTTTTGATGTTAATTTATCAGGAACTTCCACAGTAACATGAACATTCTGGTTTCCTGTGCCGTATCCTTGCAAGTTAGGGATTCCTTTTCCTTTCATCCTGAATATTGTGCCTGGCTGTGTGCCTGAAGGTATTTTTAATGTTGCTTTGCCGTCTAGTGTTGGAACCTCAATTTCTCCTCCTAAAGCAGCAACTGTAAATGGGATAGGGGTATCAACATAGAGGTCATTTTCTTCTCTCCTGAACACATCATGCTTTTTAACATGAAGCACTACATATAGATCTCCTTTACCGCCTCCTCTTAATCCAGCCTCTCCTTCTTGAGAAACTCTTAAATTTGTGCCAGTATCAACTCCTGCAGGAATCTTGACTTCCAATTTTCTAGTGTTCTCGACTCTTCCTGTGCCATCGCATTCTGAGCATGGATGTTTTATAACTTCGCCTTGGCCGCGGCATCTTGAGCAAGTAGTAGTTGATTGAAACAATCCAAATGCAGTTCTTCTGGTATGTCTTTCAGCTCCAGAGCCATTGCATACAGAGCATTTTTCTACATCTGAAGAAGATTTTGCGCCAGAGCCATCGCATTCTCCACAAGTATCCAATTTAGGTATGCTTAATGTTTTTGTAATTCCATGTGCAGCATCTTCTAATGTAATCTCCAGGTCATATCTTAAGTCTGAGCCTCTGCTCGATGATTCTCTTGACCCTTTTCTTCCTCCTCTACTGCCAAATCCGAAATTTCCTCCGCCTAATATCTGGTCAAATATATCATCAAAATTTGTGCTTGACATAAACTCAGAGAAGTCTGCATTGTTAAATCCTTGCCCGCCAAATGATTCTGCAGAGGTTCCATATTGGTCATACTGCTCTTTCTTTTGCTCATCGCCTAAAACAGAAGCTGCCTCACTTATCTCTTTGAATTTCTCAGTAGCTTTAGGGTCATGCTTATTAAGATCAGGATGGCATTGCTTAGCCATGCGCTTGTATGCTTTCTTAATCTCTTCCTTTGATGCGTTCTTTTCTACGCCGAGGATCTTGTAATAGTCTTTTTCTGGCATATGCCTGTGTTTTTAGTTTTAGAATATAAATGTTATGCAATCTAATACTAAATTAAATAACAATTAAAAAAAATAAAAACAAAAAATCTAATCACTTCTCATCCTTGACCTTATAGTCAGCATCAACAACGTTCTCGTCATTACCCTCATTGCTGCTGCTATTGTCTTCGCTGTTGTCATCGTTGTCTTTGGCTTTTCCTTTATTACCTTTTCCTGTTTTACCTGCTTTAGTTCGCCAACCATCTTGCTGTTTCTTAGATTGCTCTGCTGCTGCCTTCTGGTAAAGCTCAGTTGAAAGTTTTTGCACAAGCTCAGTGACTTCACCAAGTTTCTTTTTGATTGCATCAATGTCTTTTTTCTCTAACTTAAGCAGCTCTTCCAGTTCCATTACCTTACCTTTGACTGTCTCAAGCTCTTTGTTATCAACCTTGCCTTCAAAGTCTTTGAAAAGTTTCTTTGTGCTGTAGACAAGATTNNATCTCTTCTTCGCTTAATTTTTGCGTTGCAGTAATCCTGATGCTCTGCTCTTTCCCTGTTCCAATATCTTTGGCAGTTACATGCACGATTCCATTTGCATCAATATCAAATGAAACTTCTATCTGTGGCACTCCTCTAGGTGCAGGTGGTATACCAACAAGATCAAATCTTCCAAGAGATTTGTTG
>DUGA01000084.1 GCA_013331615.1 Candidatus Woesearchaeota archaeon | reverse complement strand
ATTGCCAGTATTTCTCAGCTTGCATTCAACTGAAAGCTCTTCATCAACATAATATTCAGTTTTTGCCGGAGCGCATTTTATTGCAAGGTCATATCTTCCTGAGACATCACCATCTGCACCTGTATCTCCTGGGTTAGCTGTACCTGTTTTTCCATCTGCATTACCATCAATTAGGCTTTTGATATCATCCAAAGAATAGACTGGGTCTCTTGCTGTTGATGTATAAGTCGATCTTGCAGTGACATTTGTGACGCTGTAGACATGCGCAGGCAGTGTGTAGATGAAATCTCTCTTCAGCTCATCAGAAACTTTTACTATCCAATAGAGTGTTTTCTCTTCATTAGGGGTAAGCACTAGCTGCAGGGTTTGCTCACCATAATCTTCTATCAGCATAATATCAGAAGTTTTTGCAAGATAAAGTTCAGTTGCAGTATAGACAGGCAACAGATTTCTTACAGTTGCTTTTATTAAGTTGTAAGAGCCAAACCCAACCTCTTTCTTCACTGGCTCAACATCTATTGCAATATTATCAATTACCTTTCCGCTGTTATCAAGGAATTTTGCTTTGACATCTATCTTTTTAGTATCTAACTCAACATTCTTTCCTCGCCATTCATACTTTGTGGAAGTGCTGTCAGAATCATCATTGATGCGCAAGATCAAGTGTGTAGGATCCACATAGCCAAACTGACCATATGTGACATCATAAGGCACCCAGACACCAATGTCTTTTGTTATTGGGAAATAAACTTCTGCCCATGCATGCGGGCCCCAATCATTCATGTTCTGCCAATTGGTGTATGCTACACCGCTTAAATATCTTGCTGGCACTCCGACGCTCCTGAGCAATGCAATAAATAATGCGGTTAATTCATCACAAACACCTTCCCTGTGCTCAAGCACCCAGCTTGATTTCTGTACAGCTTCTGCTGTTAATGTATCAAGAGAATAATTGATGTTTGTCTTGACCCATTTTGCTGTCTTAAAAACTGCTTTGTAGTAATCATCTTCTCCCTGCACTATATTAGATGCAAGCCTTGAGATAGCTTCATCAGTTGAGTCAATATTTTTAGTAGGAAGAATATATTTTAAGACTTGCTCTGGCAATAAATCAATGTTTAATGGAAAATCTATCTTAGCTGCGATTGGTGCATACCTGTTCTCAACTCTTAATGTCCCAGTGACGCCAAATGGCAGCTCTTCAGTAGATGGATTCTCCCATGTAAAGCGAAGCTTGTCTTTGTAATCCAGCTTATCTACCTCTGCAGTGCCGCCTATCTTTTGATATTTAGGCGCGCCAGCTATCGTCTTCATTGAAAATACTTTTTGGTAATCAGTCTCTCTGGGAGAGAGCAATAAGTCTGCATTGATATACTCAGCAAATCCTGCAGAACTTGTTGGCTTTAGCTTTAGGCTTGAAACAACTGAAACTTCCATGTCAAGAAACTGGCTGTTGTAGATGACATCATCGCTTAGCTGCGCAAATGCAAATGAAGAAAATATAGATATCAAAAATACCCCAATTAAAAAATCAAACACCGCTTTAGATTTAATTTTATTCATCGTTGCTCTTTAAATTGCATTAATT
The DNA here is from genome assembly GCA_013331615.1 of Candidatus Woesearchaeota archaeon. Taxonomy (GTDB): domain Archaea; phylum Nanobdellota; class Nanobdellia; order Woesearchaeales; family UBA10200; genus UBA10200; species UBA10200 sp10200u. The sequence goes on along the minus strand of DUGA01000084.1, from coordinate 5,972 downwards.
ATATAAAAGTTTGTTTTTGCAAAGTTAGTAACCAATTTCCCAAAACATTTAAATAACTGCACCAAGTATTCTTTAACTTATGCCGAGGTGGCACAACCTGGTACTGCGCTGGATTGCTAGAAACATGCATGTTTCTATGATCACCATACAGTACATGCAATTTATTTACAGACATTCAGTGTCCTAACGGATTTGTGGGTTCAAATCCCACCCTCGGCGTTTATACTTCCTTATACTAACGTCGTATATATCTCAAAATTTATTGATAAATTTTATAAAAAACTCGAACTTCTGCACCAGAATGGGGGAAGATATAGTAGCAATAATACTGTCGCATTTTGAAGAGCATGGATTTGACCTTAGAGAAGACAACTTAGTAGATTGCATACGATTTCTGGAAAGGCAATATGAGAAGCACAAAGAGGATTATGAATGGGATCTTGAGACGCCTATAAAAGAGAACAAATACCTCAGCTTAATGTATGACAAACTGATTTTATTTGCCTATTTAGCAAGGTTAAACATGATAACTGCTTCTAATGGTGAGCTTATTTCAGTAGACACTCCTGAAATGCTTAAATTACTGAGGATCAAAGCGAAAAAAAGCGAATGGGCAAGTGAAGAATTATATGAACTGTACAGAAGAAGATTTGGAGCATATAACAACCAAGAGATGCCTAGCTATAGCGAAATTATAAATGAGATAGGCGAAGATGAGCAGATAGTGAAAATCTGGGGCAAGAAGATATTTTATGAGACAGATATCTGCTCAGAATCAGCTTCAGCCAAGAGAAGAGGCAGAGAAAGAAGGAAAGAGTTTAGTGGACATTCTGCAAAGCAGACAGAATACTCTGCAAGAAACAACCCTATTGAAGACAAGCTTAAACAGCCCGAATATGCTCCATTAACCCCTCATCTGGATTTTGCTGCAAGAGTCATTGTATGGTATGTTGAACACACTAAGGAGATCAAAATAGAGACAAAGGAAGTTGCAGCTAAATTATTGGAGAGGATGGTACAGCTTGCTCCAGAAACATTAGACAGAGATAAGGCAGAAGGCCTCATAAAAATAGATGGAAGCTCTTCAGTTTATGATGAGGCAAGGAGAGGCTGGATGATATCACTATTGCTGCAGGCCGCAAATGCAGAATATAAAAACTACGGCATTACCCTTGTAGTAGAGAATGGAAAATACAAGATAGCAGATGATTGACAATTTATCGAGAAAAATCATCAATCATATCTTACTGACAATAAAGTTCTTCTCAACAAACATATAACTTCCTTCTTCAATGTTTAACTCTTCTAATTTAATCCTTCCGATACCGATACGCTTAAGCAACTTGACTTTGTTGCTTACGGCTTCAAAGATCCTTCTTACCTCTCTCTTTTTACCTTCAGTCACTTCGATGGATAGTTTATTAGTCAAGCCAATTATTTTATTTTTAGCACCACAATCATTTTTGTCCAAAAGAGTTATCCTGCACGGCTTTGTCTTATATTCTGAAACAACTCCGTTTTCTTCAAGCTTTATTACAACGCCTTTTTCAATTTTTTTTATATCGTCTGAATTAATTGGTTTTTCTAAAACTGCTTCGTATGTTTTAGTTATATTGCTTTCAGGCCTTGTGATAAGAGAACCTAATGCACCGTCATTTGTAACGATAATCAAGCCAAAACTGTTTTCATCCAGCCTTCCAATGCAAAATAATGTTTTTTTAGTTGCTTCATCTAAATTTTTATCATTATCTTTTTCTTTGTCAAAAAGAGAGAAGATGCTTTTTTTACCAAGCTCTAAGTCTTTGGGAGTAAGCCTAGAAGATAAAAAGCCGACAGGCTTATTGACAATAAGATACACTTTCTTATCTACTGCAGACAATTCCTTTCCGTTATAATAAACCTTATTTTTGTTTGGATTAAATTGGTAGTCAATGTTAGTAATTACTTTACCATTTATCTTAATTTCAGAATTTTTTACAGCAAAGACTAGGTCTTTCTTGCTCTTAAAAATTCCTGTCTTGCTTAAAAACTGGTGCAGCCTTGGCTTGTTCATGGTCTTTGCAAGTTAAAATGCTCCGGTATTTAAGGTATTTGTAGCATTTCCCCCTCTCCCCCAGACTGCATGACACCACTAATTAGCAGTAAAAATGGAAAAGTTTATATACCTCCATTTGAGAACAGACAATAAACCCGTAAGAATAGGGTAAGGTAAGATAGGTCAAGCAGTATTTTAAAGCAGATAAAAAGCACACCTAAGGGTAATTGCTATATAGCGCCGTAACATTTACTCTTTGGCTAAAAGTACAATAATTTTAAACAATTTGCAAAAAGTGAGATTAAACATGGTATTCAGCAGATTTACATGGCAGTCAGATGATGACCCAAACACAAGGCCGTCTATAGATGATGCTGTGCTGGGTAAAGGTCAAGGCACTTCTGAAAATCGCCAAGCTATTGATTTCGCTGCAGAGATAGGGACAGATGAGTGGCGCGAGATTGACACAGATGGTGCAGTTGTTGATGGTCTAGACGACAGCTATGAGAGGATAGGCATAGTTGACCTGGTTTATGATGACGTGTTCAGATACCAGACAAGGAACATTGACTATGAGACAAGATTGACTGAGTGGATGAGAGAGTCATGGAATATTTTGCAGGAAATAGAGAGAGGAGAAAAGCTTTATCCTGAATTCCTTGTCAAGAAAGGAATTGCACTTGCTTCAATAGGTATAGATGCTGCAGAGGTGCAGGCTTCAGAATTCTCAACAATAGGCGAGATTTATGCAAGAAAACGAGGTGCATTAAAGCGTAATCTGCATGACATGATTAAGCACCTGAACTCCAAATCACAGGCAAGATACAATTCATGCATAGACGAGCTCGCAGAAGAGGATCCCGGACTTAAGAGAGACATCCCAAAAACAGACCTTTCATATCCTTTTTCAGGAACATATCAGCGCGTGATAGATAGCTGGGTTAAGAAAGCATCAGATGCTGCTTATAACGCTAAAAGCCCAAAAAGGACTGCTGCCAACCTGCTCAAGCAAGGTCTTAAGATCATACAACATGGAAAGAAGATAGGATATGGCGATGTTGTTATGAAGAATATAGATAAGTTCTATGATATGTTAGAGTCAGTGAAAGGGGTAGTAACCGACGATAAATACACTCATTATGAAAGAGAGTTCAGGAAAGCATTAGGATAATTTATTACGATGATAATATAGCAATCCTGATGATCAAGAATTGAGAGAGGATAATAAAGAAATTATTACAAATTTACCTATCATATTCATGATCCGCTTCCATTTCCCACAATAGCTCCCAATTCCTCGACTTCTTCAGGAATATGAGGACCTAAAATCTTATGACCATCTTCAGTGACCAAGACATCATCTTCTATCCTTATGCCAGAGACGGTTTTAACTAAAGCTCTTGCATTATCAAAATCTACAAATGCATCATGTTTTCTGATTTGCACAAGATGTGTCTCGATTATAAATAGACAAGTTTTTATAGGATATAAAGTATCGATTTAACTATGAGCGAAAAATATTTCTTCTCACCGACAAGATTCAAGCTGATCCTCTTCACAATAGTCCTGATAATCTTTCCCTGGCAGCTGTTCTTTAAGAGAATAGATTATATGTTCTTCATATTTCTGCCGTTGAATGTTTTCATATCTTATTTTGACGCTTGCCTGTTTGTGCATCTGGTAAAATTGGCAAGAGAGTATAAGAAAAAGCAGAAGCTAAAATAATTTAATTGCACTACTCAAAGTCACAAATTAAGAAATCAAAAATAAGCTGCTTCTTACTGATTACCTTTAGGCAGCGCAGCATTAGAAATTATCATTATGTCAGCAATACTTTTCACAAGCTGATGCGGCACGATAACACCCTTGGCATTCTTGACTAATTTTTGCAGTACCGAGTTAGAGCTTGCAGATATCTTCCAAGAAGCTATTTTTGAGCCAGAAACAAGAGCTTCTTCAATCTCGCCAAAATAATCCCCTTCGTCTGTAAAGACTCTCATACCGTATGTAGAAACAAGATTTCTCATTGCCATAGTTACTCACCGCGTTTAGTTGTTTATAAGTTTAATTTTGATAGTTAGCATGATCACTCAAACAGTATAAATTGAAATTAGCAGTTAATTTATGATATAAATAACATTGACAACCCTATGCTAACTTCTCTTCTTCCTCAGTATTGACATTTGCGCCGCATTCTGGGCAATATTCATCTACGTCAGTCACTTCAATCTCGCATAAAGGACAGTTCTTTGATGGCATGTTCTCTCCCCCTGCAACAGCCAGCATATAGCATTAATTTAAGTTGCATATTTACCAATCTTTAATGTTTTTTATCTCGGTAATTATAATGCTAAACAAGTATAAAAATGTTGCGGTGGAATTTTCTAAAAATTAAGCATTTGATATTTTATTTATTTTTAAACGGATGTAATTAAAATAAATTTTCAAAAAAACAAAAGCTTTAAAAAGAAGTCGAATACTTTAAAGACATCATGGCACAACAACAGGATAATGCAATCGTAGATACTAATGATGAAGTTCTTAAGCAGATAGAAAAGGAAGCAGTATTATCAGAAGTAGTTCCAGATGAATTAAGAAAAAATGACATCACTCAAGAATCTGCAGATGAAGACATATATAAAAAAGATGAGAGAGAAGAGCAGCTTGAAGGAGATGAGATAACTCCAGAGGAAGAAGAGTTCATGGAAGGCGAAGAAGATGAAAGTGAATTAGGTGATTGCTCCAACTGCGGAAAAACATTGACTGATTCAAAAGATTCATTGGTCTCTAAAGAGATAAATAAGAACAGGTTATGGTTCTGCGGAAAAGACTGCCTGCAGCAGTTTGATGCGTAATTAGGCACTAGTTTAGTTTAATTAGCATAATTATTTATCATAATTCTCTATCATATCTGATAAGCGATTATATGTTTGCACTGGACAGGCTAATTCTTGATTATAACATGTTTTAAAGCAGGTTTCTAACGTAAATGCATGGTTGCACTGGACACTGGACATTCTTGGTCAGAATTTATAAAGGCAGATACCTGTCCAATAGTCATGGTTTTAAAAATAAAATCGAAAAATGAAAGAAAAAATCAAAAAAATAATGAGCCTGACTCAAGATCAGGTGAGCTGTCCAAGCAAAATATAGAATGATTAACTACTATTTAATATTTTTGTTTGTGCAATGCCGTGGTCGCATAATTTGGTATTGCGCCTGACTCAAGATTAGGTGAGCTGTCCAAGCTCTTGCGGGTTCGAAATGTTAATTTCAAACACGGATTTCCCGTCCACGGCGCACTAAACAATTACAAAATAAAGGGAAGAAAATCGAAAAATTAAAGAAAAAACAAAAAGGTGAGAAAATGCAGATGACAGAATTGATCATGAGAAAAAAAGCAGGAAGCACTCTAACTGTAGACACCAGCAACAAGGCAATTGAACAATTATTTTTCATGCAGTTTGCAAAGCTTACTAAAGATACGTTGCGCAACAGAAGCTTTGATATGCAGTTCAGTGGCCAGACTAACCTAGTAAATAAAATTTTCAATTCAACACTTAAAATAAATTAGAAAGAAGAGGTGAGAAAATGAAAGAACCACAGAACATAGATTTAGAAAACGCAGAAAGCTTCGGCGATGAAGACATTTACAATGAAGAGATAATCCATGAGTTTGTTGAAAATGATGAGATTTCTTCTGAGGAAAATGGATTTATGCTTGGCTATCTAAGCGGATAAAAAAAAGAGAAAAAAATATCGCAAAATCAGGCATTGCACCTGACTCAAAATCAGGTGAGCTTTTCCGAGCATTGGGATATAAGTAAGCCATATATTTAATACTTTCCATTGTGCAATGCCGTGGTCGCATAACTTGGTATTGCACCTGACTCAAAATCAGGTGAGCTTTTCCGAGCTCTTGCGGGTTCGAAATGTT
>DUGA01000032.1 GCA_013331615.1 Candidatus Woesearchaeota archaeon | reverse complement strand
TGCAGCAAACATGATATCGCTTTTATAGTAAGATCTTACCCACCATGGTGAAAACATTGCAATCAATAAAAGGATGAACATGATGACATTCTGGTTCTTGAAAACATTTGCCGATTCCAGGCGAGAGCGCATCACTATGTCTCTCCCTTGGCCAGCTTTTACTGTACGAATCAATGGCTGATTTTCATCATTAGGGTTTGGAAAAGAGATTATGTCGTTAAGCTTTTCGCTGGGCAATAATTCAGCTAATGCCAATCCCAACATGCTTTTACCTGTTCCTGGCTCTCCAATCAACAGAACATGCCTTCTTTGGAGAGAGGCTTTCTTTATCACTTCAGAAGCTGCATCCTGGCCAATGACTTGATCTATTAATTTTGTTGGAATCTTAATATCTTTGGTTGTCTTATAATCTAATTCCTTGCTTAGGTTGACAGAAGCCGCATTAATTGCAGCAGATGCCTTTTGCTCTTTTTTATTTTCTGCAGCAGAAACTTTTTTATTATCTTTATTTTTTGTCTCCTGTGATTGCTTGTCTAATTTTTTCTGAACCATGAATTCTTTATATTTAGCGAAGATATAAAAATGTTTTGATAAGCATAAGATTTATATATTACGCTTGTAATACAGAGAGAGTACAATGACAACTACTATTGCGCAAGTAAGGCTGCCTCAAGGCATAATGAAGGAGATCAATAAGCTAGTCTCTAAAGGGCTTTATACGAATAAGTCTGACCTGATAAGAGAAGCAATAAGAAAGTTTATTTTTGATAAGCAGGTTGGTACAGTAGCTAATATGTGATTAGTAATATCATTTTATTAACCATAATGTCTGAATTTCTTTAATATTTCTTGACAATATTTTTAATGTTGCTAACATTTCTTCTTCTAGTTATATTGAGGTCGAGTAATTTGAAAGAAAAAACACTCTTTAAGCTTGCAATGATCTGCTTAGTTATTGGGCTGCCTGCATTGTATTTTCTTTCTTTGAGTATTGAAATAAAGGAAGCAGATATCTCTAAGATAAGTTTAGGGGATGTAGATAAGCAAGTGAAATTAGTCGGAAAAGTAGCAAGCGTTAGAAATTTTGAGAAAGCAAGCATAATTGAGATAACACAGCCAAGCAAGATTAAAGTGATAATGTTCGTTGAGAATGTAACTCTTGAGGACGAGCAGGAGATAGAAGTGTTTGGTAAAATAGGCGAGTATGAAGGAAAGCCTGAGATAATCGCTGATGTTGTGAGAAAGAAGATAAAGTGAGTGAATAAGAGATAAATGTGAGAATATTTGTAAGTTGAATGCATGATAAGTAAAAGTTATTTATTGAGGGAAACTGATGCTAATACTTGAGTTATTGATTGCAATCATCTGCGGAATTATAGCAGGCACAATAACAGGCATCACACCAGGAGTGCATATTAATCTAGTTTCTATAATGCTGTTGAGCGCTTCTGGGTATCTGTTTGGATTCTTGCAGCCGATAACTCTTGCTGTATTTATAATTGCAATGGCTATCACACATACTTATCTTGATGCGTTGCCTAGTATTTTTTTAGGAGCTCCAGATGCTGATCAAGTTTTGAATGTACTGCCAGGACACAGATTATTGTTGAAAGGACAAGGATATGAAGCAGTTAAATTGACAGTAATTGGAAGCTTTCTGTGCTTGGTTACGACGATTGTTTTTATTCCAATTTTAATTCCTGTTACACCAGTGATATTTTATTTTGTTGAGCCAGTGATGGGATGGATTCTACTTGTTACTTCGGTTTATATGATCCTGCATGAGAGAGGAATGCAGAAAAAGGTTTGGGCATTATGTGTCTATTTAATGGCAGGAATTTTAGGGATAATTGTTTTAACACTGCCAAACCTAGAGCAGCCTTTATTGCCGATGCTTTCAGGGATGTTTGGTATAAGCTCACTGGTAATGTCTTTGCACAATAAAGTGAATATTCCTGAACAGAAGATCTCTGAAGAGATAAGCGTCTCAAAGAAAGACCTGTCAAAAATAACTGCTGCAAGCACATTCTCTGGAGGGATAACTGGATTGTTTCCTGGCATAGGAGCTGCGCAGGCTGGAATAATAGGTGCACAGCTGGTTGGAAATATTGGAGATTATGGATATCTGATATTGAATGGTGGAATAAACACAGTAAATTTCATGTTTTCCCTTGTCACATTTTATACCTTGGAGAAAGCAAGGAATGGAGCAGTGCTTGTCATATTAGAGCTGATTGAGAAGATAAATTATAGTGAGCTGCTTGTTTTTTTGGCTGCTGCATTGGTTGTTGGCNNAACCATGCGATGGGATGCCTGTTGCTGCCTGTGACTTTGTTCTTCTTGCTTTGATGTTTTGAAACATTTGAGATTTATATTTTTAATTTATTTTTGATACAAAAGTTTTATATAACTTAATGTTATTTTGATTTTTGCATGAAAATTAACAATAAAAAACTTCACAGCAGGCATAATTTTACAAAGCAGCTGCCTGATGCGCTGTATGGGCAGCTGGATGAGATACATAGCCTAATAGAGATCAATATTGAGTATATATGGTGCATCACGAAGGATGAAGACAAATTCATAAATGAATTCTCTAAGACTTATGCGCACGAGCTTATACATCTGCTTATGGCAAATATAATGCATGACCTGTTTGAAGTTGGAGAGGAGAAAGCTATCAGGCATCTACTGCATGAGGAGTGGGATAAGGAGCTGAAAGAGTATTACGAACAAAGAGGCAAAAAGTAAATTTTGATGAGTAGAGATTAGACATAGCAAATGATCAATAAATCAGCTTATTCCGCATGCAAATCAGCAATATTTTTAAATAAACAGGCTTTTCTAGGTACCATGAAAGCAAAAATAGCACATTTTAGAGGCGGAAAGCACACTCAGACAAATAACCATATGTTATTAGTAGCTGTGGGAGTAGATAATAGAGAGAAAGCTTCAAAGCTAGTAGGCAAGGAAGTTGTGTTTTTGACTGAGAAAGGCAATGCGATTTCTGGAAAGATTGCAAGCGCGCATGGCAACAGCGGAGTGTTAAGGGCGGTATTTGAGAAAGGCATGCCTGGGCAGAGCATCGGCAAAGAAGTTGAGATAAAGTAGATAACCAGTTTTTCTTGAGATTTGTTTTAATATGTAGAAGATAATTTAATCTAATTGATTTTGTTTTAGAATTATTTTTGATTAGATCAATCTCTTATTTATCTTATTATCAATGCGCAGGAGCATGAGCTGGTACTGATGCGTGTGTATCATTGGCAGCTGCTTTAATATCTGGGACAATTGATTTAGCGAAAGAGATTGAATTGTTGATAGTGCCTGCTACTGTTTTATAGAAATTTGTCGCAATGGAACCTATATTAGTGGCAATATCTTTTGCGCCATAATATGCTGCTCTACCTGCTTTTGTCTTCAGGACATAATTGTCAAATACATATTTGAATGCCCATGATGCACCCAGCGCCCCAAGCCCGATATAAGGTGCTACAGCTTTATATGCAGTAGTGCTAGCTGCCCAGATATATGCACCAACTGCTTTTATAGATGAAACCCCATATCCAACCGGACCATAATACAGTGATGCTGTTGTCTTTTCCAACCCAGATAGATCCCCTCCGCCAGCAGGTGCAGGTTCAACGCCATGGCTATCTTGATGCGGCGCTTCATGGTCTGGCGGATGTGCCCCATGAGCTGCAGCTTCTGCTGCTTTTACTGCGTCATCAATGTGTGCTTCTGCCATTTTTTATAGTTGATTTTTTATCAATTAATTTAGTTGGTTTTTATTTTTACTGGTTTTTGTAGGTTGTTTTATATTTATTATTTTAGTTTGAGTTGTCCCTGTTTTTTATCAATGAGCTCCTGCTAATCCTGGCATGCCTGGAGCTTTTTCCTGCTCTTCTTTTTTCTTATCCTTATCATCTNNATGAAAGTTTCTTTCATCTTATCTGCGATGTAATTATAGCTTTCTTTGAGTGTTTTTATTGGATGCAATAACTGGTCTTTTAAGTAATTCAATGCTCCCTTTGCTTTTAAGATATATTCTCCAACGTATTGTGTCACCATGAAAGGAAATGTTGTTGCATACATGTATGCAATCTTAGCTAGGGTTGAGAATTGTTCAAAGGGTATGCCAAATAAGTATGTTGCAGTTATGCCTAAACCATAATACATATAACCGCCCATCAATGTGCCTAATAATGTGCTCAGTGAAATATCTTTGACGGTATTTTTTACACCTGTTTTCCAATTGCTCAAATATTGTCCTATACCAAAACCTGCTCCAATCGATAGACCTGTAGTGCCCCAAGCATTATAGCCAAGAGCCAAGCTTCCCGCGCCTAGGCCTGCGTAAAAGAGGTTGTTGACAATAGAGCTTAAGCTACCTGAAGCTTGAGCCTTGCTCTCTTCTTTATGCTCTCCTTGTTTTTTCTCTTCAACTTTGTGCTCNNTTTTTTATTTTTTGAATTATTTTTTAAGTTTCAGATTTTTTTGTTATTGTTATTTTTTTAGTGTCATCTTTGAATTTTTTATTTGGATTATCTTTTTATCATCCATGAGCTCCAGCTAATCCTGGCATTCCTGCTCCAGCTTTTTCTTTCTCTTCCCTGGCTTTTCTCTCATTATCTTCTCTTTTTATCCTGTCATTTTGAGGCCAAGTAAGATAATTCTTGACAGAGTCTTTCAAATATTGAGGAAATGTCCTTTGGTCTGCGTCCTTGTCCTTTGAGCCAGAGCCTAATGCGAGCCTGTAAAAGAATCTTGCAACTGAGCTCAATGCGATCTTGTAATAGCCTAGATTAAACATAGGTGCAAATACCGAGATTCCTGGGATGAAAGGGATAAGTGCGCAGGTGCTCTTAGTTGATGCAATGTATTCTTCTTTAAGGCGCTTTTCATACAGCTCTTTTCCATAGCCAAATATTTTCCAAGGCTTAAGAATATATGTGAACATGGATTTACCTGACTTGTAGAGGTAATCGATAGCATGATAGCCAAGATTAAAGACAGGTATGATCGCTGCGTAAAATGCCATGGCATAGCCGTACTGGCCAAGCATGGTTGCGCCTTTGCTTTGAAAGTGTGCCATCTGCTTGAATAAATTTGCAAGTATTGTAGTTATCAGGCCAGATGTTTTTGCTTCTGCCATCAAGCCTTCTTTTGTTGTCTTGCTTTTTTTGGTGTACCAGTGTGCAGCGCTGTAAGCTCCTAATACCCCAAGATAATTTATTATGCCGCCAGTATAAATACCGAGCGCAGTTGATAAACCCAGTTCTAACATGCTCTTAAAAGAGAACTGACTAACCTTGTCATCTATTGTACCAGTTTTCTTCGCATCATTCTCAGGATGCTGTGATGCATCTGGATGTCCTGGCTGCAATCTTTGCTCTAAGTTCGGTTCTGCCATTTGGTTTTTTTTATTTTAGTATTTCATTCTGATTTTTTTCATGATCTTTTGTTTTGAATTTTTTGTGTAATTTTTTTGATGTGTTTGCTTCATTTTGTTAGCCTGCCAACTAGTTGTTAATCATCATCTACCTCCTTGCCCTTGGCCCATTTGCTGGAGAAGCTGCTGGATCTGCTGCTGCTGCATCCCTTGCTGCTGTTGCTTCTTCTGCTCTTCTTCCTGCTCTTTCTTTTTCTTTGCCTCTTCTTCTTCACGCTTTTTTCTCTCATCAGCGGGCCATGTGAAATAATTTGAGACGTAATCTTTGGCTTTCGAATACCATGGCTTGTCTTCTTTGTGCTCTGCATTTTCTCCATGCTCGTCTTTCTTGCCAGATGAGATTATATTGAACAGCAAATCGTTAGCTGCGCCTATTGCTACCCTTGCATGATTGTTTGTAAGATAGTTCAAAGATAGGAAGTTAGGCAACCAGAAAGTCAATGAAGCTTTCTTTACATTGCTCCAGAAGTTTGGCTTTAGGTCCTTCTCGTAAGCTTCTGCTAAATAACTAAAAATCTTGTGCGGCTTTGTCAATACATTCTTGAAGCCAATCTTATCTCTCAAATAGGTGAATACCCTATATACACCTACAAAAGGAGGATATAATACAGGATTGAACAATAGAGTCTTCGCTACTTTGCCAAAGAATGTTGCAGTTTTAACTCCTGCGCTGTACCAATCATAGAGATTATATATGGCATAGCCTAATCCACCAAACAACAATCCTGTGTAAGCTGCCTTGTAGATGTCTTTAAAGGTAGTAGGCTTTTTCTCTTTCCTGTTCATATACCAAGTTCCCAAGACATAACCAGCCATTGTAGCTAGAGGAGAGGGAAATGCATAGTAGAGAACACCTGCGCCTATTGCAGTAAGCTTAGTCAAGTCCCACAATTTACTTGAAGTTGATTGGACTTTTGATTCTAGGTTTTCCTGACCATGAGTTTCACTTGCTCCATGTCCTGGCGCCTGGCTTCCGCTAGATGGATCATGTGTATCTTGTACCCTTTCCTCTAGATCAGCTGCTTGTGCCATTTAAGTGAT
>DUGA01000040.1 GCA_013331615.1 Candidatus Woesearchaeota archaeon | reverse complement strand
TCCTCGCGCTTACACAGTTGCTGCAAAGATGCCAGAGCAGATACATGGCAGAGTAAAGAAAGAGAGAACTAGAGTCATCACAAAACTATACAGGCAAATTGCTGCAATGCATAATCAGCGCTGGATAGATTGGCAAGGTGAAGTTATTATTGACGAAATTTCAGATTATTCTCCTGATGGGATCAAGACATGGAATGCAAGAAACTACGCGTACAAGCTTGTGATAATAAAGGATTCAAACAATGAGTTTTCTTTAGGCGATAAGCTTTCTGTCAGGATTAAGAGAGCAACTGCATTTGATTTAAGAGCAGAGGTTGTTGGCGTTGTTGAGAAATATGCTAATAAGATAAGTACAATAAACAAAATAGATGCTACTTCTATTAGCACATCCATGTCAGAAAAGGTTGTATCAGATAAGTTAGAAAATGAATTAGTAATTGTAAATTAAATTAGGGATATAAGTTACATATAATCTCAAACTCATATCAAGCTCGCCAATCCTTTCTGCATAACCCAGATAATTACAAAAACCGTAAAAAACCCAATCCCCCAGCCATACCCTAATGCAATCAGATAAATACCGCAGAGAATGTCTATGAAGCTTGCATAATTGCCAGAGAATGCGAATATTGCGCCTTTAATTATGAGCCATTTTGCTGCCAAAAACACTAATGCTATTGGCAAAAGAGAATGGTCATACCATGAAGCTACTGCTATCAATCCTGCAAATACATCTCCTATCCCTAATATCTTGACGAACAATTTTATGCCCCCTATTGAAATTGAATAACCTTAAGTAAAATTAAAGTGAATTTAAGTATCCTAATTATACAAAGCTTTAAAAACCTTTTTCTATTAATCTGGAAATAGGGATTGATCTGTGGTAAAACTTAGTAGCTTATAATTATCTAACAGTAAAATGGAACGAATAACCCAACAAAGAAAGATCGTACTAGGCTTGTTTAATGATAACAAGAACAGCCATCTCTCTGCATATGATATCTATAAGCTTGCAAAAAAGAAACTGCCAAAAATAAATCTATCTACAGTATATCGCACAGTAAATACATTGGTGGAAGAAGGCAAGCTTTCAAAATACCAATTGAATGAAGAGCATTATCATTACCAGATTACTGAGAAAGTCCCTCATTACCACATGATCTGCTCAATATGCTCAAAAGTCGTTGAGATTCCTCTAAAAGAGATTGAAGCGCCTGCAAAACTGTTGGCAGAGAAGCACAAATTTAAGATTGCAAGGATAAACCTTGAGATAGACGGCAAATGCAGGAAGCATAAGTGAATTCTGGTTTTTGAATTAAATTATCTTATAAATATACCTACCTAAATAATAATGAATCTAATAGAGAATAACAAATACAAGAACTTACACTACTTCTTATCGAAATACTTGTAGATCGGCTGCTGCTCTTTCTGGTTTGCTTCGTTGTTTGCCAATCTTGACAATACATGGAACATGTCAGAGATCCTGTTTATGTACATAAGAAGCTCAGGATTTAATTCAATCTTCTCAGACAATGTTATTATTGTCCTTTCTGCCCTTCTTGTAACTGTCCTACATAGATGAAGCAATGCGCCGAGCTGTGTGCCTCCTGGCAGGATAAATGATTTCTGTTTAGGCAAAGCAGCTTCTACTTTGTCAATTATCTTTTCTATGTCCTCAACATGCTTTGCTTTTATCTGAGGTATCCTTTCTGGCTTTATCGTATTTGTATAAGCAGCAAGCTCTGCACACATAGTGAAAATGTCGTGCTGCACCTGGTTTAGGACATCATTGATAAATGCATGCTGACTGAAGGCAATAGTTGTTCCTATGACTGCATTAAGCTCATCCAATGTGCCGTAAGCTTCTATCCTGCAGTCGTTTTTCTTAACGCGTTCTCCGCAAGTAAAGCTGGTTTCCCCTTTATCCCCAGTTTTTGTGTAAATCTTCATTTTAGAACACTCTTTGTAGCATTTACTTGTATTAAAATGTTTTGATATAAAATTTTCAAAGATAATTTTTATTGTCCAATAACATTTATATACTTTAATAAATTCTAAATTTTACATGGCATTGATATGTGGAATTGATGAAGCTGGGCGCGGTCCTATAATCGGTCCATTAGTGATCTGCGGAGCAGTAATAGATGAGAAAGATGGTGCTAGATTGAAGAGCATAGGCGTAAAAGATTCCAAGCTGCTGACTCCAAAACAAAGAGAAGATCTATTTGACAAAGTTAAATCAATAGTTAAAAGCTACAAGATCCTGATAATTGAGCCAGATGAAATAGATGATGCAGTTGAATCTGACACCCTAAACTTAAACTGGCTGGAAGCAATAAAGAGTGCAGAGATTATGCATGAGCTGGAAAAAGACGTCAAATTTGAAAAAGCTATTCTTGATTGCCCGAGCAATAATATTTCTGCATACAAGAATTATGTCAAAAATGAGTTTAAGAAATTAGAGAGTAAAAATAAAATAAATACACCAGATAAATCTGACAAGAAACATTCTGTTATCAATATTATCGCAGAGCACAAAGCAGATTTCAATTATCCTGTCGTAAGCGCAGCTTCTATCCTGGCAAAAGTTACCAGAGATGCAGAGATCCATAAGATTGAGCAGAAAGTCAGGAAAGAGCTTGGCAATGCAGTTAATATAGGTTCAGGATATCCTTCTGACCCATACACACAAAAATTCCTGAAAGAAAATTACAAGAAGTTTACTGGAATATTCAGAAAAAGCTGGTCAACATATAAGGATATTACTAACGTTGAGATTAAAGCAAAAGCTGCGAAATTACAGAAAAAACTCGGCGAATTCTAAGAAATCTGTTAACTTAATCAAATTACTGTCGTAGCTATTGTTATATTTTCACTGGTCACAGAATCCATAGTCGTCGCACAATCTTGCAGCTTCTTCTTCGTCAATCTCTTCTTGAGTCAATTCAGGCTCAGCTAATACAAGGTTTGCTAACCTATTCCTAAACACTTGGTTCACCCCCTCAGCTTACATTTATGTCCAATGTTGGCAGATTGCTCTTTTATTGGAATTAACTATACTAATATTATATACCCCAATCTGCCAGTTACTTATCGTTAAGTAGTTAGAATGCTTTAGACTATATATACTTTGCTAGACTAAATCTTATCAAAACGAAAAGATACCTATATGCTATTCTCCAGGTATAAATCAGAGTTCTCAGATATCCAAATAAGATTAGAGTTAAAAAATAGGAATGGCCGGATTACCACATAAGGACTAATCGCCCTTATCAACCTAAGGTCAGTTTCGCTTTGCTCAACTGCCCTAATGCAAAAAATATAGATAATAAAAAATGGGAATGGCCGGATTTGAACCGGCGACGTCACCGGCTTCAGCGGTGTGTTCTCCCGAGCTGAACTACATTCCCAGAATAAAGTTAATAAACTTGTATTTGCTTTATATTCTTTTCGTTTTTGTGTGTGCAAAATAATTAGTATATTCAATTTTTAAAAACAAAAAGATTTTTATATCACTATCTTTTCTTTGTTGCTATTGTGACAATAGATAAAAAAAAGAGTGTGGATATGATAACTGTGGCAAATCCAAGCAAAAAGAATAATTCTGAAGATTCGTGTATTAATGATAGGCACCATAGAAAAGACGATCATCTGGTCGCATTAAAACCATTGGAAGTCTCTAAATGCAACTCATTCTCTGATCTCCTTGAAGCTTACAAATACACTGCATTTGCTGCAAGAAGCACAGGAGAAGCAGCTGATATATTGCATGAGATGGCAACTGACAAGGATTGTTTTGTCGTCCTTACTTTATCTGGCGCAATGACGATTGCTAAGATGGGATTAGTGGCTTGCGATATGATTGACAATGGCATGGTAGATGTTGTTGTCAGCACCGGCGCATTGATGGCGCATGGCTTCATTGAATCTGCTGGGATGGAACATTACAAATACAATCCTCACATGAATGATGAAGCATTGTATCAGAAAGGATATAATCGAGTTTATGATACTCTTGAGCCAGAATCTAATTTTGACAAGGCATATGAAATATTTACTAAAGTGATGTCGAATTGGGATACAAAAGAGACTGCAAGCAGCCATACTATTAACAGGATGCTTGGCGAGTATCTGCACAAAAACGCTCCTGGCCGCGGCATATTAAAATCTGCATTTGAACAGGATGTTCCTGTCTATATTCCTGCATTTACTGACAGCGAGATGGGCCTTGATTTTGCATTGCTGCGAAGAGAATTCAGGGCAAAAGGAAGCGACATCAACTATGATCCATTCATAGATTTGGAAGATTATACTGCAAGAATACTTAAAGCAAAAAAAATAGGGATTTTTACTATAGGTGGTGGAGTTCCAAGAAATTGGGCGCAGCAAGTTGGCCCATATCTTGATTTGATAAAATGGCGCTTAAGCAAGAAAGCACAAGAGAAAAGCAATCTGAAAATTTCAGAAACTGAAGGGTCAGGTTCAGGACATTTGAAAAAATTCAACTATGCTGTAAGAATCTGCCCAGAACCTACCCATTTCGGTGGCCTCTCAGGGTGCACTTATTCAGAAGGCGTTTCATGGGGAAAATTTGTGCCAGAGAAAGAAGGAGGAAGATTTGCAGAAGTGTATGCAGATGCTACACTTGCATGGCCGCTTGTCGTAAAGGCAGTACTTGAAAGGATGGGGAAATAGGTTATGTATTCTAACGCAAATTCATCTAATAAATTTTTAATTCAAAAAATAAAAGTATTTGCAGAAAAAATAATGCAGGATTACCCTCCTGGGCATAATTTTCTTCATATCATGCGTGTGCATGAGCTTGCAAAGCATATTGCAAAAAAAGAAAAAGCAGATCTCCTGATTGTTGAGGCTGCTGCATTATTGCATGACATCGGCAGAAAGTATGAATTAATAAATCCGAAGATAAATCATGCAGATAAATCAGCTGAGCTTGCTCTTCCGTTTCTGAGAATGTTATCCAAAAATGGAAAAAATAAAAAAACATGCTTTCCTGAAGACAAAATCCCTGCTGTTTTGTATGCGATTAGAAACCATAGGTTTACTAAAGGAATAACTCCAGATACAATCGAAGCTCGAGTTTTACAGGACGCTGATAAATTAGATGCTCTTGGCGCAGCTGG
>DUGA01000053.1 GCA_013331615.1 Candidatus Woesearchaeota archaeon | reverse complement strand
CACCAGGAGATAACATGACAACAATCAGCATTGATTTATCTTCTGCAACTAACGCAAAGCTAAGCTTTGACTGGGAAGTATCTGGATTAGATGACAGCGCAGAATGCTTAAGAGTGCATGTCAACAACGGAACAAAAACAGTTGGAAACCTATTCAAAAAATGCGGCAGCAGCTCATCATCTGGGACTCAGTTAATAAATCTTGAGAATAACATAACTTTCACTTCAAACATGACATTCACTTTTGACTGTGTCAGCGACCACAGTTCAGATGATATGTTTATTGATAATGTAAATATAACGGCTTATAGCTAATCTTTATAGTATTTTTTAATGCCATGGCAAAAACAAATAAATTTAGAGTTCTGAAGAAATCACAGATATCTGTTGAATTTATAATCATCCTTGCAGTTATGCTCATAGTTTTTCTTGGTGTTTTTATTGTTGCAGATAAAAGGACAGCAGAGATGTATAGTGTAAGGACTAAGCTATATGCAAAGATGGAAGCTGATAAGTTTGCAAGTGATGTCAATGGCGTTTTTTTGGCAGGATCTGGGACGGGAAAGATCAGTATATTACCTTCGACATTAAAAGATAACAGCGCGTATAATATTTCCATCTATCCGAGCGAACATAAGTTACAGGTTGTATGGCAGAGCTCTGGAATAGAAGACCATTACAGCGCAGCATTGATCGCAGGAAATATTTCTGGTGTTTTAAGTAGTATAAATTATCCTGTCAACTTGAGTAATATTAATGGAGGGATTGTGATAAGTTAAGAGTTGAAAGAATTAATTAAAAAATAAAATATTATCTAAAAGCATAAAATGGCAAAGAAAAATAATAATCCAATAATAAATTTTTGCAATAATAAAGCTGCGCAGATATTCTCTTTAGACATGATATTTGCAGCAGCTGTGTTTATTATTATATTATTGGGCATTGGGTTTGCATGGGACCATAACAGGGAAAAGCTGGCTTTGACTGAGCAGAGGAATGATGCAGCAATTGTTGCCAGAAACATGATGAATAGTTTAATGGAGACTGAGGGCAATCCAAGCAACTGGACAAGATTCAATGCCGCAGCTTTCAATAAGACAAACATAAAGAGTCTTGGGCTGGTAAAGACATTCAGCATAAATAAGTATGATTCGCATAAGAAGATTGGAGCTCTTGCTTTAGGAAAAAACGGTCCTGGATTTTTGTCTGCAGACAAGATACTTACTTTGTATACTGATTATGAATCTTACTATAATGAGAGCAAAGATATTCTTGGCTTAGACAGGAGATATGATTATGAAATTGCATTTCAGCTAGGAGAGAATTTTACAAGTTATGGGTTTTTAGGTACAAGCATAATTGCATATACATATGCCAATGGTTTTGCGACAGATGGTGATGCTTCTAATTTTGGGATAAGAGCGTATCTAGAGGAGAACAATGTGCCATTTACCAATTATGGAAGCGATTGGCAGAGCTTGATCTCTAACATTGATGATTACGAAACAGTGATTTTTGAGGATCCGCATCTTGATGATAATGACTTAACTGCGCAGCAACAGGATGCTTTGAGATCATGGGTAAATAGCGGAGGGATATACTTTCAGAAAGAGCATGGAAGGATGATTGAGATATTTAATATATCCACAAATGATGCAGGAACAAGCACTGGAACAGTTGTAAAGACTGACCCATATCTCACAAACCTGCAGATTAATGAGACCATGAGGTTCAGCAAAGGATACAGGATATCAAAAGCAGACGGAGGATTAGTCACATTAGTGCAGCATGAGTCTGGGCATACGGAGATAGGGTATCTGGATTACGGATCTGGGAGAGTATATTACATCCCTGATACAGAAGGCAATATTGAGTTTGCAAACGGCACAGAGAAATTTAACAACACTAGGATAGCATTGACATTGCCAAAGCCTATAAGCAATGCAACTTTTGGATATCCACCACAAAATGCAAGCAATGTTGTTGTTGTGCAAAGGAGAGCGTATCTTGATGATAACAGGGAGATAAACGTCACTTTGAGAGTCTGGCAGAGATGTGAAGGTGTTACATGCTAGTAAAAAAGAGATTAGACAGAAGTGGATTCATCTATACATTAGATGCAATATTTGCATTAGTTATAGCTGCTACAATAATAATCGCAAGCTTCCAGTATTTATCTCAAACACATATTGCAAGATTCAACAGAAGTGATTTAGGTAGATTATCTAATGATGCACTTAGTGTGCTTGAGAGAGACTCTGGATTGAGCAATGTTGTTTCTGGCAGCACAAGCAATGTGCAGAGCTATCTTAATACATTGCCAATGCAGATGTGTGGCAATCTTAGTGTTTTTTCTGTTAGCAACACTTTGGTTGGAAGCATACAGAAGACAGGATGCGACAGCGCAAGTGTTGATGAAATTGTTGTTGCAAGAAGAGTTTTTGTGCATTCGAATTCAAGCACTTATTATGCAAGGTTAGAGGCTTGGTATAGATGACTAATTATAAATTGATTAACAACAGAAAAGGTGTTTTATTTACTATCGTGACTATTCTGCTGCTTATCAGCTTGTTTCTTGTCACTAAAGCATTCCTGGAAAGAAGCATTGAACTTGATAAGACAATTGTTGATTATCAGAATATTGAGAAGCTTGTATATATAGAGGATGATATTGTGTCTAATTCATATTCTGACCTGCTTAAAATTAGCTTGAGCAGGATAAAACGAGATGTAAATTTTGTGAACATAACATTCAATAATTTAGGGGTAATCTCACCAAACATCAACCATATAAAGATAATGCAAGATTATAGGAATTTTATCGTGAACAATTATTCTGCATTTAGCAATGTGGAGATTTCGTTTAGTGATTTTACTTCGAACTTTACAATCTTTCCTTATAATGCAAGCTACAGACTTAATGGATCAAGATTATATCTGTATAATCCAAATTATGAGAATCTTGTAAAGATCTCTCTGCAGGCAAGAGTAACTGAGGATAATGCGAATAAGAATACAAATGATACGCCAGCAAATTCTGGTTCTGGTAAGATAATAGAAGTAAAGATTGTTGATAAAGATGGTGATACATTACTGGGAACTGATGCAAGAATTTTGTCTCCTAGTGCTGCAAATTTGCCATTCTATGCTGATTTTAATACGACTAGCACGCCTAACATAAGCGTTTATTTTGGGCAATTTGACAACAGAAACGGAACATTGCTTGTTAGTACAGATTATACTATCGCAAACATAACAAGCATAACATTGATGTATAATGCAACGCAACAGAAAGTTTATTTGTCAGCTGGTAATTTGACGATAGTGAATAGAGTGATTGCTGTAAATAAGACAACTGAGGTTGTGCTGGGAGAGGAATAGAAATGAAGATGAATATTGTTAAGATGATCTTTATTTTTTTTATTGTAGCTTTAGCTACTAGTTGTGCCATGGAGGTAAATGACCAAGAATTTGGAAATGCTGACATCAGTAAGATTGTGGATTATAATCAGAATGAGAGCAATACGATAGAGGAGAGTGGACAATTAACAGCAGAAAAAAGTGGATCTGAGTGGAATGATTTATTTGAAGGTGTTGAAAATAAAGGAGCCAATGATGCCAGAAAAAGTAAACTGCATAAGTTTGGCGAATTAAAGTTAGATGTGCCAGAAGCATTTACCACAAGAACATATAAGCATCCTGAGTATCTGAAGTTTGCATTCATTGAGATAGAGAATGATGCAAGTGAAGGCTTTGAGCTTTCTGATAAAGCGATTACTCCTTTCTTGGAAAATCTTAAAAAGATATTTGAAGAGATCAGCGAAGGCAATACTAAAGTTGATATGAAGTATAAATTGTTGCCAAAGAAAAAAGTTAATGTTACAATTGAAGATGCCATTGACCCAAATTTGAATAATATAGTAAAAGAGATCTTGAAAGAGAATAGTAATTTAAATGCAGATATTTTATTTATTATTGTAGATGCAAAACATTCTTTTTATGGAGCAGCAAACCACGATGATTCTGAAGAAGGAATCTCGCCAATAGTTATGCTTAGCGGTTTGCACTTTAATTTCTTAAAATCTAAATCAAAAGCTGAGGTAGATAGATTGCTTCTTGACACCACATATGCAGTAATCCATGAGATGCTTCATTCATATGAGTTTGGAAGAGCAAATGATGCTTATCGAGACATTAACATGGTAAATCAAAAATATCCATTTGTAAACTTATACAGCGGTGATTTATTTGGGCTTACGTCTCATATTTCACATCCTTTCGGACCATTGAAAGTTTTGAATGGATGGAAAAAATATGACATCATAAAATATGAACTTGATAAGCCAGTAAAATTCAATGTTAAAAATACTTGCCTGAAAGATGCTGTTATCCCGAAAATACCGATAGGATATGCTTTTGGGCCGCAAGGAACTTTATTGTTTAAGAGCATCGTCTTTGACCTGATAGGGAAAAACAGATGCCAAGATGAAAATGATCCAGCTGGACTTCACGTTTATGAGATATATGAATCGTATGACAGAGTAGAGTATACCTATGACCTTCCATTTGTGCAAAATCCAGCAACTACAGAAGCAGAAGATGCTTATGTATTTGCTTTGGACTATTACGGCAATAATTATGCGATTCTTAATGGGATCAATCCTAAACCATTTAAAGAATATTCTGATGATCACTTCAGCATAAAGATTCTTGATGAAGAGAAGAATAATGGTAATCTTGATGGCATAGATGTTGAGTTTACAGTGAAGAAAAAAGAAGCACTTGACAGAAGCTTACTTGGTGAAACTTCAATTGAAATCTTTAATTATGATGACAAGGCCTTGCTGTTTAAAGTAAAGATAGATGAGAATAAAATTAAACTGCCATTTAGAATATTGATCAATCAGATGAATGCATTTTACTATAATGTAGAATACCCAACTAATGTTTTCTGCATCATGAATGACAGCAGTGAATGTGGGGAGATTATCAAAGAAGAATTTGGTGAAAAGATATATGCAGCAAGCAGCATATGGCCATTAGAGAAAGCATTTGAAACTTGCAGATTGGAGATTGCATTGAATAATAATGTTGCAGTACAGTCTTTAGTTGTAAAGAACTTCTTTAAGAGGGAATGTTAATATAATGTATATGGATAAATACTAAGTAGATTGAATGTTTTAAGCTGTTTTTCCTAAGAAAGATTTATATAATAAGCTGCTTCCTTAGAATATAGTAAAAAAGAGGGAAAATGGAGATTAATAAGATTATAGGCAACTATCTAGTTTTTATAGTTTTAGGTATTTTTGGGTTTATTGTTTTTTGGTACAGTTTTCTGAGAGAGGATTATTTTACTGTTTTGATGTCGCTGTTGTTGCTGCTTGTTTCTCAGTTTAAGATTGAACGCATATGTCATAACAAAGGAAATGTTATGAATAAAGAGCACCATAAAAAGGATGAGCATGTGAAGCATAAGCTGCATCATAGGATAAAGCACCACTTAGTTCATCATGCTAAGAAACTTGGACATCATGCAAAGAAAATAGTGCATCACGTAAGGAGAGTTAGGGAGATTAGGCTGAGCAACAGGTTTTTTGGTAATTTTAAGAGAATATTGCCTGCTGCTATGTTGCCTAAACCAGATAATGCATCTCACAATGCAAACTTTGAAAAGCCGTTCAAGAATTCTCTGCATGAGACATTCTTAGATGATATGTATACCCAAGTCAATGATGCAGGGCAGATAAATATCTCACAATTNNTATTGTTTGGGATATTAACATTTGCTTTGGTTATGATAGGATATTTGGTTTACTTAAATAAATTTGCTGCTCAATAAAAAATAATAAGAATAATTGAAATAATAATTAAAAAATAGTAATTTGGTTTATTATGGCAAGCTTGGACATAGACAGGAAAGAGAAGAAATTGGTCGAGTCGTATAAAGTGATTGCTGACAATGTACCAGCTACTGTAAACATATGGGATGTTAAAGAGGAGAATGTCCTAATTTACGATATAATCTTGCCAAAACTTGGGCTTGCAACTGAAGCTGTGCTTAATGCAATGATAGGAGAGCTTGCAAAGGAAGTTCCTGTCGATACAGAGAGCATAACAGACAGTGAGCAGGCAGGCAAAGTCAAGGAACTCTTTTATGCAAAAACAAGAGCAAAAGTAAAAGAGCTTCTGAAGAATATTTCTGAGCAGCAGGCAGATCTATTTGCAGGAATCTTATTGCATAAGATGTATGGTTTAGGAGAGATGGAAATCATACTTGCAGATAATGGATTAGAGGAAGTTGTCATAAATGGAGTAAAGCAGCCGATTTCCATTTATCATAAAAAACATGGTTGGTGCAAGACAAGCAAATTCCTTGAGAGTGAAGAGGAAATTTATAATTTTTCTGCGCAGATAGGTAGAAAGATAGGAAGGGAAATCACAAGCTTAAATCCGATTATGGATGCGTATTTGTTAACTGGAGATAGAGTTGCATCTACATTGTTTCCTATAAGCACAGCTGGAAATACAATCACGATAAGAAGGTTTGCTCGCTCTCCTTGGACAGTTGCGCATTTTGTTGATCCTCAGTATAATACGATGTCAAAAGAGATTGCTGCATTTATCTGGTTAGCTATGCAATATGAGCTTAATATAATTGTAGCTGGAGGCACTGCATCTGGAAAGACTTCTGTGCTCAATACATTGTGTAGTTTCATCCCACCAAAACAGAGAATCATCAGCATAGAAGATACAAGGGAGATAGCATTGCCAAAAGCATTGCACTGGAACTGGGTGCCGTTGACAAGCAGAAACCCAAATCCTGAAGGACAGGGAGAAGTTACCATGCTTAATCTGATTGTTGCAAGCTTGAGGATGAGGCCAGACAGGATTGTAGTTGGAGAGATCAGAAAGAGAGAGCAAGCAGAAGCATTATTTGAAGCGATGCATACAGGACATAGTGTTTATGCTACGATGCATGCAGATACTGCAGAACAAGTAAAGAGAAGATTGATAGAACCTCCAATATCTGTGCCAAAATCTGAGGTTGAGAGTCTGCAGCTTGTGCTTGTGCAGTACAGAGACAGAAGAAGAGGCATAAGAAGAACATTGGAAGTTGCTGAGATTCTGAGCGAAGCAAGCGAGAAAGCTGATTTGGAACTTAATTATCTCTGGAGATGGCACCCTAGAGATGATGTTTTTGAAAAGGTAAATGACAGCATCAGGGTCGTAGAAGACCTGAATCTGCATACAGGTATGACGCCTCAGGAGATTGCTGCAGACCTAAAAGACAGGCAGAAAATATTGCAGTGGATGGTTGACAGCAAGCTTACAGACATCGATAAGCTTGGGCATGTAATGCACCTGTACTATAAGAATCCTGAGATATTGGAGAATGCGATAAAAAAGAAGATTGCTGCAGATAAATTGCTTAGTTTATGAAGATAGGTTTTAACTAAATAAAGAATAATACTCTGAAAAGCCAGAGCAGTGGCGGCTGCCGACGAATACTAGCTTATATTATAAATGAGTTGCTCCTCCTCTACGCTTAGATAATAAATAGAGTAATTGGAGACTATTGCGTAATGTGTTTTTTTGATGTGTAATTAGTTGAAATTGCCCGTCGCAACATTAGCAATGTTACTTTTGAATTGTGTTCGTCAAATATTGGCAGCCGCCACTGCTTTGAAAATAGAATTACTAATGTTTTTAAAAATGAATCAACCTCAACAATCTGTGCCATTGATGATAGTGCCGATAGGAATCAGTAAGCATATTGCTAAATACTTGGTAGGGATTTCTCATAGGATTAGTAACATTGCACCTGGATTAGAATATGATCTTGAGCAGACAGACTTAAGATTAAACAATGCAGAGTATATTGCAAATTCTATCGTGACATGCTTGAGTGTTTTTATTATATTTGCATCGCTGATAGTATTGCTGGCTTTTAGGGTAAGACATCTTGATCTTGCAAGAAGCGTATTGCTTGGAGTAGCGATTGGGTTTGGAGCTTTTGTGCTGTTTTTTATTCTGCTGTTAAGATATCCTAAAATAATTGCAGGCAAAAAGGCTGAGCAGATAGACAAGCATCTGATGTTTGCATTGAAAGANNAAGAATGTGAAGACAGGGATGGCGCTTAATACTGCCCTTGAGAGATTAGCTGTCGAATCAAGCTCAGAGTATATGAGAAGAACTATCTGGCAGGTTGTTAATACATTAAAAGCAGGAGCAAGCTTAAAGGGGGCATTGCAGAGCATAATTTCAGAGCTAGCTGTAACTCAGCATAGCAAGATAAAGAATTATTCGCAAGAACTTAATCTATGGAGCTTGATCTATATGCTGTTTGCAGTTGCAATTCCAACGATAGGAAGCACTATGCTTGTCATCCTGTCAAGCTTTGCAGGTATAGGAGTAAGCAAAGGAACATTTATCGTCTTCATCGTGTTTTGTTTTTTTATCCAGATAGCGTTGATAGGATTTGTCAAGACTAGAAGACCAGTGGTGAGCTTTTAGATAGGATTTAATAAAAAAATAAGTTAGAATAACAAATTAAAGAATGATTAGAACAACTGATTAAAAAATGAGACCAAAAGACAAGATCTACCTAAACTTTGCAAGAGTGTTTCCGAATAGCTACAGGAATCATCTTGCCAGTATACTTGTTTATGGCGGTGAGAAAAAGAATGTGGATTATTGGCTTGGTTCTGGGACAGTACTTGCTTTATTGATGATGTTCAAGATTGTTCTTATCCCATGGGTATTTTTTGGAGCATTTCAGAGATTATATTTCATTATTGGAGTTATAGTGTTTTTGTTCATTGAGTTTTTGGTTTACCTGTTTGCTTATTTTAAAGCAGAAGATCGCACTGCAAGGATCGAAAAAGCATTGCCTGATGCATTACAACTGATTGCTGCAAATTTGAAAGCAGGGATGACACCATACAAAGCCATCAAATTATCTGCTAGAAAGGAATTTGGGCCGTTAGCAGAAGAGATAGATTATGCGACTTCTCATGCTTTGGGGACAGAGTCATTTGAAACAACTCTGCTGAGGATAAGCGAGAGGACTAATTCTGAGACACTTGACAGGGCATTAAAATTATTTACAAGCGCGATGAAATCAGGAGCGCATCTTGCAAAGCTGCTTGAAGATCTTGGAAATGATATATCACAGACTAGAGAATTAAAGAATGAGCTTATTACAAGCACGAAGACTTACACTGCATTTATCTTGTTTACGATCATGGTAGGAACTCCGTTGCTTCTTGCAATCTCAATACATTTTGTGACTATTGTGAGCGAAATGCAGGAAAAATCTAACATAAGCAATGTGGGGTTTGGATTGGAGTTTCTTGCAGGCAAAGTTGTGATAACACCAGATTTTCTGACTAAGATGTCTCTTGTTATGCTAGTCTTAACATCATTGCTAGCAAGTATGCTGCTTGGAGTCATCAAAGAAGGCAAGGAAAAACAAGGATTAAGGTATGCGCCGATGCTTATTATCGGCTGTTTGACTGTGTTTTATGTGTCTAAGTATATAATAGGGAATGTGTTTGGGAACCTGTTTTAAACTTAATTTAAGCATATGTATTAGCTATTGACAATAATGTTTATATATAAGTTAAAGTATATAATACATTAAATAATATAAATTATAAAAACTATAAACTAATCTTAAAAAGATTGTTTAAAAGAGGTGGAATAATGTTAGGAAAACTATATAAAAAAGCACAGGGTGCAACAGAATATCTGATAGTTCTGGCAATTGTCATAATAATTGCACTTATTGTAGTAGGAGTAATGGGAGGCATTCCAGGTATAGGCGGCGGAGCTTCAGGAAGAAGTAATGCAGCATTCTGGGCAAACCAAGATGTGGCATTCACAAGCTATGCAGTCTCTGCAGCTGGAACTGATACTGTCATCCTTAAGAACAATCAAAGAAATACAATTACAGTCAATGATTTGGTTGTAAATGGCGTTGACCTAGCAGCAGGAGAATCAGTAGCAGCTGGCGGCTCAAGAACATACACAGGAGCAATTGCAGCATGCACAGCAGGACAAGCATATAGCTATGCAGCAAGCGTCGCTTACACAGACTCTGCAACATCTGCTAGTTACAACTTAACCGGCAACGGGCAGAAGTTAGAAGGCAACTGCGCAACATAAACAGATAAGCTTTTTTTGTTTTTTTATTTCTTTTTTTTGATTTGGGTTTTCTTGGATTTATTGTGAGTTATTTTTCTCTAAATCCTATATAGTTTAAATTATATGTTGGTGAAAGTATTGTTTAAAAAAGTGTATTATCATTTTAGTAATATTGAATTGTTTAATTTTTTTGCAACAGACGGCGTTGATTTAGAGGGAATCCTGTTTTGGCCTGAAGAGAAGAAAAATTCTACAAAAACTGCCTGGATCCATGTTCATGGAATGAATGATTTTGCAACAAGTGAAAGATTTCTGGATAAAGTAAGGGATGTTTCTCTAAAAAACAATATTGCTTTTTTTAATTTTGGCAATCGTGGAATGGGACATATTAACATTTTTAGAAAGTTTGAAAAGAAAACTGTGAAATACCTGCATATAGGTACCTCTCTTGAGAGATTCGAACACTGCATTTATGACATTGAAGGCGCAATAAATCAGCTGAAATCACTTGGCTTTGATAATTTTGTGCTTTCTGGCCATTCTACAGGTTGTCAAAAAATTATGTACTATCAGTCTAAAAAGAATAATCCTGCAGTCAAGGCACTTATTTTATTGAGCCCTGTTGACGATGTAACATTTGATATAAAAGAATTAGGCAAAAAGTTCAAGCCTGCTTTTTCTTTNNCCGATTTTAAGTATTATTGCTGCAAAGGAACAGTTTTTAGCTGAGCCTGCAGAAATTATGATGGAAAAAATCAATGTGATGACTGTTAACGAGTTTTCTAGAGGTGTTGTTTTACATAAAGGCGAACATTGTTTTGAGGGAGCAGATATTGAATTAGAGAAATCAATCCAGAATTGGATTAAGAAATTGAGAATGAAGAGATTGGTTTAATTGTGATGAAAAATTAGAGAGATAAAAAACAATAAAGAATAGAAAAGAAAATATAACTAATGAAAAAATAATAATATAGCTACTTACTCAGCAGCTTCTTTTGATTTGGATTTCTTTGCTGGCTTTTGCTTTGGTGCTGCTGCTTCTTTTGGTTCTGAAGCTAGCTGTGATGCTGCTTTAGTTTCTGTACCCTGCTTCTTAGCTTTGCCAGGATCATACTTCCTGACAGGCAAGACTCTTGCAGCTGCTTTCTTTGGCTTTGTTTTCCAAAGGCCAAAACCTAGCTTGTTGAACTCTTCAGCGACATTCTCATGTGAAGCTGCTTTCCTGATCTTGACAACTGTATTTAATGGCTCNNAATTTTAGACATACTCTTCCTACTTCAAACATTTTTTCCTCCAATCTCTGCGTTTTTAGGGTATTTGATACCTTAGATACCTGTTGCCAGCATATCTGCGAGATTTCACTGATAGTTGTTGTTTAAGATTTATAACGAATGTGATATTGAAGTTAATTTATGAATATATTTTATGAAAGTTAAGATAATGATTATTGCTGCACTATGCGTGCTTTTGCTACAAAAAGACGTCTCATGCACTTTGAGCATAGATTGCCGCCAAATGGTCGCTCTGGGCGCTTTTTTGTTTTTGGCAGTGCACGCATCTGAAAAGGTAATCCTCGTGGAACTGCTTTTAATATCTGACCGCATTCGGAGCATGAAGCTGCTTTAGGCTTTCGTCTACCATAATGGAGCACTGTCTTAGCTCCTGGTGTCTTAACCTTTAATCTTCTGAATGTCCTTGATTTAAATCTTCCGTATGTCATAGATAGCTAAAATTGGGGTTTATTTAAATAGTTTGTGGTCGAGTGTGAGTGAAGAAGTATCGAGTAGATTGCAGTGGCGACTGCCGACGAACACTGGCTTAGATCCTTGATTAGTTGCTCCTCCTCTTTACGCAGTTAAAATGCAACTAGATTAGGATAGTCATTGGCGATGAATATTGCAATCTTATTGGTTCAAGTTTTCCCGTC
>DUGA01000014.1 GCA_013331615.1 Candidatus Woesearchaeota archaeon | reverse complement strand
AATCCTCGCAGCAATCCGTTTATCACTACAATATACAGCATCACTGCAGTCACTTTTCCAAGAGAAGTATGCATCGCTATAAATTCCCTGTGCCTGAGCAAGTTAACTGCCTGGAGCAGGAAGAAAAGCCCTATAAGGAAGACTATCCACCATACCTTGTCTGCAAAAAATTCTTTTTCCAGAAAATACAGCCAAGGCACCAATGAAAAGTATATAAGATAGTCTGCAAAACTATCCAGCTTGACACCAAATCTTGATGCCTGCTTGAATCTTCTTGCAACGTAGCCATCAATTGCATCTGTAATCCCTGCAATTATAAATAATAGAGTGAATGCCTGCTTGTTGTTGTAATAAGCAAGGTAATACATGAAAGGCAGGAGCAGGATCCTAAGCAAAGTAATCTGGTTAGCTAGCTTTCTGAAGTTTTTTAGGATATTTTTGTATTTAGGCATTTTTTGACCACATTTTACTTATTATGTTTTATTTTAAGGCATAAAGAACAACATTTATATATTTGTTCGGTTTTTTTTAAAGCTATGATATCAGACAATACTGCTTGTTGCTGTTGAATTCTTGCATTTTGATAAGTTTAGTTACATTGATTTCCACTATCTTTTAATTGTTTTTTGATAAACTTTTTAACTGATATCCATTAACAACCCAGAATCATTGACCAATTAATTGAGAGTGATAATATGGACAAAATCGCAAACAATGTTTTAGAGCTCATCGGAAATACTCCATTGATTAGATTGAACCATTTGATTGACTCGACTAAACACCCTAATATCAACATATTTGCAAAGCTTGAATTCAATAACCCAGGCGGGAGCGTAAAGGATAGAACAGCATTATTTATGATTAGGGATGCAGAGAAAGCTGGCAAGTTACAGCAAGGATATACGATAATCGAGCCGACTGCTGGCAATACAGGCATTGGCTTGGCAGTAGTCGCTTCACAGCTTGGATACAAAGTTATTTTTACTGTGCCAGAGAGATTTAGCATTGAAAAACAGCAGCTGATGAAAGCATTAGGCGCACAGATAATTAATACACCGACAGAAATAGGAATGGAAGGCGCAATTGAAAAAGCCCAACAGATTCACAGACTGATGCCAGAAAGCTTTATCCCTCAGCAGTTTTCAAATCCTAGCAATGCAAGAGCCCATTATGAAACAACAGGAAGAGAGATTTTTGAGCAACTGGACGGAAAGATAGATTATTTTATTGCTGGTGTTGGCACAGGAGGTACATTTAGCGGAGCAGCTAAATTTTTGAAAGAACGCTTGCCAAATGTTAAAACTTATGTGGTAGAGCCGCAAGGCAGCATAATTGCAGGAAAGCCTGCAGGCAGGCATAAAATAGAAGGCATTGGTGTGGATAATTTAGCTACCAGCAAAAATCTTGCACTAGAGCTTATTGATGAGGTTTTTACCATAGGAGATAAAGATGTGCATGAGATGATCAAGTTATTAGGCTCAAAAGAAGGATTGCTTGTAGGAAGCTCAAGCGCAGCTGCTGCAGTCGCTGCCAAGATGGTTGCTGAGAGGATAATTGAAAGCAATGGTATAAATAATAACAATAGTGAGAATAAGAATAATAATGCAAAAAACAAAGATAACAATCCAAAAACCATTAATATAGTAACCATTTTTCCCGATAGAGTTGACAGGTATCTGAGCAAAAATATACTAGGGGAGTTTGAGGAGTGGAAGTATTAAGAATAGTTATAGAGATATAATGAAATAAAGATAGAAAAATAATGATAAACAAAAATGGCAGAAAAAGACAATAATATTAATGCATGGAAATTTGCAACAAATGCTATCCATATAGGCAGTGAAGCAGATAAAGAAACAGGTGCAGTTATCACTCCTCTACATATGAGCACAACCTATTGGCAGGAAGCGCCAGGCAAACATAAAGGTTTTGAATATTCTCGCAGTGGAAATCCTACAAGAGCAGCTTTAGAGAGAAATCTTGCTGTGTTAGAACATGGCAGATTTGGTTTGGCATTTGCATCTGGATTAGCTGCAATTGACTGTGTCCTTAGATTATTAAAGCCAGGCGATAAAGTAATTGCCAGCGATGACCTGTATGGCGGCAGTAGAAGAATATTTACCCGAGCATATGAAAGATACGGAATTAAGTTTGTTTATGTTGATGCAACAAATATCAAAAATATCGAGCAGGAACTTGATGAGAATACAAAAATAATTTGGTTGGAAACACCTACAAATCCTTTGTTGAGATTGACTGATTTAAAGGCTGTTGCTGAATTAGAGAAGATAAAAGAATTAAGAGAAAGAAATAATGATAAAAATAATAAAACAATAAATTATCCATTAATTGTCGTTGACAATACATTTATGTCTCCTTATTTCCAAAAGCCATTGTTGTTAGGCGCAGACATTGTAGTCCATAGCACAACTAAATATATCAATGGGCATAGTGATGTTGTTGGAGGTGCAATTATATTGAATGACGAGACAACTTATAAAGAATTAAAATTTTTCCAGAATGCTATTGGCGCAGTCCCAAGCCCATTTGACTGCTGGCTCACTTTGCGTGGCATAAAAACATTAGCTTTGAGAATGGAGCAGCACAATAAGAATGCGCAAAAGATTGCAGAGTATCTTGCTAATAATAAGAAGTTAAAAACAGTCAATTACCCAGGATTAAAAACCCATCCCCAGCATGAGCTTGCAAAAAGACAGATGACAGGATTTGGCGGCATGATATCAATAGAATTAGACGGAAGCTTTGAAGATGCTGTGAAGTTTGCAACCAGCTTAAAATTATTTGCACTAGGAGAGAGTTTAGGAGGGGTAGAAAGCTTAATTGGCCATCCTGCCAGCATGACACATACATCTGTTCCAAGAGAACATAGATTAAAGATTGGGCTATCGGATACTTTACTGCGATTATCTGTCGGGATTGAGGATGCAGATGACTTGATTAGGGATATTGAGCAGACATTGGAAAAGATATAATTTGATTATAGTATGAAGATTAAGTTAATGTAAAAAGTTTGTTGAATAGAGTAGGTGAGAATTTGTTTGAAGACATCAAAGCAATCTACAGGAATGATCCAGCTGCAAATGGATTGGAAGTATTAATTTACCCATGTTTGCGTGCAATTGTTGTTCACAGATATGTTTCACATCCACTCTATAATATAGGGATTCCTTTTATTCCTCGTTTAATATCTGAATTCATGAAATTCATAACTTTGATAGAAATACATCCTGGCGCAAAAATAGGGAGAGGTTTTTTTGCTGATCATGGGCATGGTATTGTCATTGGGCAAACAGCTGAGATTGGCAAAAATTGTGTTTTATTTCATAATGTAACTTTAGGCGGTACTGGAAAACATGCTGGCAAACGTCATCCTACAATAGGCAATAATGTTTTGATAGGCACAGCTGCAACATTATTAGGCCCGATAAATGTCGGCAACAATGTCAAGATAGGAGCAGAAACATTTATAATAAATCATGATGTACCTGATAACGCAACAGTTGTTGGAACGCCTGGAAGAATTGTTAGATTAGAAGGAAAGAAAGTTGATCTTCCTCTGCAACCAAGCAAAAGAAAGCAGGAGTAAGGAAGAGAGATAAAGCAATAAATTAAATATAAAGATGATAATCGTGTT
This sequence comes from Candidatus Woesearchaeota archaeon, assembly GCA_013331615.1. Taxonomy (GTDB): domain Archaea; phylum Nanobdellota; class Nanobdellia; order Woesearchaeales; family UBA10200; genus UBA10200; species UBA10200 sp10200u. The sequence goes on along the minus strand of DUGA01000014.1, from coordinate 7,159 downwards.
ATTAAGCAGGAAAAGCTTAAAAAGGTGATAATACAGAGAGGAAATAAAAATGGCACTAAGAGTTTATAATACTCTGAGTAGAAAGCTGGAATCATTTAAGCCTTTAGAAGCCAATCATGTGCGAATGTATAATTGCGGGCCAAACAAAGTTTCATACTAAGAAATTTTGGGCATGCCGTTTATAACTTCGCTCACATCGGCAACTTCAGAGCGTATGTATGCAGCGATATACTTAGAAGATACCTTGAATATTCTGGCTTTGATGTATTCCAGGTAATGAATCTTACTGATGTAGATGACAAAACAATTCGCGATTCTCAAAAAGAAGGAATTGGATTGATAGAATTTACAGAAAGATACAACAAAGCATTCTTTGAGGACATTGATACACTTAACATCAAGCATGCAAAAGTATTTCCGAAAGCAACTGAGCATATTAAAGAGATGATTGAAATTATAAAAAAGCTAGAGAAGAACGGCCATACTTATGTGCAAGAAGGAAGCGTTTATTTCAAGATTTCTACATTCAAAAATTATGGAAAGCTTGCAGGATTAAATTTCAAGGCAGATGAATTGCAAGCAGGCGCAAGAGTAAAAGCAGATGAATATGAAAAAGAGAATGCGCAAGACTTTGCTTTGTGGAAAGCATGGGATGCAAATGATGGAGATGTGTTCTGGGAGACAGAGTATGGCAAAGGCAGGCCAGGCTGGCACATCGAATGCTCTGCAATGTCCGGTAAATATCTGGGAGATACATTTGACATCCACACAGGAGGCATTGACTTGATTTTCCCTCACCATACAAATGAGATTGCGCAGAGCGAAGGCGCAACTGGCAAGACATTCGTCAATTACTGGCTGCATAATGAGTATATGATGGTTGAAGGCAAAAAGATGAGCAAGCGCTTTAATAATTTCTATACTTTGAGAGATGTTATTGCAATGGGATATTCGCCAAAAGCTGTTCGTTATCTTTTATTATCAACAAATTACAGGCAACCGCTTAACTTTACATTTGACGGATTGAAAGCTGCGCAGCAGTCAGTTGACAGGATGTTTGAGTTCCTGGATAAGCTGGAGATGTTTGTGAATGCAGATAAAAAAAAAGGTGACAGCAAGAAAGTTTCTTTGCTACTAAAAACAGTTAATGATGCATTTACAAAGGAGATGGACAATGATCTTAACACTTCCGGTGCATTGGCTGCAATATTTGATTTTATGAGAGAGATCAACACATTGATGCTGGAACAAAACTTAAGTCCAGAAGATGCTGACAAATGCGTGATGGCAATCAGAGAGTTTGATGAAGTTCTTGGGGTTTTAGAGAGGGAAAAAGAATCAGTAGATACTGAGGTTGACGCATTGATCCTGCAGAGAGAAAATGCAAGAAAGAAAAAAGATTTCAAGACAGCAGACAAAATAAGGGATGAGTTAAAAGAACGAGGCATTCTTCTAGATGATACTCCGCTAGGAGTTAAGTGGAGAAAAGCATAAGTATGGCATTATGTTGTTTTCTAGAATTTTCGCCAAAAGCTTTATATATCAGCTGATATTATATCACTTGATATGCAGACAATACAATTAAAAAAACGGGAATTTGCTGAACAAAGATCGCCTACTTTGAATACCGTCTTGATGGTAGAAGAAACTCTGATGAAAGCAGACGGTGTGCTTACAGTAGCAGAATTAAAGAGGATATTACCTAAACAAGTAATGCACCAGACACTTATAGGGATTCTTGAGTATCTATCATATAGCGGCAAGATAACTTTTCATGATAACAAGGTTTTATGGACATATCATCCAGAAAGTAAGCTAAGGTATAAAGCAGGGTTGATTGTGCGATGAAATTTGGGAAAAGAGTTTCTATAAAGCTGATTGATGAAGCAGAAGAAGCTTACAAAAAATTAAGCCAGATAGTCGGCTATCAAAAAGAGAAAGATAGGCTAAATTCTGACGAGATTAAACTGTGGAATGGCATCCAGAGAGCACTTGACCTTGTAGCAGATAATCCTTTTTATGGTGAAAATGCAAAGAAAGACCAAATTCCCAAATATTATAGAGAGAAATATGATGTAGATGCCATATTTATTGTCGATCTGCCGCTATATTGGAGAATGATTTATACATTAGAAAGCGATAAGGTTGAGATAGTAGCATTTGTCCTTGATATTTATAGCCACGATGAGTATAATAAAAGATTTGGATTCAGAAAAAGATAATAGATAATTAATATTAAACTAAAAAATGCAACCCAAATATTTCATGCTGACAGCAGAAGCTGAGAATAATAGTAGTAGTAGTAGTAGTAGCAACCAAAATAATCAATTAATTACATTTGCAAACATTTACACAGATTTTAAAAAATTGAAGGATGCGTATTTTACGTTTAAGGCAAAGCAGCAGAAAAAAGAGCTTGCGATTAATGAACTGAAAACGTTTATTTTGACACCTGTTGAAAAAGGTGAGGATTTAGTTATTGCAAACGTAAATGGGATATGGCATGCATGCTTAGGACCAAAACAGCCGTTGAAGGAGCTGAAAGAGCATGTTCTTGATAATGTTGAGCTGGTAAAGGTTTCTGCGAACGAGATTAAAGTGAAGGAATAGAGAAAAACTGCTTGTAATTAATGTATTTCTCATCCACAAGTTTTATATAAAAGCAAATCAGGCAGATTACTCTATGAAACAAGAGCATAAGCAGCATCTTATCTATGGGATCATACTTTTCTTAGTAGTCATTACTCTCCTGCTTGTTAATTCTTATACTGCAAATAACCTGAAGCATAATTTTGATGCGCAGAACCTTATACTGCAGCAGCAGCAGATTTCTACAACCAATGACTACAACTCTAAATTATCAAAGCTTAGTGATGCATTCACCAAGAATATTGCTGAATTGGATGAAGAGGTTGATAACCAGAACATACTCTTCAATAACATGGTCTCTGGCTTGAAAAAAGATAATCAGGAAAAACTGCAGGCAGTATTAGAATTAGTAAAGAAGACAGAGCAAGACAGCAAGCTGAAATTGGATGAATTAAAATCAAGCTTAGAAGGCCAGATCAGCGATGTGCAAGTTAAGAGCTCTGATTTCTCTGCAATCATTGATAAAATTCTTCCTTCAGTAGTCAGTGTATTGACAGACAAAGGTCAGGGCTCTGGCGCATTTATCAGAGATGATGGCTACATAATAACAAATGATCATGTGATAAGCGTTGCAAATACAATAAAAGTTTTGACTCATGATAATTATTTATACTCTGCAAAATTAATAGGCAGAGAACCGACAAGCGATGTTGCAGTGCTGAAAATAAACAGCAATAATTATTCACGATTAAGGTTTGAAGAATCTTCCAATATTAAACAAGGCGAGAAAGTGATTGCATTAGGAAATCCAGGAGGATATTCATTCACAGTTACAGAAGGGATAGTCAGCGCAATCAATAGGAAATCTTCTAATGGAATATTATACACGCAGACGGATGTGCCAATCAACCCAGGCAATTCTGGAGGACCTTTAGTCAATACAGCAGGTAAAATCGTCGGAATAAATAATTATAAAATAGCAGGATTTGAGGGAATCGGATTTGCACTTAATCCAGATACTGCTGATGAAGTGAGCAGTGAGATTATAAGGCAGGGATGAGAAATGGTAGAACATAAATAATAATAATAATAATAATAATAATAATAATAATAATAATAATAACTTATTCATTCATTTCTTATGCACGATCTCAATGTAATCCTGTGTTATATAAACCTCTATCTTGTGCTTGTCGCAGAAATCAACAACCTCATTCTGATGAATCTCTATAATATTCTGCACATCGCAATGCGCGCAGTGCTTTTGCTTGCATGACTTGCAGTCTTTAATCAAGTTATCATCCTCTGCATCAAAATGCCAAAATTTGCCAGGCACTTCAAACAGCCAAGCTACTTTTCTGCCTGCTTCTGAATTTTTTTCATAGACTTTGGCATGCAGTTCTTCATCATCTACATATCTTCCAATTGTCTGGCAGTTGTCGCACATAAATGTCCTTCCTACAGCTTTGCTTTTATACACAGCTGCTTTCTTTCCACAGCTAGGGCATTTTATGACAGGGCCCTGCCATTTATATTCCTTGATGTGCACATAATCACAGTTTGGACAGATAACAGAAACTTGGTCTTCCACGCACTGAAAGCTGCATTTAGGGCAGCTAGTGCCAATATTACCTTTATTCTTAGCTACAGTTGACATTTTACCTCTTTTTTATACAAAACAACTTATTGATAATAAAATAAAACTAATTGCACAATATATAAATCTTTTTATACTCTATAATGCTTTTTATGAAATATGACAACAAAGAGCAATGTAAAACTAAAAGAGCCTGAATTATCACCATTAGCCTTAGACATACTTAAATTAAGGTATCTGGCTAAGCATGAGGATGGCAGACTAGAGACTCCAGGCGAGATGTTCTTAAGAGCAGCAGAAAACATAGCAAAAGCTGACTTAAATTATATGCGCGGAAAATCTGATGAGCAGAAGCAGTCTGCATACAATCATACGGTGAAAGAATTCTATAATGCAATGACTGCACTGGATTTTTTGCCAGCTTCCCCAATATTGATGAATGCAGGCAACAATCTGCAGCAATTATTTTCAGATTATGTTTTTGTATTAAGAGATTCAATGAAGAACATCTTTGGCAAATTAACTAACGCTGCAATCATCCAGCAGAACGGCTCTGGCTGCGGATTTGCATTCTCTATGCTCAGACCAAAAGGTGATTTGGTATCTGGACAAAAAGGAGTTGCATTTGGTCCAGTTACTGTCATGAAGTTCTTTGATGTTGCCATCGGCGCGATAAAGCAAGGCGGTCGTCGTCAGGGCGGCAATATGGGAATCCTTCATACCAGCCACCCAGATGTGCTTGAGTTTATAAAATGCAAACAAGATGGAAGCTTGAAGAATTTTAATATTTCTCTGGCAATAACTGATCAGTTTATTGATTCAGTCAAAAACTCAAAAACTTTTGCATTAACTAATCCAAGAACAGGTGAAGAATACAAAAAAGTAGATTCAAGAGAGATATTCAATGCATTGACAGATTCAGTATGGAAACTAGGCGACCCTGGCGTAATTTTTATTGACGAAATGAATGCAAAAAATCCAGTCAAGGAGACAGTTTACTGCACAGGAAGCTGCGGACAATCACCAATGCATTCATGGGAAGGCGTGCCTTATGCGCACATTAATTTGAGCAATATGATTATTGAAAGAAAAGATTATGGAGTGATTGGGCAAATAGATTTTGAAAAGCTAAAAAAATTAGTGCATCTTGGCGTGCATTTCCTGGACAATTGCATTGATATGAACAGCTACCAGTTCAAGAAAAGCGAAAAACGATGCAAAGCATACAGAAGGATAGGATTAGGAGTGATGGGATTTGCAGACTTGTTAATTAAGCTACGCGTACCTTATGATTCAGATGAAGCATTGTTTATAATNNAAAAAGAGGTGTTTTCAAGAATTTCAAGCGCAGCGTATGGAAGGACTTAAATTTGAAGTTAAGGAATGTCTCCATCACAACAGTTGCTCCTACAGGCACTACAAGCATAATCGCGAATACATCTGCAGGAATCGAGCCATTGTTTGCATTAAGCTACGCTGGAAAGACAATGGAAGGCAGAGAATATACCATCACTAATCCAGATTTTGAGCATGAGATTAATCTACTTAAGGAAAATAGCAAAGTTGATGATGCGACATTCAGGAAATTATTGAATGCAAGCAGCATCAAGAATTCTGATGCATTTAATGATGAACTAAAAAGAGTGTTTGTAACTTCTATGGACATCCATTACAAATGGCACATCAAGATCCAGGCAGAGTTCCAGAAGTATATTGACAGCGCAATCTCTAAAACAATAAACATGCATAATTCTGCTACCCAAACTGATATTGCTGATGCATTATTCTATGCGCACGAATTAAAATGCAAAGGGTTGACTATATATAGAGACAGAAGCAGAGAAGATCAGGTGCTTGAGCTGAAGAAGACGCAGACTAAATTGGATAGCTTCTAGGAAATAATTTAAAAAATAATAATTTAAAAACTATTAGAAGTTTTTACCCATTCCCATCATTAAGCTCTTCCTCGACCTTCTCACCCATCATTATCCTTTTCTGGTCTTTTTTCTCTCGGAATGTCCTTGGCACATGCACTTTCTCTTTTGTAATCGGGTTTTCGCCAGTGTAATACATTGCAGTAGAGATTGTACCAGGAGTTGGTGTAAATACTTGTGTCAAATTTACAAAGAGATTATTATCCTCGGAAAACTTACGGAGCTCTTTCATGTCTTCCATTGTAGAGCCAGGATGAGCAACAACAAAATACGGCACAAGGTTCTTATTGGTTCCTTGCTCTTTATTGATTAATTTATATTCTTCTAAAAATTCTACAAATGCTTTCTTGTTTGATTTGTTCATCTGCTTTAACACATTATCGCTGATATGCTCAGGCGCAATCTTAAGACGAGAGACAAACTGCATTATCTTCCTGAATAATTTTTTCTGATCAAGAATTATATCATGCCTGATTGCGCTTCTTATTTCAAGCTCACCATTATGCTTTTTATTTAATTTCTCAACTTCTTCCAATAATGGGATCAAATCATCTCGCATAACCCTATATTTGCACCCAACACAGACCTGGTTGCAGTATTCTTCTTTATTATAAACGGTTATCTCTTTGCCAATGATAGGCGAATGTATCTTTTCAGCAACATTGTAAAGCGCACAATAAGAGCCATACATGTTGATAGTTGGCATGGTAAGATCATTTATTTTTTTGTTCCCTTCCTCATATAGCATTTTTATCTCTTTTAGGATGCTTTCTTTACTTCTTTTTGCAATGTTTTTGCCTTGCACCAAAGGGATTACACAGAAATGACACCCTGCCCAACAGCCTCTGCCCAAAATCACAGAATTTTCAAATCCATTTAACATCTGAGTAACTGAGTTAAAGTCTTTTGTTGATGGATGAAGCTTTCTTGTAAAATGTATGCCATACACAAAATCCATTTCTTCTTCAATCAATGGATGTGAAGCTCTGTTATGCCGGATATAACCAAGCCCTGTCTGCTCAATAAAAGCATCATCTGG
>DUGA01000028.1 GCA_013331615.1 Candidatus Woesearchaeota archaeon | reverse complement strand
CAAATTTTCGTAAAATTTGGGAGGTGCAACTCTTTTATTATTCCTTCTAATGTTCGTCGGCAGCTGCCACTGCTTTCCGTAAATATATATTAAAACCATACTAATTTAAATGTTTGTATTATTTTAATCTCTTATGGTTAACTATCATGAAGCACAGGAAGCATTGCAGCTGTATGAATTCCTAGATAAGATAATTGACGATAATGCAATTGTGATAGTTGAAGGAATCAAAGACAAAAAAGCGCTTGAAGATTTTGGCATCAGCAACATTATTGTTCTCAACAGGCGCCCATTATACGCAGTTGTAGAGAAAGTTGCAACTGTTTATGACAAAGCAAAAAAACTCACAGGAGAAAGAATTTCAGTGATAATACTTACTGACTTAGACGCTGAAGGAAAGAAGCTATATGGAAAGCTTAACTCAGGCTTGCAGAACTTTGGCGTAAGGATAGACAACAGATTTAGGGAATTCTTATTTAAACACACTAAACTGAGGCAGATTGAAGGGATGAAGAATTATATCACGAGGCTGGAAAAAGACATTGAAAGTATTGAATAGGGATTAATAATAAGATTCAGGATAGAAATTTTAACAACAATAAAACTTATACACCCCAAACCGGATTAACTTTCCTCATTATCTCAGCTATTTCCTTAAGGATGTTCTTCTCATTCTCTGAAAGCAGATGCTTGAGCTCTTTCAGTTTCCTGAAATGATGCTCTGGAATGCATGAATAGAAAATATCGCCTTCATGGATCTGCCTTCCAACTGTCACATCTCCCATACTAACAGCAGCCTGCTTTCCGGCTTCAACTTGGGTAGCACTTTCTTTTTCAACCTGTATTGCGCTTACTTTTGTGATCGCTTTTCCGTCTTTTGTATCTTTCTTCATCAAAGAGATTCCTGCGACTAATTTACCAGCTAAAACTTCTATTCCAACAACTGCAGGATTATTCTGCCTGAAAACATACCCTGGAAGAAACTTAAGTTTACAAGGCATCACAACATCACTTAACATTGCCTTTTCAAGATTCTTCCTCTCAAGGATCTGCCATGCCTGGAAGTCTTCTATCAATTTATAGATTATATTATCTATCAGGATTTTTACATGCTCATTGCACAATCCAGATTCATCTTTTACATTAAAGCCGAGCACGACACTTATCAGCGGAGATTTTGTGTAATTAGCTTCTGCATCTATAATGTCTTTCTTAGCAATATTGCCTACTCCAGCTTTCTTGATCTTTATATCATGCTGCCTTAATAAAGTCTGCAATGCTTCCAAGCTTCCAAGTGTATCTGCTTTTATAACGATGCCTTCATTATCAGTATTTACAATGACTTCTTCGACCTCTTCCTGTATAGAAGTAGTAACTTCAACTAACTCATTTTTTGAGCAGCTTCTGATTGGCATGCCTGCAATAGCTTCGTCTATATCCATTGCGCTTATTTTTACACCAGTTGCAGCATTAACCTGCTTGACAGCATTAAATTTTGTCTTTCTATCTCTCATCTCAGCTAATGGCGTAGGAATTAACAAAGCTTTTACTTTAGTGACGATTGGCTTTTCTAATCCCCCAATAACTAAAATATCATTGACAGCTAATTTACCTTCATGGATTATTACATCTATTGTAGTCCCAAGGCCTTTATCATGCTTGACTTCAAGTATTGTGCCAGCAGCATCTCCTTTTACGTCGCATAAAAGATTCTTCTCCAGAAATCTCTGAGCCAATCCAGTTATGAACATAAGAAGCTCTGGAATTCCTTCTCCTGTCTGTGCAGAGCAAGGCACGATTGCAATCTGCTTGGTAAAATCATTTACTCTATCAAATCTCTCTGACTGCATCTGAGAAACTTCAAATAATTTACCTACCAGCTCATAGAGTTTTTTATCAATCAATTCCTGTACTTGAGGGGTCTGTAAAGCGATATTCTTAGCTAGGGTATTTTTTTTATCATCATCCTTATTATTATTCTCTACATTTTTTTTCCAGCCATGAATCAGATCAATCTTATTTGCAGCAATTATGAATGGCGTTTTATAGCTTCTTAATATCTCTATTGCCTCGATTGTCTGCGGCATAAACCCCTCATTTATATCAACAACAAGAATAGCGATATCTGCAATATTTCCGCCGCGTTTTCTTAAATTGATGAAAGCAGCATGGCCAGGTGTATCAATGAAGAGCAATCCAGGAATAGTAAAATTCATCTTCATTGCAGCAAGTGCATCTTTGCAGACTTTCTTTATTGTTGCTAATGGTACAATAGAAGCTCCGATTGCCTGTGTAATTTTGCCAGCTTCAGTATTAACTATAGAAGTATTTCTAATCCTGTCTAGTATTGATGTTTTTCCATGGTCCACATGCCCTACTACCACACAGATTGGGCTGCGCGTGCAAAGCTCTGGAGTTTTCTGGGTCTTTTCTGGCATTTATCATCACATCTATTCTACTATCTACATTATCATTTATTGTTTGTCTTATTCTATTATACTTCATGTTTTAGACGGTAAAACAATGATAAGTTTAAAAATGTTGGTGTTTTTGCACTCTGACTATATCTTTAACTACTCCGTCATAGTAGCAAATCGAAAAGTATTTAAATAACTGCCTATTATAAGCTATTTTAATCATTGATTGGGGGATCACTTTGAAGAAATACAAAGCATGTTTATTTGTAATGATATTAGCTGTGATGTTTTCTTTGTTAGCAGTCAATGCTCTAGCTATTGACCCAGATTCTTTTGAGCCAGATGATACATATCAGCAAGCAAAAGATATCCTAACAGATGGCTCTTTACAAAACCACAATTTTCACATAGGCACAGATTATGATTATGTTAAATTCAATGCATTAGCTGGTTCTATCTATCAATTAAACACCTCAAATCTTCAGAACAATGCAGACACTGTTATAACATTGTATGATAGCGACGGGGTAACTCAGATTAAAGAAGATGATGATTCAGGAGAAGGTGTTTCTTCATTTCTCTCATTTACACCAACTACATCTGGTGTTTATTATCTCAGAGTTAAACAGTATGATAATGGTGTTACTCCTGCTGCAGGTGGTATATATGATGTCTCTATCACAAACGTAGGTACAGATGAACACGAGCCAGATGACACATATCAGCAAGCAAAAGACATTCCAGTAGATGGCACACAACACATGCACTCTACTCATCATACGATGGATATAGATTACATGAAGTTTACTGCTTCACAAAACAAATTATATAAGATAGAAACAAGTGCATTATTGGGCACAACTGACACTGCAATTGTACTTTTTAATACTGATGGTACAACTATTATTGATGATAATAATGATGGTGGCAGTGAGCCAAAAAGCTCAGAAATTCTTTATCTCTCTACACTAACAGGAGTATATTATTTAAGTTCTATTTCAAAGTACACTAATCAACTCTATGGCCAGTTTAATATTTCTGTTAATGAATACTCTTTTTCACCAGATCAATATGAACCAGATGATACAGTTGAGCAAGCAGCATTGATAGAAGCAGATGGCCAATTACAATCACATTCAATTTTCCCAATTGCAGATAAGGATTACTTTAAGTTCAATGCTGTTTTTGGCAGAGTATACTCCATAGAAACTTCCAAGTTGAACTTTACAGACACACTTCTTACATTATATGATACAGACGGTATCAAAATTATTACTTATGATTATGACAGTGGCTTAGAAGACTATGCATCAAAGATCATATTTACTCCTAATGCTTCTGGCATATATTTCCTTAAAGTAGAAAATGAAGAAGATATGATCGGTGACTATTCCATCTCTATAAAAGAAAGAGGAATCTTGAATGCATCTTTTGTAGCTCCATCCTCAAACATCACAGTCAAGAGAAATGAATTCTTTACTGTATCTTCTAAAGTGATATGCAATAACTTTTCTTGCGGGAATGTAACAGCTATACTTGACCCTAAACAAAATTCTGCATCTCAAAGCCAGAAAAACAATGATTATACTATAAGATTAAAGTCCAGAACATTTGATCCATTAGAAACATCTGCTGCTTTTACTGAAAAAACTAATGCTTTAAGTGCATTTAGCTCAAAAGAGCAAAAACAGCACTTCTTGCTGCAATTCTTCAACACACCTACACAAGAAGAAAGAAGGCAATTGGCAAGAAACGGAATAAGATTGCTTGGCTATATTCCTCATAACACCTGGATTGTAAGTATAGATAATAAAGGATACAACAGCCTAAGCACTGAAAGCTTTGCTATGGATAATATAAGGGCCCTAAGCTCATTCAACAAAGAAGACAAGATTGAGCTTGATTTGATGCAGGGTAAATACAGTGAAAGGAGCTTAAATAAAGATAATACATTGACTCTACTGGTTCAGACTTATGATGATGTTAAGCTCGCAGAATTAAAGGCAGAGCTTGAGAATAGAAATGCAATGCTGCTAAGTTTTGATCAAGCAAGCAATTCAGCTATTATTAAAACAAATAAAGAAGATATTCTAAATCTTGCTTCTAGTGATTTAATTAAATGGATTGAGCAGCTTTATGAACAAAAGCAAGATAATGATGGTATAAGAAATCGTATAGGAGTTGAACAGCTGCAAACTACTCCACATTACCTAAATGGCTCTGGAATAGTTATAGGTGAATGGGATGGTGGCTGGGCAGATTATAATCATCAGGATTTGCAGGGAAGAGTTACAATTGGCGATCTTGGCTGTACTGAATATGACTGTCAAACAAATTATCATTCTACACATGTTGCAGGAACAATCCTTGGAGATGGAAGCTTAAGTCAAGCAAAAGGAGGCACACCATTTCAATGGCGAGGCATGGCACCTGCAGCTAAGTTAATTAGTTATGAATGGTGGGGTGATCCTGGTGAACGTTCTAATGAATTTGATCAAGCTATTAACACATACAATATTAGTATATCCACTAACTCTTGGAGTTCAGGTGGCGTATATGGAAGTTATCCTGAAGATGCACAAGGTTTAGACAATATAATAAGAGGCAGCTTAGGTAAAAAAATAGTAATTACCAAATCTGCAGGAAACAGAGGCTCAGGTTTTAACACAATAACTACTCCTGGAGCAGCTAAGAACATAATTAGCGTAGGCGCTTCAAACTCAGACACAGATTCCATTGCAGGTTTCAGCAGCCGTGGCCCTACACAAGATGGCAGGATAAAACCTGATTTAGTTGCACCTGGATGTCAAGAAGGAAGTGGCGGTATAACATCTACATATCCTAATAATGAATATAATTCAATCTGCGGCACATCAATGTCTACGCCTGCAGTAGCTGGAAGCATTGCGCTGATATTAGAAAAATTCAAACAATTGCATCCAAACAAAGAGCTTTTGCCATCTTCAATAAAATCATTGTTGATGACATCTGCTGTTGACTTAGGAAATCAAGGTCCAGATTTCACTTTTGGTTATGGAAGAATAAATGTAACTGCAGCAATTGATATGATAGAAAACATAGCAGAAGGTAATTTCATAGAACCTAGCAAAGAGATTGAATACAGCTTAAAAATCACAGATAATACTCCTAAATTAAAAGTGACTTTAGTCTGGGATGATTATCCTGCAGAATTGACAGCATCTCAAACATTAGTAAATGACCTTGATATAAAATTATATGATCCGTTAGGAAATTGGTATTCTCCTTGGGTATTAGATCCAAATAATCCCTCAAGCCCAGCTACTAAAGGTACAGATTATAGAAATAATGTAGAGCAGATAGAGGTTGATAACCCTATAAAAGGAACCTGGACAGTTAGGGTTATAGCTGACAACATTCCTTATAACCAGGCATTTTCCCTGACAAGCAATGCTAAATTCATAAATGAGAATAAAGGCATAATACCTATGAATGCTGGAGAGCCATTCTATACAATTAGCCAAAACCCAGTTTATCCAGCAAATCTTACTTGCCTTCAGGACATGGGTGCAAATACAGAATGTACACAGACATGGCTTGTAAATGCAACAGGAGATAAGCTAACAACATGGAAATTTTTTACTTTATATGAGAATGACATCTCAACCCTTTCCACAGAGGATATTTATGTAACAATAAAGAGTGTTCCATATATTAATCCGATAACATTAAGCGACAATGCGCAGGAAGGAGCTTTATTCAGAATTAACTTCAGCGCAAATGATGATGACTTAGAATTAGTAAACCAAACTCTAACATATTCAACAAATAATAACTCTAAGTTTAATTTAACTAAATTTAACAATACTTTTGCTGGAATAAGTTTCCTTGCTGCAAAAGAAGATCTTCTTCAGATAAATCTTACTTTATATGTGACAGATGAAGATGGATTTACTAATTCAAAAACAGTCGTAATTCCTGTCAATTATCTAAATGATGCGCCTGTATTGAGCCCATTGGCAAACAATAATACGTTATTGGCAGTTGAGGATGTTCCATTAACATTCTTATTGGAAGCAGCAGATGATGATTTAGTGTATGGTGATTTATTGGTATTTAATTCAAATGATACTCGTTTCACAATTATAAAGATAAATAGCACATCAGCAAATGTCAGCTTTACGCCAGGGTTTGCAGATTCTCCAAGATTATCTGTCAAGTTTGATGTCAATGACTCAAGCAATGCAAATTCAGGTATTATTGCTACAATAAACGTTGTTGAGGCAAACGATCCGCCAGTATTGAATGCTATTGGAGTTAATGATGTAATAGGTGCAATTGAAGATATTCCATTATCATTCTTCTTGACTGCAAATGACGAAGAACTAGATAAAGGCGATTCATTAGCATTTTCTTCAAATGATACCCGTTTCACAGTCACAAAAATAAATATCACAGCAGCTAATGTCAGTTTTACACCAACTAATAATGATGTACCACAAACATCTGTTAAGTTTACTGTAACTGATTTGAGTAATGCAGTTAGCTCAAGAGCAGCTACAATTAATGTATTAAACACTAATGATGCTCCTGAAATAACCTCTTTTACTCCTTTGTTTAATGATCCAAAGATACCAGAAGACGATCAATTAACATTTAACATAACACCAAGAGACATAGATTTAGGGGATTCCTTAACTGTTAGCTGGTATGTAAATGGATTACAAGTAGGTACAGGAAATACTTTTGCATTTAATGCAAATAACAACACAGGCATATTTACTATAACAACTAATGTAACAGATTTAGCAGGTGCACAGGCATCGCATTCTTGGATTTTAACAGTCGCAGACAGACCAGTAGCATCAACATTCGACCCTAACTTAACAACAGATTTTAGCAACATAACTGATCTTTCAAATGTCAGCAATGTAAAAATTGGTAAAACTGAAGGGCAATTAAAATTTAATGACAATCTAGACTTGAGAAATGTAGTTGACCTTGATAATGCAATCAACATAAGCACAGGTTTTGTCGAGGTAAGAACAAGCATAGTCCCAGAATTTGCGAACAAGCCTGCTACTTTAACGATGAATAACCTTAATGCAACAGTTTTCACAAAAAAGCCATTGATAAAAGTCACATTTGAAAATGGCACAATAAATAACGATTGTGAAAGCTTAGGCTTATGCACAAATGTTGCATTGAATGGCCAGAAACTTACATTTGATGTAAAGCACTTCACATCATTCCAGGCAGTTCCTAACACAACTCAAGAAGTATTTATCAGTAAGCTGGTATTTGATAAGATAAAGATAGTCATGCCTAGCCATAAAGAGACAGTAGTAAACGGAGACACAGTTGATAAGGTAAAACCTGGAGATAGCATAGAAGTTGAAGTTGATGTAAGAAATTCATTTGCAGATACCACTGAGATACATGATGTTAACCTAGAAGGCATAATTGAAAAGATAGATAACGGCGATGACTTGGAAGATGATTCACAGGATTTTGATCTAGATGGAGGAGATGATAAAAAGATCTCATTAAATTTCAATATTCCTTACAACGCAGATAAGATTGCATACAAGTTAAGATTGAAAGTTTCAGGCCAGGATTCAGCAGGCAAGACTCATGAGCAGGCTGCAGTCATCTCATTATTGATAGACAAGAAAACCCATGCTCTTGCGATTAGCAAATTAACATTAAACACGCCTGTCGTCAGATGCACAAGGACAGTTGAGCTAACTGTTAAAGTCAATAACATAGGAGAAAATGAAGAAGATGACACAGTTCTTAGATTAACTCAGCCAGAGTTATCATTCAATGTAAAAGAAAATGAAGAATTAGATGAAGGCAGCGCAGATGATGATGATAATAGTGCATTGGAAAAGAGATATGTTATTTCAGTTCCAAGAGACTTTAATCCAGGAACATACCCAATAACTGCAAGAGCATATTATGATGGGACAAAGCTAAGCGATGAAAAAAGCATTGACCTGTTTGTAGAGGATTGCCTGGAAGTCAAGGAATCTGTTGTGCCACAGGCTACACAAGCTCAAAGAACAGCTAAAGCAATAACCCAAGATTCACAACAAACTCAGCTTATTGTCACAAATGTAGAAAGCACAATTCCAGAAGAGCTGCCTCAACAGCAACCAGAATTATTTGATGAAGAGATGTATATTACATTATTAGCAGTAGGATTTATCCTATTATTTGGCTTATGTGCTTTATTTACGATGGTTTTAGTTATGAAGAGAAGATAAAATCCAGTATCTGCATAGCAGCTGCCTCCACAAAATCTCATACTAATTTAAATAGTTAATACTTAATTTCTGAGTCATGCAAAACTTTGATTTAATTAACGAAGGCAAAGCAAAAGTAAAAGTAGCTATTGGCAAGATCAGCAAGGAGCTTCCAGTATTCTATAATCCAGTGATGTCTCTAAACAGGACAATTTCAGTCTTATTGCTCAATTCAATGAGCAACACAAATATACAGATAGCAGATCCATTGGCAGCATCAGGTGTAAGGTCAATCAGGTTCTTGAAAGAACTCAATAAGAATAAAATCTCTTCTCTTTACATAAACGACTACAGCAAAGATGCAATTACTTCAATCAAAGAGAATCTAAAGTTAAATAAAATAAAATTCAATAAAAGTACTAACAATAATAAAAAAGATAATTCAAAAAACAAAATTAAACTTTACAACAAAGACGCAAACATCTTCTTGCTGGAAAGTTTTGGTTTTGATTACATTGAGATTGACCCATTCGGAACTCCAAATCCATTCTTAGACGCTGCAATCAAGCGATTAGCAAGAGATGGCATCCTAGCTGTAACTGCAACTGACACAGCGCCATTATCAGGCACATTTCCTTCTACTTGCATGAGAAAATATTGGGCTCTGCCGCAGAGAAACGAGACAATGCATGAGAATGGCCTAAGGATCCTGATCAGAAAAATCCAGCTTGTAGCTTCTCAATACGATAAAGCTCTTACTCCTATTTACTCTTACTCAACAGAGCATTATATGCGCATTTTCCTGCGCTGCGAAAAAGGAAAAAAGAAAGTAGATAAAATCTTGAAGCAGCACGGCAATTACAACAATGCTGACCCATTATGGCTAGGGCAGTTATGGGATCCAGCTATTGCTCAGAAGATAGCAAGCTCTGCAAAAAAACTCTCATATATTAGCGTGCAAGATAAAAAATTCCTAAACATAATTGCGCAAGAATCAAAAATTCATATTGTTGGCTTTTACAATCTCCCAAAGATCTGCAAGAAAAACAAGCTCACAATCATAAAACAGGATGAACTGATAAAGAAAATAAAAGCAGCAGGCTATCAGGTTGCATTGACTCACTTTGCGAATAATAGTCTTAGGTCAGATATTACTAAAGAAGAATTGATTAAAATACTTAATAATGCCTCTTTAGTTCATCATAAAATCCCTTAAAATTTGGTATATTAGCAATCACCATTTCTGCTGTACTGCTTCCTGTAGTATTAACGATGATACTGCCATTATTAAATGATTTATTGAACATTCCTTGATTAAAAGAGATATGGTCTATATTCTTGAATAATATTGAAATTTGTTTTTTATATAAAATCCCTGACCTGGCAACCAGTCTATATGGCTGAATAATATATGAAGTACGCCTTACATCCATTATACTTATAGGTATTGAGAGAGGCAGAAAGAATATAGGAATAATAAAGATGCTAGTTATCAATAAGAATGCTAATGTATTTGCCTGATCTGGCTTTGCTGTTAAGATAAGCTTTGGCGTATAAGCTTGAATGTTTTGCTCAATTTGCGATATTTCGTTAATTGAAGGCCGTTTATATAATATTAAATCAAGCAGCTCGTTTTTGGTTTGGATATTGCTGACATATTGGATAGAGATATCATTTGAGACTTTTACTTTACCGTCATCTTTTTGCTCTATATGCTCGCCTGCTATGTTAATTGTTATTTTGCCTAAAGATGAAAAAGGATATTGCAGAGTAGTTATATCTTTAATGTTGTCATATAGCACATTGTATGATACTTTATAGAATATACCTTCCCTAAAGTTGATGCTATCTTTAAAAAAAGTTAATTTTGATCTTTTGTAATATATGTGATTATACACAATAGTTATTACCTTGCTTAATAATACAACAAGAAGCACCAATAGAAGAATCGGCTTGAATAGGTATAGCAAGATTATTGCTGTCAAAAGAATTATCCCTCCAAACAAAGAAGTAAAGAATTTTGATTTAAGCATTTCCAGCACTGTGAAATCAGAGGTTATTTCATAGATAATGCCCTGCTGCTTTATGCCTATTTTTGCAAGTATATTTTCATATAAACCATCTGTCTTTTTTATTGCTAAAAATTTTATGCTTTGTGAGGAGCCTATTGATAAGAATTCAATATCGCAAGTATTGAAGAATTTGTCAATAAAACTTTCTCTAAAAATAATTGACATAATCTTATCATTACTAAACTCCCTGCTGCTTGAAGCCATAAAGCTGTATTGCTCCTCTATGCTATTAGGCTTGATTAGGTATTTTGTATAATTCATCTTAATTCTAGAATAGATCAGCATTATAAGCCAGATGATGAGCAGAGGGAAAAGAACCACACATACTGGTAAGAATAACAGCAAGCCTCCAGTTACTCTTTTTCTATCCATTGAAAGCTCTGCTGTAAATGAGCTGTCTCTTGCTATATTTTGCACATATGTAGCTTGCTTATAAATCCCTTCACCATATATACCCTTTATTTGCGCAGGTTTTGCTCTTCCTGCCTTTGAGACAAGGGAAGGCGCCTTGTTTATTAATGAATCAATATTAGACTTAAGCTTAGGGCCATTTAGAATATTCTTAAAAGAGATCTCCTTAGCATTTCCCTGGCAGCTGACTTTAACATCATACAGCTTAAACATCTTATCCACCATGCTTTGAGTGAGAGTAGTATCTGATAAGTTTTCTATTGGCATAAATGAGTATTCCTTTGTAAGAAAGCCTTCAT
>DUGA01000001.1 GCA_013331615.1 Candidatus Woesearchaeota archaeon | reverse complement strand
TGCTCCAGAGCCTACAAAAAACACAATCATGAACATGCTACCCTGAAACAACGCAAATGAAAGTATTACACCTAGCAATGCAATCACGCCTGCGCCTAAGAATGAAAAGCTATATGCACCTGTAGGCGTTATATTCAGATGGCAGATATCTATAGCTTCTTGGTATGCTCTTTCTTTTTCTCCTGTTGGTTTAAGATGCAAAAGATTTTCTGCGTAATTAGCTGCCTGCTCATACAGAGAAAAATGTTTTGGAAGATACTCATCTTTAAACTCCAAGAATTCTTTAGTGACAGGCTTAGCATCTGCATTAAACTTTTCAGGCACAGGCTCGCCTAGCTGAGTGTTTATTTTAGATTGATATTTCTGTAATATCTTCTGCACNNTCTGAACTGATTTCAGGCATGATATAAACCTCTTTTTTAAAGTTAAATTGATTTATGTTATTTTAAATTATATTAGTTAAAGCTAATCTAATAAACATCATTCATCCATTGAAATACACTCTTTCATCTTTCTTGCTATTTTGTNNTTTTAATAGTAATTTTAATAGTATTTAGTATATTAATAAAACTATTGAATATAATAGTATTTAAGTATATAAAGGTTTCTGCAATAAAGAAGTTACTTAATAGTGACAATTATAGAAAAGTTTAAATAGTTGTTATTATTTAATAGTGATAAAATGAGTGAAACAGCCACATCTGGGATAGGCATCGATGGAACAACTGGAGTAATAACTACATCTGGATTAGAAGCTTTAGCTATGCAGAATGTTGAGGTAGGAGCAGAAAGCACCCTAGCTTTTAACGAAGATATGATCAAAGTATTGTTACACGATGTAAGAACCCCATGGACAGTAGTGTTAGGTTTTTTGGATTTGGCAAAAGGAGATGATAGTAGATATGAACCTATTTGGGAAGCAGCAAAAGAATTCTATAACCAAATAGAGACATTGATGGAGAATTATTTTAAAAGTGCACTTGTAGTCGGCATAAATGGTTCTATATTTACTGAGGACATACAAGACTTACAAGTAAGACTAACAAAGCTTGGAAGGAACGTGCAAAAATATGATAGAAAGACAGACAAGAATGTATATTCACTGCTAGAAAATTCATTTGGACAAATAAGTGATAAGCTTAATCAAATAACTAAGATATCAAATAAATACGGCGAGTTTAAGATAGAAAAAGAAGAGTTTAGTGTTGAGGAAGCAATCGGAGACGCTAAAAAGGAAGTATATAATCTAGCTGCCCAGAAAAAAATAAGCATCTTAGTAACCAACGATTACAAAGGCAACATCTGCACAAACCAAACTGCTTTCACTTCCTTGATCGAGAATTACCTGTCTAATGCAATAAAATATTCTGAACCAGGAAAAGAAGTAACAGTAAATGTATATCAGAACGAAGAGAGAATTATGATTGAAGTTTCTGACAANNGAGGAATAACAGGAGAGGATTAGGTTTAGGGCTTACCAAACAAATTGCTGAAAGATTAGGAGGCAGAGTTTCAGTTAAATCACAAAAAGGTAGAGGCTCAATATTCTATTTGGAGATGCCGATAGGAATTAAAGATAGAAAAGACAGAAGACAATCTGCAGACGTTGCAAATGTGAATCCAGAGCCAATGGCAGTAGATTATGCTGCATAAATGTGTTATAGGATTTATAAAGTTAGAAAACTCGTAACTACATAAAAGTTAATTTAAATGTTAATTTTTTTATTCTTGATTTAAAGAGGGTTTGATAGCAGAAACATAGTTACAATGCCTCAAGCAGCAATAGAACTAGCAGGGATTGAAGATGAAGTTCGCATAAGAAATGTCATAAGAGATATTTATACGTTTAGATTAACCCTACCATTAAGAAAAGCTGCTTAAAAAGAATAGAATATCGTCTCCTTCACTTCTCTCATCTAAATTACATCTTTTCTGAAGTGCCTCTTTTCTTGACTTCCCTTTTCATCCAATTGTTCCACTCGAAGAACACTCTCTTAGGGTCCATGCTGCCGATCTCATCTTTGACAGTTGCAATAATATTATGATATGCGTCATTGCATTTTATTGTAAACGGAGCTTCAAGCATATCTGGATCATTCATTTGTTTTGCAAGATTAACTTGTGTCTCTTTGATCTGTGTCCTTAACTGTATGTTTTCCCAAACAGCATTCCAGTTGCCTGCAAATTCCTTGATGTTCGATGCGATTGATTTTAATATTTCACTGTCTCCATTAAGCAATTCATCACTCGGCACAAGCTTATCTAATTTTGCATCATATTTCATCAAGTCAGCAAACCCATTTTCAGTTAAAGGATCATTTTCCCAGGATTTCCTGACTTCAGTGATCTGTGTAACTCTTCTCAATTTATGCAAGCCATCTGCACTTTTTACAGGATTTGCAATTATGCAGATGTCAGTTGCCTTGAAGCTGGTCTTTGGAACGCCTATATCATTTACAACCCTATCATATATACCATAAGGAGAATCTCCATGGATGGTGCCAGCAACTACATTTGCAGCTGCACCGATTCTCATAGCTTCGTAAAGAGCTTTTGCTTCTGCGCTTCTAACTTCTCCAACAATAAGAGAAGAATCTCCGAGACGCAACGTGCTTCTGATTCCATCTGCTGCATTCATCTCTGAGCTGCCTTTTACCAAAGCAGAAGCAACCTTCATAGGCTGGATATTGAAGCCAAGCTTTCTCATAGAGACAGTTGGAAGCTCGAGAGTGTCTTCCACAGTTATTATCCTGTATCTTCTCATTATCTCGATCAAGACTGCGCTAAGCAATGAGCTTTTTCCTGAGCTTCTTGTTCCTGCAATCAGCATTGTACGAGTGCCGTCTACCAAAAACGAGATTAAACCTGCAGCAAGTGGAGTTACCATGCCTGTCTTAATGAAAAGCGGCAGAGTCCATGGCTTATCCCTATGTCTTCTAAAAGAAAATGCCAAGCCTGTAGGATCTAATGGCTTAGTTATTGTTGAGACTCTTGTTGAAACTCCTGGAAGCTCAAGCTCAGTATCAAGTATCGGATTTGCTTCATCTAATGGACGTCCTGAAATCATTCTTAACTTACTTGCCCATGATTCTGACTCAGATTTTGTAGGATAGATATTGGTTACGCAATCATCAAATTCTCCATGTACAATATAGATTGGGACCTGGCCCATCGGCGAGTTGACAGAGATATCCTGGATCTTATCATCCTGCAACAAAACTTCCACAAGCCCGAAACCAACAGTATATCTTACTAAAATACGCGCAAGCATGTCCATCTCTTTTGGGCGAAAATCATATTTCTTCATATCAACAAGCTCTTCTATCAAGTCTCTGCCTACATTAAAGAAAACAACTCGCATCCTTTGAGGATCGATGAACTCGCTTCTCTCTGGCTTATGCTCTGCCATGACTTTTCTTGCCATATCAAGGATCTCATATTGCTCTTCATCAAGCTTAAACTCCGGAGGCATTATATGATAAAGATACTGGACACTGTCAGGCAATGCAAATATGGTTACCTCAGTACCATCTGCAATAGTATAGTTATCAAGCTCCTCTGCATTTACTGGGTAAGTTGACATAAGTTTTGTAAACATAAAATCCGGTTTGATGTCTGGATAAAAAATTCTCCTGTAAACAGAACGATCGCCTGGCTTAAAGCCTGCAAGATATGGCTTAGCTAAAGTTATAAGCCTTGTTCTCTCAAATTCACCAAGGATATAATCTATTGCTTCCAAAAATTTCTTGAAAAAAAACTGGCAGTTTGGGTCAAGAGCATCATTTGCACGGATACGCTCTATCCTTTCTATCCTTCTTAGCTCAACGTATACAGCGATAGGATCGCCTCTCATCACCCTAGTGATCAGGCGCTGGACTTCGCCAGGAGAAGTATCAAGACATAGCTTATATGCAGGGTTTGATACAAGCAACTGATAAGACATAAGGTCTTTCTTCTGATATAATCTTTTATATAGATGGGCAAGCTCTTTCAGCAAAGAAGTCTGTGAGTTGCTGTATTCATAATCGCGTTTCTGAAAATAGATTATCTTGCTAATCTCGCCGACCTGAGTAAGAAGCTCGACTGTCTTAGCCATGCATGATTCAGAATCTTCGATAGAAGGGATGCTGATCTCTTTTTCATAATCTACCTTGAGAATTATATCTTCGCCTTCTTCGATTATCTCATAGCCTTCTGGCATTTCAACCCTCTTTTTTACAAAATTATTTTAATTTATAATTAACATGACAAGCTCAATGATGGCGACTGCCATTATATGACGAACACTATTCCAATCAACTGTACTAATGTTGCGACGGGCAATGCCAACTGACGAAACATTGTATAACATGATACGCACTACTCTTCTATTATCACATTCGTCTAGTGCGGCTTTATGCCGCACACTTTTATCAAATTTTCGTAAAATTTGGGAGGAACAACTCTTCCATAAGACTTGTAAGTATTTGTCGGCAATCGCCATCTGGCATCCGTAAACTAAATATAAACATAAGCTAATATTTATATACTACTATTAATTTATAAGATGTAAATCCCATATATAAAGTTTATTGATTAAAATCAGAAATTTGTAGTTTAAAAAAGAGGCAATATGGCAGACCAATCATCAGGATTATTTGCGCAGAAGCAGACTGCAGACCCTAAGAAAGCAGGCGGGGGAGGCGGTGGCTTATTTGGATTAGGCGGCAGCAAGCAAGGCCCAGATGTAAGCGCAGAGATAGCTGCAATGCAGGCAAGTTATGCTGATGCTGAAAGAAGATTGATAGTTCTTGAAGAGCGTTATTCTGAGATAAGAAAAAAACTTCAGGTAGCAGAGCAGAATATGCTCAGTGATTTTAAAAGATTGCATACTGAAGTAAAAACTTCAAACAGCGAAGTCATGGAAACAAGGCATGAGATGGATGATATCAAAGGCAAGATCATGCTGATCATCAAAGAGCTCCAGATGCTTGCAAGAAGCGAGGATGTCGATGTCCTTAGAAAATATCTTGATATGTGGCAACCTGTTAATTTTGTCACACAGAATGAAGTTGAGAAGATGGTAAGAGATGCAGTTGATTCAAAGTTCGCTGACATGAACATGAAACTAGAAGAAGAAGAATTTATCGCACAAAAGGTCAAGGAAACAATAAGAGAAATCATGCAGAAAGGACCTGGTGCGGTTAAGTAAAGCACCTGTAAAAAGTTAATAATTAAATTAATAATTAAAACCACTTAATAGTAGTTATCTACAAAAAATTTAAAAACAATAGACTATTTCTTAGATTTTATGGAAGCTAAAGAAATTGGAGCAATATGCAACCAAGTGTTAGCAGAAAATTTAGGGAATAAGAGTATAGTTTTTAACCTGGTGATAGATGCAACTGTAGGCCCTCAGCTAGGAGATTCACTTGATACTGCATTAGATGCATTAGCACAAGCAACAAGACAAATCATATCTAATAAGCCAGGATATGAAAGATATGAAGTTGAAGTGCGTAGAAGCATAATACCTGAAAATTTTCCATTAATACCTGAATTTAGAAGTAGAGTGCCATTTTTAAGCACAAAATTTGGATATGTTGGAAAAAAAATATTATTTGAAGGATTTAAAACTGGAGTTACATTTACAGGCAACCACTATTTCCAGTTTATGACTTACGATACAAGGTTCCTTGATGGCATAATAAAGTTTTGCAAAGACACAAGATTTTCACCAACTATAAAGCATATAGGTTATGCATTAGTTGATAGCCCTACTTCTAAAGATGAGATGCAAGTATTAAGGGCATTTAACAAAGCGAGATTACCTAATGAACCTGATGGTGTGTTTTTTTCACGACCGATTTCATTGGAAGACCCTAAACTAGATATTGCTTTAGAGATACTTGATGCAGAAACAAATAGGTTAGCTAACGAGTATGGTATGGAGATTGATTTCATGCAGGAGGAAGAAGATAGAATGTACGAAAGATCAAGAAAATATGCTGAAATAGTAGCAGTTGCATATGTTGCAGAATTTGTTGTCCTATCCAAAAGAGCTTCAACAGATTTTTCAGATAAGGCATATAGGGGTTTTATTTACTGGAACATTGCAAACTTGATATTTTTACAGGAATTATTTGAAAGTGTAAGAGAATATCAGGGGTTTGAGAAGATAAGATCAAGAATGACAAATGGCGCAAAAAATGCAGGTGTAGATGAAGTTGCAGTCAGAGTATTCGGAAAATTAGATGAGATTGTGCAATTTAGGACAGAGTGTGACCAGCTCGATAGAAGAAGAATAGACCAAAATGTATTAAGAGAATATGACAGAGCATATTTAGATCAATTACAACAGTTAACTACAAGAGCTGCAAGACAATTAACAAAAAGTCTTAGACCTGTTTTGTATAGGTGAATTAAAGAGAAGAACATTATATTAGATTAAGTTGTTAGATTAGAATTAAACTATATATTAATTGTTAGAACCAATATTAACAAAGCATTAATGATTTGATAATGAGTAATGTTCTGAGTATTTCAGTCTACTTTCCTCATCGCACTTGGAGATGCTCCACCATGCCAGCTGATTCTTGGACGTACTCGAATCTGAAACAATTTTTCATTTGCATCATCGAATAAGACAGCAGTTCCTTTTAAGGGAGGCAATCTATCAAGAGCTCTTCCCATCCCTTCTCCCATCCAACTTTGAGCAAGCATGCCAAGAGCTTCAACATCAAGACGAGCAGTTATCCTATGGCTCAGCACAACATCGCTTTGCGTCATGACATCAGTATGTATCTTTCCTGGCTGCTGGGTTGCAAGTATCAAGCTGATTCCTGGTTGCCTACCTTCTCGCATAATAGTTACAAGAGGCTGGGTTGCTGCATTCTCGCCTTGCTTTGGAAGGAATTCATGCGCCTCATCTATGACAAGCCAAACTAAAGGCATGTCATCCTCTGCTTTAACTTCTGCATTTCCAAAGAAATTCTCCATAAATTTCATGCGATTAAATTCTTCGCCTTTACGATACTCCATCCTTTGGACAAAAAGATGCATCGAAACAATCCCAACTACAAGCGCTTTAACTTCCATGCCGCCAGCCATTGTTGCATAACAGCTTACATCTAAAACAGTCACTTGACCACCTGCTGCAAGCTCATGCAATGGAGTGCCATGATCAGAAAATAATCCCCAGCCTTCTGCCATCTCAAACATATTTATCACTGCATTTTTAATCACTTTCTCTTCTTCAGGATCTGCTTTTACCTCTTCAACAATATCAAGAATAGTATATTTGGGTTTCTTGAATCTCAGCCTTGTCAATATTTTTGCAATAAATATGCCGATTGCGCTGTACTTGTCCTGCCTAAATGCCTGGCACCAATCATCTTCTGTAAGCTCAGATGTGTCAAGAGTAAAAGGAAAGTCTGTAGGAATGCCCTGTTTTTTGTAAAGTTCATAAAATTTGAAAGGGGTGTAAATCTTGATGTCAACACCTTGAGGCTTTAATCCATATGGCTCAAGCAAAGCTTTCTCCTCTTGATTAGGATGTTTCATCGGCCAGTAAACGCCCATCGTATCTAACAAGATCAGACTTAATTTTTTTCTGATGTCATCATCCAACAAAGTAAATCCTTCTGCAACAACACCCATAGTGTAAGATTTTCCTCCGCCTCTTTTTCCGCAGATGAAAACAACATGAGCGCCAGAAACATCCATGTAGATATTACCGCCTATCTCAAGCTTATCTTCCTTCTGCACATAACGCTTGCCTAACAGGATTGCACCTAATGTGCCGAACTTCTTTGTATCACTTGGGCTTCTTCCTGCTACGACAATATCATTTGGGTTATCTTCTGCCATAAACAACATACCAATCCATCAGCTTATAAAAACGTTTGTTAGAATTAGAGAGTAATGAAAAATAGTAGGCAAAGTTTATAAACCTATTAATATCTATTACTAGCATAGAAAAGTATATATACACAAATACAATAATAAAATTAAATAACAAAAATAAAATTAATTTGATAAGATTAAATTATTAATTTAATAAGTTAAAAAAGAGGTCAAATAAATGCCAGCAAATCCAGCAGACTTAATTTCTCAGCTTAGGCAGCAAGGGCTTTCTAATTCGCAGATAGTGCAGGCATTGCAGCAGCAAGGATTAAGAAGCAACCAGATTTTTGATGCGATGAATCAGGCAGACCTGAAACCTGCAGGACCAGTTGCAGGGATGGGACCTCCGCAGATGCAACAACAACCTCCTTCTCAACAGATGCAGAACATGCAGCAACAGATGCAGGCTATGCCGGGGCAAGGTAGAGTTGGAGGCGAAATCCAGATGCCACCCCCTATGATGGGATCGCAAAGTATGCCACCGCCTATGGATATGCAGAATAATGAGAGTAATATAGATGCTACTTCAGCAGACACTGAAAAGATCGAAGAGATCGTTGAAGCGATTGTCGAGGAGAAATGGACAGAGCTTATCAAGAACGTAAACAAGATAATCGAATGGAAGGAAAAGACAGAATCAAGATTAGTGAAGATGGAGACAGAATTTGACAACCTTAAGCATGGTTTTGATAATCTTCATCAAGGAGTGTTAGGAAAGATAGGTGATTATGAGCATGGATTGCAGGAGATTGGCACAGATATCAAAGCATTAGAAAAGGTATTCCAGAAAATCCTGCCAACCTTGACTGAGAATGTCAACGAGCTTTCCAGGATAACAAGAAACATGGGCGCACAGCAGAGTTCTGCAGTTAAGAAAAAATAAATCAAACAATTAGATTATTTTCAAGAAGTTATGATATTTCTTAATTTTTTTGTATTAAAGACTTATTGATATATTAGAAAAATTTGCTAACTAATGCCCGCCATGTCCTCCCCCGTTTCCACCACCAGTTGGCCTGCCGCCTAACAAGATTATAGTAAACATTGCAATCATCATTATCAAAATAAAGCCCAATACGTTCGGATGGAATAAAGTATTCCAGAAGCTGATCTCTCCTGCACTTTCGCTTCCTGCTGCTCCCTCTTTGATTGCATCAACTGCACTTCCTCCTTCTTCCAAAAACTTGCCTGAGCCAAAGTAAACTTTACCTATAGCAAACAACAATATCAGGATAGCTGCTGTAATAAACCAATACATGATCTCTTCATTACCAAAAACTCTTTTGATATCAGAATCTTCTGAACCAAACATTCTTGCAACTAAAAGCAATAATAGAGAGAGGATAATGACAGATGTAAACCAAGGCAATGCAATCTTGATAACTTCGATCAGTTTTGGCATCACCAGCATAAGTAAAGCAATAACTATAGCAAGTATTGCATTAATTGCAGGATTGAACATCTTACCATAAGTAAAGCCACCATATACTAATGCAAATACAAAGATAAGCACGAGAATGGTAGAAATCTGATCAACTAAGATAAAATCAAATGCAGTTGCCATGAATACCCTCTTTTGAAATCATAAAACTTAAATTAAACAACTTTTAAATATCCTAAAACTAAAAATATCTAATAAAAAAATATTGAAAATGATTAGTGATTGCCGCCACTGCCACCTTTCCCGCCGAAAAAGTTGCCGACTCTCTCCATGGTATGATGAGCTTCTGCAGCTTCATGCGATGAATCATCCTTGGTGATATAATAGACAATGAGCGCAAACACGAGTATGACAATTATTGTGGCAATAGTATCATTGTCAAGGTATCTTAGCCATGTAACATCCCAAATGCCAGCAGCTGATCCGAATATGACAACTATAAAAATAAATGCCACTATTGCTATCCATCCAGACAATGGTGTTCCGATCCAGCGCTTTTCTGCACCAAATATACCAATCAATATTAACAGCATGATTGATGCAACTGCAAGCAATGAGACGCTTGGAAGCGCATTATTGACGATAACAACTACATCATAACCGTTTGAATAGTCGCCTGTAATATGTGGTATAACAACAGCCATCCCCATGACTAAAGCAACAACCATGTTAAGGTTTTTCCTACCTTCTCCTAAAACCTTTGTCTTTTGCAGTCCTGCAAAAACAATAGTAAATACCAGCAAGAAAACTAACAGCCCATAATCATATATGTTTTCTAAAAGAGAGTCAATACCTCTCAACCCAAAGAATGAAGCAGGTCCCTGTCCACCTAATACTGTCTCCCTATATGCCATTGTACCACCATCTTTTGCGTATAATCTGTTTAAAGTATAAGTTTAAATTAAAGATAATTCTAGTATTTATAAACTTTTCTGTATAAAACAGATGCGTTGAAAATGTATGTTGGCATCAATTGCGAGGCTCAATTAAATTAACCTGCATAAGAGTTCAGGGGGTTGTCCCTTACGGGGCTTGAACGATACAAGCAAATTATCCTTCAAAGAGCCGAGCGATGCCAACATATTCGCAGAATATTTTTAATGCTTTTTCTGTATAAAACTTTAAATATAAAAGCCATATTTTCATGATTTGTGAGAATATGATCGTGATGAAGTTCGGCGGAACATCTGTCGGCAATGCAGATGCTATAAAGAATCTCGGCAAGATTGTGAAGAATCAGCTAGATAAAACTCCGATTATAGTCGTAAGCGCAGTAAGCAAAGTTACTGATTTATTGATTGAAACAGCAAGATTAGCTGCTGCTGGGAAAGATATAACTGACAACCTAAAATCATTGAACATGAAACATACTGCCATCATGAGTGAACTGAACCTTGATCTGCCTGCAGTTAATTCTCTTCTAAGTGAAGTTGATGATGAATTTAATGAAATCAAAAAAACAAAAAATTTGAATGCAGAAACCCTTGACTTGGTGCAGTCATTTGGAGAGAGAATATCTGCAAACATAGTGGCTGCATATTTAGAGAGCATTGGTGCAAAAGCTAGGCAGTATAATGCATATGAGCTTGGCATGATAACAAACTCTAATTTCGGCGAGGCAGAAATAAATACAGATACGCCTAAAGAAATAAATAAAAAGATAAAACAAATACTAAAATCATCTGCTCATGTTCCAGTAATCACTGGCTTTATTGCTAAGGACAAGAATGGAAGAATAACAACATTAGGAAGAGGAGGCTCTGATTATTCTGCTGCAATTATTGGTGCTGCAATCGATGCAGAAGAGATACAGATCTGGACAGATGTATCTGGTGTATATAGCGCAGATCCCAGAATAGTTAAAAATGCCAGGAAGATAGAGAAGATTTCATTTGCAGAATGCTCTGAGCTTGCTTACTTTGGGGCAAAAGTACTGCATCCCAAGACAATCTTGCCGGCAATGAACAAGAATATTCCTGTAAAAGTGCTGAATACATTTGAAGCAGAGAATTCTGGCACCCAAATATTAAGCGATATGAAAAAAAGCGAGGAGACTGTAAAAGCACTGACATGTAAAAAAAACATCACTCTTATCAATATAAACTCCACCAGGATGTTGTTTGCATACGGATTTTTGGCAAGAGTATTCTATGTATTTGACAAGTATAATATCTCTGTAGATATGATTTCAACAAGTGAAGTGTCTGTCTCTCTTACAGTAGAAAGCAACAATGATACTAAAAATTCAAGCGTTGAAAAAGCGATGGAAGAATTGAACCAAATAGCAACAACAAACATCGTCAAAGATAAAGCAATCGTGTGTGTAGTAGGCGCAGGATTAAAAAACGAGATAGGCATTGCTGGCAAAATATTCACATTGATGGGAAAGCATAATATTCATGTTGAGATGATCAGCCAGGGAGCTTCTGAGATAAACATCAGTTTTGTAGTCGAGAATGAAGATGCTGAGAAAGCAGTCAAGCTGCTGCATGAAGAGTTTATAAGCTGAGTCAAGATAGTTATAGATATAGTATATTTGTTTAGATATAGTTAATAATGGTAAGAAAAGAAAATTACTCAATTAAATATTTAAATACAACAACTTATCTTTAAATAAAGTGTTTAGATTTCTAAGATTTAAAAAATGGATAAAGTGCAATTAGAAGAGATAATTGAAGCATCAGATGTTTTAGTAGTTGTGCATCCAGATTTCCCAAATGGCTCAAAACCAGAACTTATGTTACTACAGCAGGAAATAGGCACAAGAACCAGACAATACCTGAAACAAGGAAAAAAGTGTATTTTCTTTCTGCACAAAAAAGTTCTGCAAAGGATAGCAGAGGCAATCTGTTTCAGATTCCTTGGCCTAGCTTTAGAAGCGACTATGAAGATAAAGGGTTAGAAGACCAGTTAGACGTATTAGAAAAAATGTTAGGAGAAAAAACCAGTAGTATTGAAGTTATCGGTGTAAATTGGCATAATTGCGTTACAATGACAGCAAGTAGATTCACTGCAACTGCAACAATAAATTATCATTGTACTGATTATGTTATCGATTTCATAACTGCATCAAAAGTTGGCACAACAATTATAGTTGACGGACAAGAATTAATCCCAAGCCCAAACGTATTAGCCAAGTATGATGTTATAATCAGGTAAAGAAGAGTAATTTCTCGGTAAGTAAGATTACACCCCAAACCCAACCCTGATGAACTGAACGCCAAGCGCAGTAAGCAATAATCCCATTATCCTGCTTAACACATCACTGCCCTGCCTTCCAAGCAGCTTGTAGAAATAATCTGCGTTGTAGAGTATAAGCCAAGTGATAAACAGATTCAATAATGAAACTAAAAGAGTAATGTAATACCCATATTCGCCAACTAATATGATTACTGTGGTAATGACTCCTGGGCCAGTTATCAATGGAGTAGCTAATGGCACGACAGCAAGCTGGTATTTAGAAGCAACCTCTTCCCTGAATTGTAGGCCAAGAACAATTTTTACACCAAGTATAAGCAATATTAGACCACCTGCAACCTTAAAATTACTGAAATTAATCCCGAAAAAATCCAGGATAATAAGCCCAAAAAACAAGAACACCAGCAACACAATCCCTGCAACATACATAGCTGTATTTGCACAGTGCTTCTTAAAGTGTGCAGGATAGTTTTTTGTGACTGTGATGAAGACAGGCAAAACCCCAAATGCATCCATGATGATAAAAAGCGAGAGAAATGCCTTCAGTATTGTTTCCATAAGATTGCCTCTTTTTTTAGTTTAAGTATTTTGCAGTTTAATTATAGTTGCTATGAGCAATTAAGTTAAGTAGAATATGTACTATATAAGAATTTCTTTTTAGAAAATTATAAATAACACTAGAGCATTGCTTCTATCATGATGAAGAAAATAATAAGCATAATGGCATTGGCAGTCTTAATGTTAGTATTAGTTGGCTGTACTTATGAGCCTGCCTTAAAGACTTCAACACAAAATTATAAGCCAAGCCCTAATCCTAGAGAAGACAGTAAAGCAGAAGCACCATCATCTGCTGAACAGTATTGGAAATTTGTTTCTTTGAAAACAGATGATGACAAGGAGATATTCGGCAAATATTATAATGCAAATACCGAGGCAACAGAACCTTATTCTAATGTTGCAATTATACTTCTTCATATGTTAGACAAAGACCATAGTTCTTGGGATAAATTTGCTGAGCAATTGTATTTAGAAAATTATAGTGTGATATCAATTGATCTGAGAGGCCATGGAGAAAGCGCAAAAAATACAGGTAGCTGGCAGGATTTTACTGATAAAGATTTTAATAATATGGTTTTAGATATAAAAGAGGCAAAGGAATTTGCTCTGCATGAGAAGAAAACCAGATTTGTGATTATCGGCGCATCTATCGGTGCAAATACTGCATTAAATTATGCTGCCAAAGATAAGGAGATAACAGGTGTTGCGTTATTAAGCCCTGGTATGGATTATCGCGGAGTAGAGATTGAAAACCCAGCATTAAGCTATGACCAGCGCCCTATATTATTAGCTGCAAGCGAAGAAGACACTTATTCAGCAGATGCTGTTAAAGAGCTAAATTCAAAGATATTTGGCAAAAAGAAGATTGTCATGTTTAAAGACGCTGGACATGGGACAGATATGTTTAAAGGCACAGAACTAGACAAAGAGTTGCTTGACTGGCTGAAGGAAAACATAAAATAAAAGCATTGTAGAGCAAACTTAATGCCCGCTACCTATCTTTTGGCTATAACTGAAAACAATAATTACAAAAACTACACTTTTTGTGCTACCTAAGATTTCTGCCAAATTACTGAATTTATTTAGGTTTTGGGTGGTAAGTCTTAGTCGATAAAATACTTCTGGTTCAAAAAACTGCCGTAAAATTGCTTTTTTTGTGCTACCTAAGAAAATCATAAAAAACAAAAGATTTATATACTTTTTGTGCTACCTAAGAAAAAAAGCAGAAAATGTACCTCATTACGAAAAAACTAGGAAACGAGCAGTATTATTATGTTGTGAAAAACATAAGATTAGATAGAAATACCTGGAAAAAGATAACTATTTATGCTGGCAAGAATCTAGCATTTGCAAAGCTCAAGAGCATCAATAAAGATATTTTTGAAGAGATCAAACGCAGAGAGATAGAGCTCAGGAGCGAATATATCATTTCACAATACAAGCAAGACAGAGTGCTAAATAATGATGAGCTCAAAAAGCTTGAATCTATGCGAGTGCAATATGATGCAACATTAGCTGAGATATCCGATGATACTAAAAAGCTGCTCTTTGACAGGTTTATGGCAAGATTCATTTACGAATCAAATGCTATTGAAGGCAGCAAATTGCCGTTAAAAGAAGTAGTTAAGATAGTGCACCATAAAAAGCCAAGTGTATATTCTGAGAGAAGAGATGTCCAGGAAGTAAAGAATTCGATAGTTGCATTCAATTTTATTAACAGCAATGCCTTTAAATTCAGCCATAGTAATATCATTAAGCTTCAAAAGATAATTTTGGCAAACACCGCTGATGTCAACTTTGGATATAGAAAAGTGCCGATTATCGTAGGAAATAGCCTGACAAGCAAGCCAGAGAGCATCAGAAGAGAGATGATACAGCTGTTAGAATGGTATAATACCAGTAAACATACAGAACATCCGGTAAGGGCAGCATTTGAATTCCATATCAGGTTTGAACACATCCACCCATTTGAGGATGGCAATGGCAGAGTGGGCAGGCTTCTGATGAACAAAATCCTAATGGGAAATACCTATCCTCCCTTGATCGTTAAAAACTCAAACAGAAAAGCCTATTTTAACCGATTCGAGAAATCTACAGCAGGCAATCCTGTTCCTCTTAAGAGATTTTTATTAAACTGCTTTAAAGCAACCTACAGGGAATTCTTTGCTAACCTATGATTAATTGAGGATAAATCCATTCTGTATATACGCAATGTTTATATATCGGTTAAGCCTCACTTATAGCTCTAGAAAAGTAAAATATATATACTAGGTTGATTTAAGATAGCTAAAAGAGTTAAATTACGAGCAAGCTTCGTAATCATTAATAAATTTAAATTAATAAAAGCAAGTAAAAAAGGAGGTCGAAATATATGTTAATCAAGAAAAGAGGACAAGCAGCCATGGAGTTCCTGATGACCTATGGTTGGGCAATACTGGTAGTTCTAGTCGTCATTGGAGCATTAGCTTATTTTGGTGTACTAAATCCACAAAGTTTCTTGCCAAAGAAATGCCAATTTAGCACTGGATTAGTATGTTCAGATCATGTGTTAAGATCAAGTGGAGAGTTAGTATTAAGAATTAACAATGGTCTAGGAAATGATATTACTATAAATAATATCACATTTGAGTCTGACAATAGTATCATTGCATGTAAAACGGATACATCTGATGAAAGCAAAACAGTTCCTGCTGGCTCAGAAGCTAATTTTAAATTAAGTACGCCAACAGATGCTGCTAAGACTACAACATGCGGTACAGGTGGTGCAGATGCAATAGGAAAATTTAAGGGAAGCAGAGTCAAGGGAAAATTGAACTTGGCATATACAGACCTTCAAACCCAGTTCCCTCATCAGCAACAAGGCACATTATTGACAGATGTTGAGTAAAAGGAATTATTCCTTTTATTTTTTTATTTTTCTTTATTATTAATTCTGATTTCTTGAGTTAATCTCAAATTTATCATCCCGATTGAAAAATCCTTATAATTTAGAAAGCTTCTTCCGTTTTTCTTTCTCTGGCAGAAATAAATAGTTTTCAGGAGTAGCCACTTTTTCATCAGATTCAATCTCAAGATTTTGCCTAGCATCTCCAGCTATTTTGCCGCCTTTTAGTGCAGCACCCTTATTCTCAACAAATCCTAAAGCATTTTTACTTTTTGCAATCTTAGTTGTAGAAGCTTCGCCAAGCAGTGTGAATATCAGCTCTAGATCATCCATATGGTCCCTTAGATTTTCATTCTTAAGCCCTTTAAAGTTTTTATACTCGCTTGGAGTCATGCCAAAAGTAGCTTTAGATATTTCTGAGGTGAGAATAGCATATTCAATATTTTCTTTTACGCCTCTTTTGCCCCATTCATTAGTAAGCTCGTCTCTTACTGCTATACCACGAACTCTTTTTTCGATCCATTCGTCTGAATAGCCTTTAGCTTTGTAAATCTGTCTCATCCGACTTTGGGCTAATTCAGGATTTTCAATTTCTTTAACACGTTCATAACCTACTTTTGCAAGCCAAAGCTTGAATGATTCTGCTTTAGGAGAAGGAATTGATTGGACTATACGAAAAAGTCCTTCAGTATTTGCACAATTTGTGCTTTGAATCCCGCCTGTTGTTTGGATAGGAAGGGGGGTGGCAATTTGCCCCCACCCTTTAGAAAGCTCTTCATCACGTCTTCTCATATCTTTAACATATCCTTTTGGATCTGTTGAATTTGTTAAAGCAGTTACTACATCTAATACAGAAAACCACCATTCGCCATTATGCCATGTTTTTCTTATTTTGTTTCCTTGAAAAACAACTAAAGCTTTATTTGTATCATTTGTATCCATTTTAATCACCTATTTTAAGAGTTATACTCCCCAAATTTAATTAGTAATGAGAATATAGTTATAAATATTGCCTATGTTTGTCCAGTGCCTCATGCGAATGTCCAGTGGAAAATTTAAAGATTCCATTATAGCAAGCTTTTTATATCCAGATAAATTATACATCTTCTAAATAAGAGATATTGAAAAAAGAGGTATATGATGGCTAAATTAGTTTTAGGCATAAACAAGAGATTGAGTTCTAAAGCGCAAGCAGCTATGGAATACCTTATGATAGCTGGCTTTGTCATGCTTATCATGCTGCCATTGGTATATTTAGTTTATAACTATACTCAAGAATCAGGCGCAGACATAGTTAATGCGCAGATAACAAAGCTTGGAAGAGACCTTGTCAATAACGCAGAAAGCGTATATTATTTCAGCAGCCCTAGCAAGATCACTTTAGACTTTAACATGCCACGCGGCGTGCATAATATCACAATCCAGCAGAATCCATTAGAATCTGGGTGCAAAAAATGCACTGAGTTAGTGTTTCTTGTCCAGCAGAAAGAAGGAAAAGCTGTGCTTACTTTCAGTACAAATGTAGACATCAGGACAGAAACATATGATGATACTACAAAATCAAGTGCTTTTAATTCAACTGCTTTCACTGAAGGCTTGAAGCATTTTAACATACAGGCAAAGAAAGACCATGTATTGATCACAACAGGCGGATAAAGAAAATAAAGCAGCTGTAAAATCAAATATCAAAAATGCAGAAACTGCGTCTGCCCTTTTTTAGCGAGCATATATCCGATAACAACGGTAATGTTGCGACGGGCAATACCAGCTAATTGCATATAAACCAACACATTACGCAATACTTTCCTAATATCATATCTATTATCCTCAACGTAGAGGAGAAGCAACTTATTGAATTAAGAAGCAAGTGCTCGCTGGCAGACGCAGCTTCTGCATTCACAAAAAATAAGTTTACGATTACATAAAAATATAATTTATACCCTAAAGCACCATGTCAAAAATATTATATTCTAGGGCGCAGGCAGGATTTGAGTTCATCGCTTTAGTTGGATTTATGTTCATGATATTTGTGGTATTCTTGGGAATAATCAACCAACGCACAGTTGAGTTTCAGGAGGAGAAAAATCAGCAGTCATTGAAAGATTTGGGAGATGTGATCAAGAAGGAGATAGATTTGGCAACAAAAGCGGAGCCAGGATATTCCAGACTATTTAATCTGCCTCCTACTATTAACTCAAAGAATTACAATGCAACAATCCAAAAAGGCGGATTGGTGACAAATATTGTCTTGACTTTCTATGGTTTTTCATCGCAATTTGCATATGTCGTAAAGGTTCCGCACGGCGTGTTTGCGCAGGGCATCGGGCAAGGGGATAACCTGATTGAGAAGAATGAAAGCTTGATCGTCTTGAACAAGGCTGAGATTGACCAGCAGCTTGCTCTTTTACAGGAAGATACCATCTCTACCAAAAAGGAAGAAATTACAGAAAGAGGTCCACAGCAGCAGGAGAAGCAAGAGATAATTGACCCATTCGCAGATGACGTTGCATACTTTAAATTTAACGAGCAGAGCGGAGATACACCTGATACAACAGTTCGTGATTATACGCCAAATAATCATCAAGGCTTTACTCAGACAGGCCTTCCAAAAGTGGAGTTTGTACAAGGTTTAGAGGGAAATGCCCTAAAATTAGACGGTAGAGATGACAGCATCAAAGTAGAGAATTCTCAAAAATTGAATTTTGCAGGAGGAGATTTTACGATAATGGGCTGGATCAAGACAGATATCGCAAATTCTGTTATTTTGAGCAAAGATTCTTATGCCGCAGAAGAGGGATGGGGAGTTAGCCTCAAGAACGAAAAATTAAGTTATAATATATATGGAGATGCAGGCACTAATATTGACATTGACGACATAGGTGCTAAAATAATTTCTATCGGTAATTGGCACCATATAGCTGTTGTTCATGAAGCAGATAAATACAAGTTTTATGTTGATGGTGCTTTAAATTCTGAAAGACCGAATACTGCATTTGGCACTGCAAATAGTTTTAATTTAAGGATTGGATATAAAAACAAGGATTATGTCCAGGGTACAGATGTTGTAAATAACCAGTTTGTCGAGAAGTATATTGCTGGAGCATTTTCAGGACAGATAGATGAGCTGAAGATATACAGCAAAGCATTATCAATTGCTGATGTTCAGGCAGAGTATGATGAGCTAAAAGCACAGGCGCAAGGATTAGCCCCATCAATCGGCACATTGGTCAAAATAGCAGCTGAAGTCAAGATAAGCGATATTGTAAAAATAGTCGGAGGAAGTTAATCTAACAAAAGATAATTAAACTAAACAATGTTATTACATCAAAAAGAAGGTGATTAATATGTACAATAAAATGAATAATAGATATAACAAAAAAATAATAACAATTATTGTTGTGTTGATTTCTGTAATTACAGGGATATTTATTGTTTATGCTGCAAATGGATTTGGTGATCCTGCAGTTGGGAATGCAATCGAAGTTGGAAGTGTGTTTACTGTGAAGACAGATGGCAATGTTGGCATTGGGACAAATAATCCTGCTGTAAAATTAGATATAGGTCCTAGGCATACTTCTGGTGATCCGCAGGGATATAAAGCAAATATTAGATTAGGTGGCGGTCATGTTATAACAAATCATGCAAATGGCGCCCTAGTCCTTAATGCAGGTCCAGATAATGGAGAAGGAATTGCAGGGATATATTTTCGCAAGGATAACACATTAGGTGATTCATCACTATTTACAGAGTTGATGTTTATTAAATCAGACGGCAAAGTTGGGGTTGGGACAACTAACCCATTATCACCATTGCACATTAAAAGCTCAACAGCAGCATTAGAGATCGAAAATCCTGGCAATAACATAGCAAAAATAATCATGAGAACATTCACTGAAGGTTCTGGCGCAACAAATAAAAAGTGGATAATGAGAACAGCTGCAGGTTCAGGAGGAGGATTTAGAGTTTATGAAAATGATGAGACAGATTCAAACCTGAGATTTTATGTGCAAGATGGAGGTAATGTCGGCATTGGGACAAATAATCCAGGTGAAGGCCTAAGCTTATCAATACCTAAATTACATGTTATGGGAGGTAATATGAGAATAGATTCTTCTGCTAATACAGAAACAAGATTAGAGATAAGAAATACAAATACCGTAAATGGAAAACTTTGGGCAATAGGAAGTGCAGGTTCTATTGGTTCTGCAGGTGACGGAAATTTAGGGATTCTTGAATTTAACCAAGATGGTGGATATATAGGAACTCGATTATCAATAACTAAATCAGATGGCAAAGTAACAATCAATAATTTAGCAGGCATAGGCAATGCTTATGTTTGCGTATCTTCAACTGGTGTATTATCTAGAAGCACATCTCCATGTGTATAGTTAAATAATGCATAACAAAATTTATATAAACCAAAATTATAAAGATAAGAGAATATAATTTAGAACAGTATAGTTAAGATGGTAAATTAATTTATTAGTTTTAATTATTCGTAAAGAGGTGCCGCAATTTCCCTGATAACAAAAGCAGATTCTGAAAGACTGGTCAAGTATGGCTTTCTTACTAAAGAGGGTGATGCGCATAAGTTTAAAGATAAAAAGCCAGAAGAAAGAACCAAGCTGATGAGAGAATATGATGAATATGCTCTGGCAGAGATGGCAGACCATGAGATTGCTGAAGAGACACAGTTCAATGTTCTCAAAACAAAATTCCCAAAGCCTGTAAAAAGATACAGAGTTTGGTGGGAGAATTTCAACTTAAGCATAGAAGAAGCTTATTTCTGGACTTTAGAGCAAGTGAGAAACAGGTGCGCAATGCCTTATGTCGTCAAGACAGAAGATGTCTTTAGCGCAGCAGAAAACAGTGCATTCTTCGGCGTCTCTCAGCAGAGGATTGGTTTGCAACAGGACAAAGTTTCTCAATTTCTCGCAACTATCGGCAAAATGATTAAAGAGATATTCCAATTAGTCAGAGAGCTAAGAATTATCGACGAAAGGATGGAATATTACAAAGAAAGTTACAATGCAATTGATCCCAGAAAAGCAACGGCTGCCGAGATCACTCTTAAAGGCGTTTACATTGACATGGTAGAACAGGGAGCAAAAAATCCTGCAAGCGTCTATGGAATGGCCCGCGAGCTGCAGTTTGCAACTTTGCCAGATTTATTTTTCTCAACAGAACCAAGAAATAGCCAGGAGGTAAATGCAGTTGTGGATGGATTATTGTTTAATGATATGGTAAAACGTGTCTTGAAAA
Organism: Candidatus Woesearchaeota archaeon; assembly: GCA_013331615.1. Taxonomy (GTDB): domain Archaea; phylum Nanobdellota; class Nanobdellia; order Woesearchaeales; family UBA10200; genus UBA10200; species UBA10200 sp10200u. Next base: position 14,945 of record DUGA01000001.1, on the reverse strand, counting down.
GAAAATTATATGGTTACTTAAAGTGGAAAGAGCATACTTATGATGAGCTCAAAAACAGAAGGTCATTCACACTAAAATATCTTAACCAACATTGGGAGATAATCAGGATGTACATGAACTGGGTAAGACCATATTTGAGGCATGTAAAGCGCCTTACGATGGACGAAGAACGGATGAAAACACCTGATCTGATCTCTGCGTTTGAAGGCAGCATGGTAGAGATTGAGTTTCTAGCTTACCAACTTCCTGTTGGCTTAAGCACTGAAGCATATTTATCAAACAAACAAGCCTGGCAGTCAGCAGGAGGAAGGCAGAATAAGCAGATGTATGCATGCATACTTGCGCACTTTTTGTTCAGGACAAGGCCTGGTATGAGCTACCAGCAGGAAGGATATAATCGCGGTCCAATACATGTAGGAAAGATGCAGCTTGACATAAGAAGCTATGTCTGGACTAAAGAGCAGATAGATAATTACATAAAACTAAAGGATGATGAGGATCTTGAGCTGATGGAAACAATTTCCGGCAGTGTAAAAGCTGCAATGGAAGCACTAGGAGATGAGCTGATAAGATATCTTAATGAGGCAAAAGGAAATGTAGAAAAAAAGATGAGCTCTCATGATAATCATACAGATCATGGCTCAAGCTTTCTTGATCCGATAACTGCACCATTCAGAGGATTTGCTGATCTGATAAATTCATTCAGAGGAGGGCATGGCAGCCACGGTGCACATGGTCACGGTGGAGGCCATGATTCAGGTGATGAAGCCCATATATCAGAAAAAGAAAAGAAGATTGCAGCAGATAGGGTCAAGTGGTGCGCATTTGAAGTATATAAGAATTTCAAAAGAGAACACAAGATGCTGCATTGGAATTAAGGAATATATTGTTTAGCAACAAAAGCGACGGCGACTGCCAACTTTTGACGAACATAATTCTAAAATAACAATACCATTGTTGCGACGGGCAATGCCATCCAGATACACCTCAACATAAAAAGCACGCAATGCTTTTCTATTATCTAATCTAGTAACTATGTGTAGAGGAGGAACAACGCTTTGATGATCTAAACCAGTGTTCGTCGGCAGTCGCCATCGCTTTTTCTATTCAGTTAAAATTAGGCTAAAAAAATACCGATGATAACTTGTTTCTCACACGAAACTTTTTATACAGAGATGTATTTATTAAGGAGGATAGAGGTAATTATTACAAATAGATAGGCAATAAAGGCAAAAAACAAATGGACCAAGAGCTTGAAGACTTAAAGAACTTATCACCTGATGAAAGAATAAAGAGATTGAAGGAAATACAAGAGCGAAGAAAGCAGGAGATAGAGGAAGCTCAGGAATTGATGTCATTGACAGAAGAAGAGCTCAAGCAAAGACAAATAGAGAAAGATCAGTTGCCTATTCCTCAGTTAAAGTCTGATACATTTGAGAATTTATTAGGTGAAGCAGACAGAGAGATGTTCAGAATGAAAAGGTTTACCACAGAAAAAAGTTCTGTTTCTGAGACTAAAGAGCTTAAAGGCGCAGAAGGAGTTGTGCAGCAGCTTGAAGAAGTTCCTCTTGAAGAGACATTGAGAAGAGATGCTCCGCAGTTAAACACAGACCAGCGCGCAGCAATGGAAAAAGAGCAATATGTAAAGCAGTTAGCGATGCTGCCTACTCAACAGCTGTATAATGCAATCAAAGGAATACAGGAAAGCTACCAATCAAATGGCATCTTAAGCGATGACCAAAGAGCTGATTTATATAAATTAAACAAGGCAATGGATGAAAAGTCAGATGCTATCAGAGCAGGAGAATATAATCCAAGCGAATACATCAAGAAGGAAGTTGATGCTGGCTCAAGCATAATCAACAAGCTGATGAGAGATTATGAGAGATGAAATGCAATGTTGGGAATGTAACGGAAGATATTCTTACAAAATGGCTGATTTTTCAGTATATGGGATTAGCTTAGGTAAATTTAAAGCTAAAATCTGCAATAAATGTGAAGATAAAGTATTTGGTGAAGAAGTTTCCGACCAGATTGATAAGATTGCAAAACAAAGAAGTCTTTGGGGATTAGAAGCCAAGACAAAGGAACTAGGTTTATTTGGACTAAAATTAAATGCAAAAATAACTTAAAATAAGAAATGATTATATACTTAAATGTATTATAAGTAGTTTTAAGATAAGAAACTTTTATTATAAAAAAAGGTGTTGTCATGGTAGTATTCGGCGAAGGTACTTATCATCCTATGGATAGAGGTTATTCTTCATCTAGTGATTCTTCTACAGATTTAGACAGCGCTCCACAGATGAGCATCGAGCAACCTATCAACCCTGAAGAAAGACCAATAACGATTGCAGACGTTGGACAAAGCGTAACTGAAGGAAATAGATTTGGTATGTTTAGACAAAGTATAAATGCTGCGATCAGGGTTGGAGCTAGAAGAATTGAATTACAGACACAGATGGGAGGAGGAGCAGAGCCTGTCGGCGCAGAAAGTTATGGTAAAGCTTCAAGGGAAGAATTAAGAGAGATTGCAAGAGCTAATCAAATTGAGTTTCAGGCAGTGCATGCTCCGACACAGATAGGTAATCTTTCTGGATTCGTGCCAAGGCAGGGCGGTGCAGGTGATTTTAGTGATGAGCACAGAAAAGCAGCGATTGAAGAGATAAAGAAAGCGATTGATTTTTCTGCAGATGTTGCACAGGGAGGAGCAGTTGTTGTCCATACAGGCGAATATCATAGGCCATTGTCTGAGCAGTCATGGGCAGTTGCAAAAGACAGATACGGCAATCCCCTAAAAGATTCTGAAGGCAAGCCGCAATATACATTTCTATCTTACAAAGAAGAGCCAGCAAGAGCAGTCTTATATCTAGTTGACAAAAGAAATGGTCGCGTCATTGGAGATGTAAGAAAAAACCAAACTGTTAGAGAGCCATTGTTCTTAAGGGCAAGAGACTTTGATGACACTGATACAGGCGTTAATTTTGAAAAGAAAAAAGTTATCGGTAAATGGGATGATAAAAAACAAGATCGTACAGGAAATGGATACATAGAAGAAGAAGATTTACTTGATACTAATGGTAAATGGCTTGATCCAGATGATGAAGAAGATTTATTTCGGCGTATTCCAAAGTATGATGAGACAAAGACTAGATTCCTGTCAAAAGAATTAACGTGGGAAGATTTCCAGAAAAGAGCAAAAGATTATAATGAGAGATATGCAGATAAAATTGATAGAGGGGACATTCCAGAAAAATCGGCTGAGGAAGAATTTTTTAAGACCCAGTTACAGACTCAAATACTTCAGTATAGAGGAAGTTCGCTGTTCCATGGCAGATATTATGAAGCAGAACGTGACAGCTGGAAAAAATTACAAGAATCTTTGAAATTCTATAAAGAGCTTGAAAGCAAAATGCCTAAGGAAGAAGTATGGAAAATAATGAAAGAGGACCACACAACAAGAAGATATGCTGATGAAAGATTTGTTCCAGCTGAATTTAAAGCGCCAACAGAATTGATAGAAAAAGCAATACATGAGCTTGAGCTCGAGATGAAATATACCAGAGAAGCAAGCGCTGCAGCAGATGCGCAGGCAGATGCCCAGCTTGATAACCTTAGAAACATTGAGCCAATAAGCAGGTATGCAAAAGACCAAAGCTTAAGAAGTTATGCTGAAGTTGCAATCCATGCAATGCAGCAGAGTGAAAGAGAGGAGATCAAAAGACCGATCTTTGTTGCGCCTGAGAATATTTTCCCTGAGATGGGATATGGGAGTCATCCTGAAGAATTGATCGGCTTGGTAAAAGGCGCAAGAGAAAAGATGGTAGAATATCTTACTTCCCAATGGATAGAAGATCCCCATGGAAATAGGATAACGCTTGACAAAGCTAGAGAAAAAGCAAAAGAAGATCTTAAACATGATCTTGAAAACCTAAAATCAAAATATGGAGATAATGACGAAGGTAAAAGAGATTATAGGAAAGAAGTAGATTTTCTGATAGACAATAAAGCTGCTGAATATACTGGACAGCTTATAACAGTTCAAAACCCATGGTTTCAGCCTGGGATGACAAAAGAGCAGGCAGCAAAAGAAGCAGCAGAGCATATAAGAGCGACTTTTGATACACAGCATCTCTCTATGTGGAGGCAGCATTTCCAGCCAACGTATGTCCAAGGTGAAGGAAGGATAGAGACAAAGCAGGAGACAGATGCAAGGTTCAGACAATGGTATATGGAACAAGTTGAGAAGATGGAAAAAGAAAAAATAATTGGACACGTACATTTGGTTGATTCCATGGGCTCAGGTCACCATCATCTGCCAGGCGGCCAAGGAGAATGGCCAGTCATAGATGCTGCAACTTACCTCAAAAAAAAAGGATATGATATTACGATAACCAGCGAGGGTTGGGGTGAAGAGACAATCTCTCAAGGCAGGATCTTGACTGAAGTCTGGAAAGCGCTTGGCAGCCCAATCTATAGTTTACAGGGGCCTACAGGAGTTGGAAGAGGCGGCGGAGCACGCTGGGATGATGTGCAGTTCTCATATTTTGGGCAGAACAGGCCGCCTTATTATATTTTTGGAGGATATGCACCAAGCAACGACTGGACATTATTCTCGCAAGTGCCGTTGGAGTAGAAATATTAATAATAGATATTGAGATAACAACTTAATGACATAAAAACAATAGACTAAATACCTTAAGCTGCTTTTTCATTCTCACAATTATCTGCAACACTGATCCTAACAGCATACTTCTGATCTTTGCTTAGCATCCATGCTGTTATCTGCCTTGTCTCATATTCATCTTGAGTATGTATAGCTTCATGCACCATAGTCTCTCTTTGTTTGTGGAAAGAAATCGTTTCGCTTATTGCCATGTAGTTAGTGTTTAAATAAGTGAATCCGTACAAGCCAAGTGGCAATGATTGGATATCAACAATCTTATCTGGCACCAAGTTAGTGAAGTCTTGGAGTGCTTGGTCTCTTCTTTGCTCGTATGCTGTTTCTGGTGAGTCTAACGCAGATTTATGCTCTAATAATTCATAAGTAACTTTCTGGCCAGCTGGAGTTGATAAAGTGTAAGACAAAAGAGGGACATAATTTTTTATATTATTAGTTGAAGCTAGATTATTTTTTCCTGAATAGCTATCAGAAGAATTATTGCCTGAAGAATCAGTAAATTCTGCATCAATGACAGGAAAATAGGCATTAATTGCTTCATTATTAGTTCTATCAGATATATTTTTACCAGTATTACCATTAACAGGAAGATATTTGTTATCAGCTGCAACAAAGCCGCGAGGAAATCTTGCCATTGCTTTTTCATCGACCAGAGCTACTAATGTTTCCTTGACTCTTCTTTCAATATCAACTCTCTCTTCAAACCTTTCTTCATTTGTTATTGAGCCATCAGAGTGCGGAGTATTTATTATCGAATGAATCTTATTTACTTTTATACGCTCGATCTTCTCTTCCAGTTTTAGGATCCTTGTTTGAGAACGTTTTGCAAAGATGACAGAATTATTTAATGAGTTATTTCTTACAGCCATTAAAGCATTAGCTATCTCTTTTTGCGCAGGATCCTGCACTAAGACAGCTTGTGCAAATTGTTGATTAGATTGTGACAATGGATGCATGACGGATATATGAAAGCTGAGTGTGTTTTAATATATGATTAGGGTTTAAACTTCAGATGTGAGACAAAGATGTCATATTATGATATGATGAAAGATTATAACGTAACGCTAATTTCTGATTTAAGCCGCTAAACCATATTTGTGGCACAATATTTTAAAAGAGAGGCTAAAAGCATTATAATTATGAGCTTAGTTGATTTAATTAGAACAGTTGAAACTTCAGTACCGGTGGCTGAGCTAAATGGAAAATTAATCAGTACAGCTGAAGCAGCAAAAATTTTAGGGCTAACGCCTCAAACTATTCCAAAATACGTAAGAAAAGGGCTATTAGAAGGAATATGTAATGGGAATCCTGCAACTACAACCGGCAGAGGCAAGAAATTATTATTACACTTAGATGAAATCACATTATTAAAGAAAGCAGAGAATGCATTTCAGAGATTACGCAGATATATTCCTGAAATGTATTTATTGCATAGAGAAGGTGCATCAATAAATGATTTACGCATCCAATTTAGCGATGAACTCAGGCAGAAACGTATTTCATCTGAAGAGATAGTATTAGCGCTTGCAGTATATGAGTACGGAAGAAGGATAGAACTCAGGCAATATCGTCTTTCTCAGGAAGATGCAGGAGCTGTGTTATTGCATTCTGAGATAATGAGCAGAGTGAGAATCAGTGACAGAAATACCTTAACTAAAATCTATGATAAAGGAATGCTTAGACAAATCCTTACACAACATGAACAAGAATCCAAATCGTGCTTGTATACTTATGAATCCTTCTTGGAATATATGGGAAGAGATAGAGGGATAAGATTATTTACAACACGAGATGTGCATGAGAGATATGAGAGAGAAGGATTAAAAGGAATTGATATTGGGCTGATAGATTTTGATGCAGGAAAAAATAAAATAGGAAGAAAATTAATACCTGGAAGTACGCGTGGCATGAATTTGTATTCTGATGCTGATATAAAAAGATTAATTGGTATCCAAAGAAGAAAAAAACCTTATTTAGATAAACCAAGATAAGTATCCTATATCTTCTTCACCATATACGGCCCTTCCCTATTATACCCCAGCTTCCGATAATACTCTCTGACGCCAACGCCTGAAATCACAACAAGCTTCTTCTTATGATAAGTTTTTGCAATAATTTCAGCATTTGCAAGCAACTGTTTTCCTAAGCCAAGATGCTGGAATGCGCCCTCAATACCATGAAAATTTTCATTGCCAATAGGCACTTGTTGGCCATAGATATGGAGCTCTCTTATCAATGCAGATTCCTCAGTAATCTCTTCTCTTAAAAACTGGCTTGGAAATCTTAATCTGCAAAAACCAAGCACATAATCATTCCATTCTGCAGAAATAAAAAACTCATTGCCATCGGAAGCATGGTAATGCCTTGCAATAAGCTTAATATTTTTTAAAAGCTTTTTCTCTAGTTTTTTTATCTTCTCTGGAGCAATATTACGCTCGTGACGCAGGGTTTTCTTCAGCAGCTGCTTATAAAACAAAGCAGGCTTTCTGAACTTCTTGTATCTTTTGTCATTAGCCTTCTCTTTATCACTTTTAGACACAACTTTATTCTCTTTAGATGCAAGTATCACACTAGAAACTATCTTCTCAAACGTCTCTGGATTCATCTTATCTTCTTCATATCCAAGCTTCTCAAAAAACCTTCCAATTTCTCTGCAACGGATGCATCTGCATTTAATCTTTTTTTTCTTTACAACCTCTTCAACATACTGCCTCAGATTTGTCTTATCAACGCCTGCACTTGTGACATTTGTAGGAATATCTCTCTGGACCCTCATTATTCTGCAGTATTCAGGAACATATCTCTTGAATTCTGCAATCAGCTTAGCTGCCTCTTTAGTTGACAATGGCTTGAATTTGCCTGCCTTCCATTGCTCATATAATTTTGTGCCTTGCATCACCATGCAAGGATATATCTTCAGCATGTCTGGCCTGTAATCCTGACTTTCAAACAACTGCACCATTCCAGCAAAATCTTCCTTTGTGGTTGTTTCTGGCAAACCAGGCATGTAATGAGTAAGAATCTTAAATCCAAGGTCCTTCAATATACGGATGCTTTCTATATTGTCCTGCACAGTATTGCCGCGATGTGTTATCTCAAGAACATTATCATACACAGATTGAATGCCTAGCTCAACTCTTGTACAGCCTAAGCGCAGCATCTCATTGCCATGTAATAATTTTCCAAAATCACTTTTTGTCTCAATTGTCAGGCCGATGCATCTGACATGGGCAGTTTCATTTATCTTATGCATTTCTTCAAGCAAGATGTTTTTTCTATCCTCTTGCCTTAATTTTTCCTGGATTGTTTTTATCAAACGAACATTTGCATCCTGCTGAGGCTCATTTTTTACAATATTTAATGCAATTGTGCCGTTGTTTTGCTCAGTTGCAATATCGCTGTTATCTTTGTTAGAAAAGATGTTAGCTGATTTTTTTGCATTGCCGATATTTTCCAGCTTTAGATTTTCAAGAATCCTTTTTAGCTTAGCTTGTTTTTGTTTATCATCAATATCAAACAACAATCCCATAGTTTCCTTCATGACTTTTTTATCAGATAAATTTAGATACTTCAGATATCTTAGCTTTGCATGGATGTTTGCCATCCTTAATGGTTCATTGATATTTCCAGGCATCTCAAAAAAATGATTGAACTTGCCATAATCAAGAGAATGATTTTTTTTAAAAAATAATTGTGAAAAGTCATTCATTGCCTTGAAAGCAAATTTGATGAAATACTCTTGGTATGCTTTTGGAAAAAATGTAAATGTACCGCCTTGTATAATTACGTCTACTTTATCCGGTATCTTATTCATCGCAACATAATGTTCTAGCCTGTTAAATACTACCATGTAAGGATCGTAGTTTACTCTTGCTGCCCTTCTTGTGCTTGGCTCTGCGCCTGTGTAACTCTGAGGGACATCACCATAAGGAGAGCCTGGACCGCCAGGGCAGTAAGTACATGGGCCAATTTTTCTCATCGAATGAGGACAAGGATAAGGATCTGACATCAAAGCAATTATCGTAACACCTGCAGCGCTTCTGACAGGCTTCATGCCAAGCAAAGAGCCGAATCTTTCCCTGTCTTTACTGCCTGCAACTGAAAGAATGTCAATGTTTTTTGGTATCTTAAAGGTTAATTTAGGATTTTCTTTAGAAAATTTCTTTTTGAGATCATTTATTACTTTTATCTTAAGCCTGACAAACTGCTTTTGAGTCTTAGGATTAGTTTTATTTACTTCAACTAATATCTGCCTGCATAGTTCACTGAAATGTTCATCTGCCATAAAGCATATTCTTTTATGCAGAGAATATAAATGTTTCTTTATTCAGTATGAACACTACCAGTGCCAACTGCAGCAGCTGTTCCGTAAATATTTGCCATATTTATACTTTACTCATACTTCTCTGTCTTGATCTGCTTTGTATCTACGCCTAAACTAGAGAGTAATTTTGCGCAGTGATCGACAAATTCTGCTGGACCGCAGAGATAGAATAATGCATCTGAAACGTCATGCACAGCTGCCTTGATCAATTTCTCATCTACTCTTCCAGTCAATCCATGCCAATCCGGATCCTCTTCTGGGCGAGTGACTGTAAGATATAAGCTGAAGTTATCATGCTCTGCAGTCATTTTTTCAAGCTCTTTTCTTGCAATTATGTCATGAGAAGTTTTATTGCTGAATATGAAAGAAACCTTTAAAGCAAGACTTGAATCAAGGATGTAGCGTGCGATGCTTAAAGGCGCAGTTATGCCAGAACCTGCTGCTAATAATACTATGTGATTTAATTTTCTGCCATGGACTTCATTTGAAACTTCTTCCTGAAAAGTAAACATCCCATAAGGACCAGCAATCTCTAATTCATCTCCTTTCATATGTTCAAATAATCTTTTGCTTCCAGCGCCCATCAATTTCACGATTGTCTCGATATGTTTTTCCTGCATCGGAGCAGAGGATAAAGAATACGAACGTTTGATAAATTTAGAAATACCATCTTGAATTACATCCAGATTAATCATTATAAATTGGCCTGGCTTATAATCAAAGCCATGCGGATAAGAAAACCTAAAGCTTCTTACATTAGTGGTTTCCTGATTGACTTCAAGCAGCTTTACCTTATGCGTTTTTACAGGAATTATGGTTGGTTTGTTTGGAGCTGTCATGTTATTCTAAATTAATGCATCATTATACCAACTATAGTCAAGAAGAGTTATTTAAATGTTATCTTAGTTTTTTTTATTTCTGCATATTTTTGTTTTTCCGTCGCAACATTTATATACAAAAGCTTACTTTCATATCTTTTTAATGAGCGCAAAATCTCAAGCTAAATGGGGAGAAAAAGGCTTTGCTAAATCAGATGCATCCATTGATGTCTCTGTTAATTTTTGCGGCATAAAGCTGAGAAATCCGCTTGTACTAGCTTCTGGAATTGTTGACACAACTGCTTCTTCACTAATATTTGCGATAGAAAATTGTGCTGGTGCAGTAACCTGCAAATCAATAAGCTTAGAGCCAAGAAAAGGCCACGGATCGCCAATAATTGTGACAAATGAATCTGGCATGCTAAATGCAGTTGGATTAAGTAATCCTGGATTAAATTCTAGCATAGAAGAGATAAAAGATGCAAAAAAAAGATTAAGCCAACATAAAAACAAAGAATTAAGAAATGCAGCAATCATAGGAAATGTTTTTGCAACATCCATAGAGGATTTTGCTAAAGCAGCAAAAGAGATCTCTAAGTCAGGATGTGAGATGTTAGAGCTAAATCTTTCTTGCCCAAATGTAAAAGATGAATTTGGAGAGCCGTTTGCATGCAATCCTATACTAGCAGCTGAGTTAACTAAAGCAGTAAAGAAAGCGCTAAAAGAGGTAGAAAAAGAAACAGAGAAAAACCTCAAAATGCCTATTCTAGTCAAGCTTGCTCCTAATGTGCCAGACATTGCAAAGATAGCAAAAGCTGTTGAAGCTGCAGGCGCAGATGGAATAACAGCAATAAACACAATGCCTGGCATGATGCTGGACCTAAAGACAGGCAAGCCAATCTTGACAAATAAATCTGGAGGCTTTTCAGGGCCTAACTTAAAGCCGATCGCTGTCAAATGCATCTATGATATCTACAAATCTGTAAAAATACCAATCCTTGGAACCGGCGGAGTGACAACAGGCAAAGATGCGATTGAACTGATGATGGCAGGCGCTAGCGCAGTAGGTGTTGGGACTGCCGTTTACTATCGCGGCATAGATTGCTTCAAAAAGATAAATGATGAGATAGTAGAATGGATGAAGGAAAATAATATCAGCTCACTGAAAGAGATTATTGGAAAGGCGCATAGATAAAATTGAAACTTAGTTTAAAGTGATGTAGATTATAGTGAAGGTAATGTTATGAAGAAAGACGGCAAGTGTGAAAAGCAAGAATGCAAATGTTCAAGAATTGTTGAACTAGCTGATCCTTTTCCGATGCATATGCTCAAGATAGAAAAGATTGAACAGGAAAATTCCAATGTCAAAAGCTTTTATTTCAGACATAAACTAAATTCTCAGCCTGGGCAGTTTGTCATGGTCTGGCTGCCTGGCAACGGAGAGAAGCCTATGTCTATTGCAAGAGATTATGGTGATTCTTTTCAGCTTGCGATCGCTTCTGTAGGAAATGTTTCTAACAAACTTTGCTGCGCAAAAGTAGGAGATTTTGTCGGTATCAGAGGGCCATTAGGAACTTACTTTAGCTTAACTGATGACAAAGCTAAATTAGTCAAGAGCATTGCATTAGTAGGTGGCGGCTATGGCGCAGGACCTATGGCTTCTTTAGCAGAGCTTGCCATTAAAAAAGGATTAAAACCTGCAAATATACATTACATTGTTGGCGCGAGAACAAAAGACCTTCTGCTATTTCATAAAAGATTGGAAGGCATTGGAGTTAATGTCCATATTACAACAGATGATGGAAGTTTTGGTGCAAAAGGAAGAGTAATTGATGTATTAAACAAGGTAGTTACAGATGCCAAGAAAAACAAAATCAAGATTGATAAAATCTATACCGTCGGCCCAGAACTGATGATGAAAGCAGTATATGACGTTGCTATGAGAGAAAATATTGATTGCGAAATCTCATTAGAGAGATACATGAAATGCGGCATTGGAGTCTGCGGAAGTTGCATTGTTGATCCTACTGGAGAAAGAATGTGCATCGAAGGCCCAATAATAGGGAAAGAAAAGATTAAGCAGATAACAGAATTTGGCAAGTATCACAGGGATGCGACAGGAAATAAAGTAAAGTATTAAATTTTATAAGTTAGCTAATTAATAATAGGGGGTAATAATGACTAGAAGAGACACTGACTGGGTTGAAAAATATACCAAAAAGGTATCAACAGAGCGATATATTAAGGCATTAGGTCAGATAGCAGACTTTAAGGTAATCACATTAGAAGACCACGTTGCTGTCATTAATTTTGGTGAGAAATTCGGAAGACCAAACCAATTAGAGCAACTTGTAACAAGAGATGATGATTGTAGGACAGCCGAAGATGCGTTAAGAAGAGCAATAGACTATTGTCTATTTAATAATTATCCTAATATAATCTTAGATTTGGGTAATAATGGGCTTAAGACAGAGGTTATTTCAAGATTAATTGCTTGCAGAGATAAAGTTCAAAATTATCTTGGTGAGATTAGGATTGTAGCTACTAAAAAAAGTCCATTAAAAGTTATACTGCCAAAACTATTAGGGGATCATTCACCACAGATTTGTGAGGATAGAGAAGAAGCAATTAGCAGTTATAAAGATTCTTTAATTTCTACAGTGATAAAATATTGCGGATCCATGAAACAGCATTTGGCAAGAGAAGAATGGCAAGAAAAATATGGAGAACATGAACCTCAGGTAAATCAGGAAAACATACCTATGATTGAGGGAGAGGATATAGTAGCATGCCTTATGTCTGAAACAGAAATTGATAGAAGAAATGCAGTCGTAAAAATTTATGAAGTAATACACCATCTTAATCATCCATTAAAAGAGATAAGATTATGGGCAACAGATACATTAAGATATATATTTGCAACCATACAACCCTCTGAAATAGAAAGTTATAAAAGAACCTATAGCAACTTATCTAAGATAGCAGATGATTGTTTGGCAATTATAGAGTGGAAGTTAAGAGATTCAACAATACATGCAGAAGTTGCTGACATGCAACATGCAATAAATAATTATAGAGTACGAAGGGAGAAAAAAGATGTAATTAGAGTGCCATAAGAGAGTAAAAAATGACAAGGATATTAATCAAGAATGCAACAATATACGAGAAAAACAAGCCATTGCAGGCAGACATTCTTGTAGAAGAAGGAATTATTTCTAAAATTGAGCCAAACTTAAATCTAAAAGCAAACAAAATTAAAGTTGACAAGACAATAGACGCAACTGGCTTGACAGCACTGCCAGGCATGATCGATCTCCATGTCCACTGTAGGGAGCCAGGAGCTACACACAAGGAAGATTTTCTAACAGCAAGCCATGCAGCAGTTGCTGGAGGGATAACAACATTCTTTGATATGCCGAATAATTCTCCTACCACTTCAACAATTGCTACATTGGAAGAAAAAAGGCAACTTGCAAAAAAAGCAGTTATGAACTATGGGTTTAATTTTGGAGTTGTAAAAATAGCACAAAATATAGTTTCAAATGATGTAAAAGCTGATAAAAAACAAAATAATAAATCAAGTAAAAAAAATAAAGAAACTAAATCAGCAGATAAACAAGTAACAAAACAATCAAAACTAAAGATAGACGAGCAGTATAATCTTGAGGAAGCAAAGGAATCGCAGAAATATAAATGTGTAAAAGCAATAAAAGTCTATCTTGGCCAAACAACTGGCAACCTTATGATCGATGACTTAAAGGTGCTTGAGCATCTGTTCCTGACAACAAAGATAGTGATGCTGCATATAGAGGATGATAATCTTGAGGAAGTTCTTGAACTGTTCAGCAATTACTGCAAAAAAAATACTGCAAGCAAGACAGCGCTTTATATCTGCCACGTAAATTCCAAAAAGATGGTTGAGCTGATCAAGAGATACAAGAAACAGAAGCATATTGAAGAGAGATTATTCTGCGAAGTTACACCACACCATCTTTTTCTGAACAATGAAGATGCAAAGATGCTTGGAAGATTGGCATATGTAAAACCGATAATTTTGACAAAAGACGACCAGAAAGCCCTCTGGAGAGCATTAGAAGATGGCACAATTGATGTTGTTGCAACTGACCATGCACCGCATACATTGGAAGAAAAGAATAATCCAGACATCACAAAAGTTCCTGCAGGAATGCCTGGCTTGGAAACTGCGCTGCCATTGCTGTTAAATGCAGTCCATGAAGGGCAGTTAGCTATTGGGGACGTAATAAGATTATACTCAACAGCTCCAGCAAAATTATTTAGACTAAAAAAGAAAGGAAGATTAAAAGAAGGCTTTGACGCAGATATTGTTCTAGTCCAGCAGAAACTGAAGAAAAGAATTATAAATGACAATCTATTAACAAAGTGTAAATGGAATGCATTCAGCAATAGAGAGCTTTTCGGAGTGCCTGTGTATACTTTAGTGAATGGAAATCTGGTTTATGTGTATGATAAGTTCACAGACAAAAAAACTTTGCATGACGTGAAAGGAAAAGAGGTTGAATAAGATGTTTTTCGCAAAAAAGAACCCATTGAAAGGCCGCGACATTATAAGCATACATGATCTTTCAAAAGAGGACATACTTTATCTGCTTCATCAGGCAGCAGATTTGGCAACTTATAATCCAAGACTTTTGCCTGACAAGATTATCGCATCTTTATTCTTCGAACCAAGCACACGCACTAGATTAAGCTTTGATGCTGCTGCAAAGAGATTAGGCGCTCAAGTTATAGGGTTTGACAACATTGAGACAACCAGCTTAAAGAAAGGCGAATCTTTCAAAGACACAATAAAGATGATTGAGCAATATGCAGACGTCATAGTAATAAGGCATCCAAAAGAAGGCTCTGCGCAGTTGGCAGCTGACCTCTCTCATGTGCCTGTCATCAACGCAGGAGATGGTAGTAATCAACATCCAACACAAACCTTAGTTGATTTATATACGATAAAAAAAGAAAAAGGAAAGCTTGAGGGATTGACTGTAGGATTTTTAGGTGACTTGAAATTTGGAAGGACAGTGCATTCTCTTGCAAGCGCTCTTGGATTGTTTAATGCAAACATTGTTTTTATTGCGCCAAAAGGCTT
>DUGA01000055.1 GCA_013331615.1 Candidatus Woesearchaeota archaeon | reverse complement strand
GGTGATTGATTACTTTTCGGACCAAAAAAGCTTATTAATTAGCTAAACTACGACTATATTGATGAATAAAATACTGTCAGACAGGTATTTCTTAGGTAGAAAGTGTATCTACTGTTATAAAAATAGACTTTACAGACTCGCTGATAAGCGAGTCAAATGCAAACATTGTAATAAAAAATACAGTCTAAATAAACTCAAAAGAGATATGATTATTCTTTATTATTTTTATCTTGAAATATCTGCAAGAAAAGCATCTAAGGAGTTGAAATTAAACTACAAAACAATTCAATCAAGATTTATGCAATTCAGAAGAAAGATTGCAGAATACTGCAATCAAGAAGCAAGAGAATTAAATGGAGAAGTAGAAATAGATGAATCTTACTTTGGTGGAAAGAGGAAAGGACAAAGAGGAAGAGGAGCGAAGAACAAGACAATAGTTTTTGGAATTCTCGAGAGAAAAGGAAAAATTTACACAAAAATTGTTGAAAATGTTTCTGCTGAAACATTAATGGGGGAGATAAAGAATAAAACAAAAAAGGGATCTGTATTTTACACTGATGGTTGGAAGAGTTATGCAAGTTTAGAGCAATATGGAAAACATAATATAATTAGACACGACAAAGATGAGTTTGTAGAAAATCACAATCACATAAATGGAATTGAAGGTTTCTGGAGTTTTGCAAAAGAAAGGTTTCATAAGTATCATGGAATCAATAAAAATAATTATCCTTTTTATTTAAAAGAAATGGAATTTCGTTTCAACCATAGAAACGAAAGTATTTTTAACTTACTTTTTGATATAGCTATAAGGAGGTTAGTTTAGTCCGGATTTCGGCTAATCACCAATCTTTAATATAAATATACTTCTATTATATTTGGAAGACATAACATTTGATATTAATTATGTCTTCCATTATATAAGAAATCACATCTCAATAGAAATTTAACTCAGATTATTATGTGATTGGCAATATCTTTGCAATGGAACACATAAACTATATACCAGAAGACTATGCATATCAATACACCACATCTATTTATACTTCAACAGATTTCCTGATTAAATGAAAAAGCTCGTCTTAATCCCCGTATTTATTTTCATTCTTGCACTTATAATCCCAATAGCAGAAGCCAAGCAATACCATGTAAAGCTTCTCGCTGTTAAAGAATCTCCAGCAGGAACAGAAGGCTCAACAGCAGACCTATATCTCGAGATAAAACCAGGAAACGGAAGAGTCTATCTGGAAACATTCCCTCTCACTAAAGTCGACACCCAGATATCGACGAGATTTGCAAGGGATGTTGCATGTGATTACCTTAATGTTGACTGCAACAATAATGATTTCTTCTATACTATCAGTGCAGACTCAAGCATTATCGGAGGCCCATCTGCAGGAGCAGCAATCGCAGCACTTACAGTAATTGCCCTAAAGGATATAACACTTGACGAAGAAATTGCAGTTACAGGAACAATAAACTCAGGCGGTCTAATTGGCCCTATCGGAGGAATAAAGGAAAAAGTTCAGGCAGCAAAAGACATTAAGCTGAAAAAAGTCCTTATCCCATCTGGAGAGCGATTTGTAAAGCAGGAAGAAAACACTACCGAGAACAAAACAATAGACATAGTAGAATACGGAAAGTCAATTGGCATAGAGGTTGTTGAGGCAGCATCACTCGATGATGTTCTTTTTCATTTTACAGGCAAGCAAATAAAAAAGAATTTCGAGAATATTGCAATAGATGACTTATACGTTGATACCATGAATGAGCTTTCCTCAGGGTTGTGCAACAGGAGCATTTACCTGAGGGAGATTGTTGTAAGCATGGAGCATAATCCGTCAATTAACGAATCAAACATCTCATTAAACTCAGCAGATGACCTGATAAAAAAAGGTGCATTTGCATACAACAATAGCATGTATTATGCAGCAGGCAGTTATTGCTTTGGCGCAAATGTCAGGCTGGGATACATCTATCTTCTCAGGCAGAACCTCTCTGAAAAAAGGCTTGCGGAAATAACCGATACGCTTAATTCCTCGATACAAAACATGGACAGGGAACTTGAGAATCTTGATATAAGGACAATAAATGATTTGGAATCATACATGGCTGTCAAAGAAAGAATCCTTGAAGCAGAGGACTTGCTTTCCAAGTCAAGAGAGTCCGAGAATATCCATGAAAGGCTCTCGAGGATTGCTTTTGCATCAGAAAGGATTAACTCAGCAGTTGCATGGCTGAAATTCTTAGACAACAGGGGTAAGCAGTTTAACTTCAACAATGAGCTTCTCGAGGATTCATGCAGGAAAAAGCTTGCTGAAGTCGAGGAATATTTCCAGTATGTAAGCAGCCAGCTGCCTCTTCCGCTAACAAACATTAAGAATGACATTGATTCAGCATACAAGGACATTAAGAATAAAAACTTTGCAATGTGCCTTTACAAAGCCTCAAAGTCTAAATCAGAGATAACAACATTGCAAAGCACACTGACACTTGATGTTTCCCAGATTGATAATTTCATCCAGAAAAAGCTTGATAT
>DUGA01000067.1 GCA_013331615.1 Candidatus Woesearchaeota archaeon | reverse complement strand
GCATTTGTCGAGCGAAAGCATGTCTTGCAGGCAAAGAAGATAGCAAGAAGTTTGGAGCAGCAGCTTGCAGACAAATTTATTGAGCGAAAGAAAGAATACGAAGTCATCATCACAGCAGGAGAAAAGATTGGCAGAGTAAATGGCTTAGCTGTTATGGGCGGCGCAGATACATATTCAGGCATTATACTTCCTATTGAAGCAGAAGTAACTCCAGGCGGCAAAGAAGAGAAGATAATTGCAACAGGCAAGCTTGGAGAGATTGCAAAGGAAGCAGTTACAAATGTCTCTGCAATAATCAAGAAATTCTTTGGCGAGGATATAAAAGAAAAATATGATATCTATGTCCAATTCCTGCAGACTTATGAAGGAGTAGAAGGAGACTCAGCAAGCATTGCAGTTGCAACAACCATAATTTCTGCATTGAAGAAAATCCCTATTCGGCAGGATACAGCGATGACTGGCAGTTTATCTGTCAGAGGAGAAGTGCTGCCTATCGGTGGAGTTTCTGCTAAGATGGAAGCAGCAATAGAAGCAGGCATCAAGAATGTGATTGTTCCAAGGTCAAATGTTCAGGACATTGTTCTGCCGAAAGAACAGCTTTCTAAGATAAACATAATTCCGGTTGATAATATCATTGAAGTTTTGGAACAGGCCTTAGTTTGGAAAGGCAAGTCAGAAGTGCTGAATAACATAAAAAAAATCAATAATCTTTAAATACTATTAGTGCATACTTATATTGCAATGAAACAGGTGATTGCATAAATGCCAAAGAAAAAAGTCGAGGATCAAAAGCTCTGCCCAGAATGCGGTAGCGACAATGTGCTATACAAAAGAAAAGATGATGAGCTAGTCTGCAAAGACTGTGGCATGATATTCTCAGAGCTTACTCCAGACGACGAAAAACAGTTTGAGAATGCCAGTGGTGTGATGTAATTCTCTTCTTTATTATTATGATGCTGCAATTAATATCTACTTTTATCTCCATTTAACAACAACTTCATCAGTCCTTTCATACGGCTTGATATCAGCGTTTTCTATCTTTATGCATTTATATCCATTGTTTTTGAATGCTAGTATTCCATTCCAAGCTATCATTAATCCATTATCGACAAGCACGTCATTAGCTGGCACAAAAAACTTAGCTCCTCTCTCTTCGCACATTATCCTGCACATCTCCTGCAGTCTTTTGTTGCAGGCAACTCCCCCACCCAACAAAAGCTCATTTTTGCCTGTATGTGCAATCGCTCTCTCGCTTACTTCTACTAACATTGCAAAAACAGTTTCCTGAACAGAATAACACAATTCTTCTTTAGAAAATTTATCGGAATCAAATTTTTGTTTTAAATTTGTCAACAATCCACCAAATGCAACATCCATTCCTTTGACGCTGTACGGCAGATCGATCAGATCAGGAACATTATGATTTATGTTATTTTTATCTTCTTTATAGTTATCAATATTTATGTTTTTATTTTTCTCATTCTCAGCATATTTTCTAGCTAATTCCTCAATCTTAGGGCCACCAGGAAACCCTAATCCAATATGCCTTGCAAATGAATCAAGAAAATTCCCAACACCAATATCAAGCGTCTCTCCGAATATTCTATATTTCTTTCCTTCATATGCAATTATCTGTGTATTTGCGCCAGATGCATAAAGCAGTACTGGATCTTTTGCATTAGTCAATAATCTTCCAATTTCCAGATGCGCAATGCAGTGATTAACTCCAACTAAAGGTATCTTATATTTGCCTGCCAAATATCTTGCAACAAAAGCACCTACTCTCAACGCATTTCCTAAGCCAGGTGCATTTGAATAAGAGATTAAGCCAATATCTTGAATCTTTACTCCTGCAATTTTCAATGCATCCTCAAGAACTTCAGTTGCGACATTTGTATGATGCTCAAACAGATGATAAGGTATAATGCCGCCTTTCTCTGTAGTGTATGCTTTCTTATAATTAGCAAGTACTTTACCTTTGCTTGTCACAATGCCTATTCCAAATGTATGCGCAGTTGTTTCAATCCCTAAACAGATTAGTTCTTTCATGATGTTCTGCCTGAAGTACATGTTATTATAAAAATATTTGCCAAAAGGTTTTTATTTACTGAAATTTTACTCAGCTAAAGAGGCTCATGATGAAATTAAGCAAAAAAGTGTTATTAGCAGTTTCTGTTATTCTAGTATCCTCCATCTTAATTGGTATTATTATCTTCTCTAATCAAAATCCTGCTCAAGAATACAACGAGCAGACAAAAGCGAAACTAGGATTATACAACACAGAGCTTGACTCACTAAAGAGATTGATCCATGAATCTCCAGAAAATAAAACTTTAAAAAATCTGCTCATAAAAAAATACTATGCTTATGATCTAGCAATTGCTACAGCAAACAATGTAAGACCAGGAAACGAGCCTTACTTATTTCTTAATGAAAATTCAGATAAAACAATAATTTTAGTTCATGGTTTGACTGGTTCTCCTTGGGAAACAAAAGAGTTAGGCAAATTCTTATTCATACATAATTTCACTGTTTATGGTGTAAGATTATATGCGCATGGCACAAATGTTGACCAACTATATTATTCAGAATGGCATCAATGGTATGCTTCAGTCGAGGATGCCTATACCAATCTCAGATACTATTCTCCAAACATCTACATCGGCGGCGTGTCGACAGGTGCAGCTTTATCTTTGATGCTTGCAGAAAACAATCCAGAAATTAAGGGCGTAGTCTCTATCGCTGCTCCCATCTACCTTAACAGCAAAAAGAGCATGTTTGCAATCCTTTTGAAATATTTTATGGCTTATTCACCTAGAAATCTAACAGAAGAGGAAAAATCCTATTACTATGACAAGCATGTTGTTGCTGCAGTTGAAGAGCTTTACAAGGCGATTGAAGTTTACAGAAAAAATCTAAATGAAATAAAGCAGCCTGTCTTGATAATGCAGGCTACCAATGATACAACCGTATTCCCTATAAGCGCAGAAATCATCAATAAAAATCTTGGCTCTTCTAATAAAACCTTAATCTGGTACAATGAAACCAAGCATGTCCTGACCAAAAGCAGCATCAAAGAAAATGTGTTTAATGATGTTCTTGCATTTTTGCATTCAAATTAATTGTTATGTGCTTATGATGATCCGTATCTTAATAGCCATAGCAATGACATAAAAAAATAGCTATGCGCCTACAATCAGCCAAAAGCTTTATATTCATCTGTATTTTATAAATCATAATGTATTCAAAAAAGAGGAAAATGCCTAAATTTAACAGGAAGCCTGTTATTTATATCTCTGTTCTTGCTGTCATTGTTCTAGTTGTCGCATCATTATTTGCATTTAAGCAGGAATATACTATTGATTACAGCCCAGAATACAAGTTACAGTTAGAATCTCTTGGCAACGAGATAAATCTCCTAAAATCATCATATGAATTTTCGCCAGATGACAGGACATTGCAGCTCTCATTGCTTCAAAAATATTATGAATATGATCTTACTGTTGCAAAAGCTAGCAGCTTGCGTCTAGGTAATGAGCCATATCTTCTTATAAATGAAAACTCAGACAAAGCAATAATTTTAGTTCATGGTTTCACAGCTTCCCCTTGGGAGACAAGAGAGCTGGGCGAGTATCTGCACAAAAACGGCTTTACTGTCTATGGTGTAAGGCTTTTTGGTCATGGGACAGAAGTTGAGCAGCTGAAATATTCAGAATGGGAGCAATGGTATCATTCATTAGAATATTCCTATCAATCATTGAGATACTATTCTCCAAACATCTATGTTGGTGGCGTATCTATTGGCGGCGGATTATCATTTCTCCTTGCAAGAAATCATCCGGACATCAAAGGTATAGTTTCTATAGGCACTCCTATCTATCTTCAGAACAAGCAGAGCAAGCTTGCGTTCATCGCAAAATATTTCATGGATTATACAACAGCATCTGCATTAGGAGATGAAGAAAAGCTATATTATTATGACAAGCGTGCAATTGCAGGAGTTGCAGAATTATACGGTGCCATGAATAAATACAAAAGGAACTTAAATAAAATAACACAGCCAGTGTTGATATTGCAGGCAACCAATGATCCTACTGTTGTGCCTGTGAGCGCAGAAATCATAAATTCAAAGCTTGCCAGCACAGATAAAAAGATGATAACCTATGATGTTGATAAGCATGT
>DUGA01000007.1 GCA_013331615.1 Candidatus Woesearchaeota archaeon | reverse complement strand
AGATTTGGGACTTCCTGCTTTTCTCGACGATATTCAACATAATCGCATGGATTGGATTAGTTAAAGCATTCCCTGATAATAAAGTTGCTGCATATATACTTGCATTAGTCATAGGCATAGCGCTCGGATTGGGAGCAGTCAAAGGAGATTTGAATGTAAAGTTCTTTGTGCCGTTTGTGAAAAACATATTCTTCTTCATAGTCATGGGAATAATATTCTTTGTGCTGATAAAGTTTGAGATGAACAAATTTTTAGCATTTATACTTGCGCTTGTGATAACGTTTGTTGCGTTCAATGTGCTTGGGTTGTTTGGAGCGATCGATACAGATGGAATAGGAGGAATTCTTTCTAGAAGTGCTAAATATGATACATTAGAGCAGATAAATGCAAGATTCAAGAGTATTGCNNAAGCAAGCTGAATGAGGAGATAGCTGCATTAGAAGTAAAGCTGATCGAAAATCCAAAAGACATAATCACGAAAGAGAAGCTCAAGATATTGAAAGCTGCCCTCTATGAAGTTGATGAGCTTGAGAAAAAAGGGTTTGCTTTAGAGAAAAAGGCAGAGGAAGAGCTGCTTGCGAAGATACTGAAAGATTATTCTAAGTATAGAGTGAGAGTTGAAGAAATCAAGAAAATGGCTGTTGATAGTGCTGAGAATGTGAAGAAGAAGTTTGATGAGATAAATAAATTGTGGGAAGAGATAAAAGCAGAGGAAGAGAAAAGTAAAGCAGCTAAAGTTTCACAAGCTGGAAATGAACCTGATGCAATGCTCACAAAACAGGATAAAGAAAAGACCAGCATGCCTGGTGTGCCTGAGGCTAGAACAAAGAGCACAGATGAGATGCTTTCAGATGCTACATTAGCATGATTGAAAAATGAACAATAACAAAGAAATGAATCCAATGATTGAATCTGAAACCATAGAACTGAAAAAATCAACCTCAGAATTAAAAGAAGGGGTAATCTCAATAGTTTCAATTCTCAATAAGCACCACAAGGGTAAGTTGTATTTTGGCATTACGAATAATGGAAGAGTTGTTGGGCAGCAAGTAACAGAAAATACATTGAGAGAAGTTTCAAAAGCAATTTCTGAGAAGATAGAGCCGAAAATATACCCAGAGGTAAGAAAGGAGACAATAGACGGAAAAGATTGTGTTGCAGTTGAATTTAAAGGAGAGAATACTCCTTATTTTGCATATGGAAGAGCTTACATGAGAGTGGCAGATGAAGACAGGCAGATATCTGCAAAAGAGCTCGAAAATATCATTCTAAAAAAATCTGCAGCAAAGTGGGATTCTATAATATCTGATGGAATTATTGATGAGATAGATGAGCAAGAGCTAAAAGAGTTTGTGCAAAAAGCAAATCAAGCAGGAAGAATAGCATTTAAGTATTCAAATAGAAAAAACGTACTTGAGAAATTAAGCTTGATTAAAGATGGCAGATTATTAAATGCTGCAAAGCTGTTATTTTCAAAAAAAGAGCCAATAGAATTGCAGGCAGCGGTTTTTGCAGGCACTGATAAGACTACATTTCTTGATATAAAACAATTTAAAGGCAATATCTTCCAATTGCTAAAGATTTCAGAAGCTTACATAAAAGAGCATATCAACTGGAAAGCTCTTCTAAAAGAAAGAACTAGGCAAGAAATCCCTGAAATCCCTATAAGGGCAATAACAGAAGCATTGGTTAATTCTTTTTGCCATAGAGATTACCAAGCTCCCGAAAGCAATAAAATCGCAATATACAAAGACAGAATTGAAATATGGAATCCAGGCGAATTTCCAGATAGATATAAGCCAGATGATTATATCAAGCAAGAGCTTCCATCAATATTGAGAAATCCAATGATAGCAAATTGCTTATACCTTAGTGCAGATATTGAAAAATGGGGCTCTGGCTTAAAGAGAATTAATATGGAATGCAAAGCAAATAATTTGCCTGTTAAGCTTAGAGTTCTAAAATATGGGTTTAGCATTGAGTTTACAAGACAAAATACTGGTTCATCAAGCAGCACATTAAGTGAGGGATTAAGTGAGGGATTAAAGTCACTTCTTAATATTGTAATAAGCAATCCTGGAATTAAAGCAATTAAAGCAAGTGAACTTTTAGTGAGACCAATAAAAACAATAGAGAGACAGATAAAAGAACTAAAACAAAAAGGATTGATTGAGAGAAGAGGAAGCAAAAAAACAGGTGGATATTGGATTGTAAAGCAATGAAGAATCATAAAAAATTAGGAAAGAGAATCTTTGTTATGAGTTTGATAGTTGTAATCCTGTTACTTAGCCTAATAGCTTATTCTCTTGATGAACAAAAAGCAAGGCAAGATGAGCTTGATAAAATAAAGAAATTGGTATTAGATGAGAGAACAAATACATTTGCCAAAGCAGTTGCAAGGATTAAGAGCTTGCAGAAGACAGAAGGTAAAAGCAAAGAGACCATTGCAAGACAGAGTAAGGAAGCTGATGCTCTTTTAACTGCGCTTACAGAAGAGAATAAGAGGGAAGGATTTGATAAATATGATTTATCTGGATTAAGTCTTTCATCAGGAGGAGCTAGTGGACAGGCATCTGCTGCAGGAAAAACAAATGCTACTGGAACAAGTGCTGCACCAGCAGCTAGCTGGTACACAAAATGGTATTATTGGGTTGGCATCGTATTCTTGTTGCTGATGATCACTAATGTAGGATGGAAGAGAAAAGAAAGCATGACATGGAGAGGAATTAGAGGTGCTGGCGGATTTGGAAAAAGCACTTTAGGTATGATATGGAGCAAAATGCCTGGAGTAGGGAAGAGGAGAGAAAAGCTATCAAAGGCTGCAAAAAAATATCTGGAAGCTGTTAATGCAAAAGAAAAAAAGATACTGGAAAAAAGCTTGTTGATAACATCAGGCATGAGGTACAAGGAAAAGGTTATCATACTTAATATCAATGAGACAAACAGATTAATTTCCTTAAGCAAAGACCTTGGAGAGATAGTAAAATCTCATTTGTTAGCCCTCACAGATCCAGAAAATAAAAAAGCTGTTGAGGTAGCCGGTGTTGGAAATATCAGGCCAATCATCATCATTAAATGTTTGGACACATTAAAAGTGATTAATGATAAGATAAGAGAAGATTTGAATGGATTAATTGAGAAATTGATAGAGCTAAAAGTAAAGAATAATACAAATGCAGCAAACATAGAGCAGCAAGTTACCCGCTTAAAGACCTGGGTTGAGATACCAGGAATTGAGGTAAAATTTAATAATGATTCTGAGATATTAACAAAACTTAAGAGTGTGAATACTGGATTAGGAATAAAACTAGCAGAGATAAAAGGAAAGATAACTGAAGCAGATAAGAAAATGAGTGAATTAAACGGCAAGATAACAGCAGAAATTGTTAAGATTTCAAGCAAACAAGACCAACTTATCGAACAAGAAAGAGGGGGATATAAGCATGTAAGAGAATTGATCGAAAAAAAGACAGGAGAATATGCATTAGCTGCGCAGACATTGATATTAAATATTGCCATTGCTCTCAAAGATGAATTTGGTAAGGAAGACAGGAAGTTCTATGAGGAATTTAAGACAACAAATACTGAGATTAATACATTATTAACGAAAGTAGGCACAGAAGTTGGTGAAGCTATTGCGGCAAGCGGCAAATTCTTGTTATTGGGGAATGCAGCTGCAGGAATACTAGCAGTGAGAAAAATATTGAAAGAAATACCAGAAGATGCTTCTGGACAAAAAGTTATCATCTCAAAAGATTTTGCTGAGAAGATAATCAATAATATTAACATGATTAAAAGAATCTCAGATGAGATAGAGATTGACCTTCAGAAAGAGTTTTATGATGTATTAAGAGGGTTATATATCAAACATGACTCGTACATATTTAGGATGGAAGGTGTAGAAAGCAATAGCATTTCACTGGGACATGAAGATTCTCAGAATATAGTATATGGACTAAGACTGCAATGGCCGCAATTGCTGGATTTTGAGAGAACCATAGCAAATTATATATCTGATGATAATAAAAAACGCCAAGCTGCATTGCACTGGCCAAAAGTAAACATATTGTATACTAAGAATCGAGGCGAAATAATGGAATATAAGATTGCTTTCACACATTTTATTTTAAATCCTATCAATAATGCAAAGAAAGTCTATCCAACAATAAAGCTTGAAGACCTTAAGATAGAATTAATCGGACTGAAATTGAAGATAGACAAAAATAATGTAGTGATAACTGATGTAAATGGAGATGAGGTAGAGATGGAAAATGTCACTTAGAAAATAGGAGCAATTAAGGATGGCAAAGTTTAAAATAACTTGGAATGAGCTGAACGATGAGAGTAAACTAAAGGCTCGCATAGGTGAGGAGATAAAAGTAGACATCAAATTTGATGCTAATAGAGCAGTAAAAAAGATAATAGAAGAGACAAAAAATGATTCTAGATTAGAGAATGTTAGAAAGATTACAGAAGCAGATAAGAAAATGAAAAGAATAAAATCACTCATTGCATATTTGACAATGGAATTAGTAAAAGATGACAAGACTAAAATAGATGAGCTAAACAAAGCATTAGGAATAACAACCCCAAATACTAATATACAAATTAATTATTCGGAGATTGCTGCTAAAATTTATGAACAAAATAATGCAGAGTTTTCATTAGATTATACAGCAAAGCCATCCAGCTCTGGTACAGCACCAACAACTGCTCCTTCGGCTTCAGCAAAAATCGCAGTCATCTCAGACATCCACAGCAACCTGCAGGCATTCCAGGCAGTGTTAGCAGATATCGCAAAACAAGGAATCTCTGACTCAAATATCTATTGCTGCGGAGACATTGTTGGGTATGGAGGTAATCCTAATGAGTGCGTGGAGCTGATACAAAGAAAAGGGATTAAATGTGTACTTGGAAATCATGATGCAGAAGTTAGAATAGGTGAAGATAAGTGGCATATTCCGGAAAGGAATTATAATCCTGAGATTAGTTCTATGTTTAAATATCACAAGAAAGCAATTTCTTCAGAATCGAAAAAAGTATTAGATAATCTTGAATTTACATTAGAAGTAGATGATTTTATTATAGTACATGGTGAGTTAACTTATCCAAAGGGATTTAGTTATATTATACCATCTGGCTACCGTGACTATAATCCAGAGTTTGTGATTAGAAATTTTAGAAAGATAGAAGAGAGAAAGAAAAAACTCTGTTTTATAGGTCATTTGCATATCCCATTTGTTGTTTTGAACAATCAGCAAGATGAAATAGAATGGAAACAAAAAGACGATCTTATTAATGCTATAGATTTAAAATCAGCAAAATTAGCAATAGTCAATGTCGGCAGCGTTGGACAACCGAGAGATGGAAATAATAAAGCATGCTATGCTATTTATGACAAAGAGAATGGCAAAATAGAGATAAGGTATGTAAGAGTCCATTATGATATTTCTGAAGCGCAAAAAGCGATTAGAGATAGAATTTCTGAAGGATATGATGAAGATGTTGCTAATAAGATGGCAGACAGATTGGAGAATGGTCAATAAGACTCTTTTGTAAGTATATTTCACCCCTGCCGAAATTCCAATTATTGCGATAATAGCAGGGTTGCTTATAAATGAGCTATGTTTTCAGCAAATTTATCCTGCTAAACTTGGCATCAATGCAATTTTCCATGCAGGCATTAACTTTATCAAATGATTTTTAGCTTTTATGCCCTGCTCAGTATTCTTAGTTATCACAACAGCATTATTCGTTCTGAAGCTAGAACGAATGAAAAGAGGGAGAATAGAGAAACCCATTGAGATGTTTTCAAAAGCCACTATTGCTAATGAGAGTAGAGTTAAGAGTATTGTTTATAATATAAACTTTTTAGATGGCTTAATGATTTTCTGTTTATAGAATAAACATAATTTAGAGAAATCTATTTATTTGCTTCCTGCCAACCCATGACATCATTTATTAATGCCATAAATGAATGTTTATTTTTAGTATCATAACCAAGAGCTTTCAAAGTCTGTCGTAATTCCTTGCACTTTGCATGATAAAGTTCTCTGCGCTCAGGATTTTCTGCAGTTCCTGCCTTTAATGCATCCTGCATTTCAACTATCGTAGAGCCTTTACTGTAATATTTACCAAAAACTTCAGGCAAAAGTAAATCTAATAAGGCTTGTTTTAAAGGTTCTCGTGAAATAGTTTCTTGAGCAGTTGGCAATTCTCTGCCAGCAATGTAAGCTTCAACTCTTTGCTCTATATCAGGTGTTGGCTGCGCAAAATATCCACGCTCTACAAACAATGAAATAAGATAGTTAGCAACTTCTTTAGGATCCTTGCCTGCAATTTCTTTTTTTATACCTTTGTAGATATCTGGAACAATAAGATCTATCAATGCTGTATTTGAGATTAGGTTACGGTCTCTTAGATATAATAATCTGTTTACATGCGCTCTTTCAGCTGTTAAATCTACTTGGGAAGAAACACGCTCAGTATATAGCTGTACTTGAGCAGCAGTTAGATCAGATTCTAGTGTTTCAAGCCTTGCAGTCAGGCCTTGCTTTGCAGCTTCTGCTTTGATTTCTGCATCTGTTGGAGGAGCTCTATGACCTACAGTTAGCAATTCTTGATATCTTGCTTCAGTTACCAAATCAACTGTTGCTGCCCTTACTTCTTCTGCAGATGGAGGTGTTCTATGACCTGCCGTCAATAATCTTTGATATTCTGCATCTGCAACCTTATCTGCATTGGCATCAGCTATTTCTTGAGGAGTAGGAGGAGCTCTATGACCAACGGTTAATAATCTTTGATATTCTACGTCAGTAACTTTGCCTAAATTAGCTGTTGCTATTTCTTCTGCAGTTGGAGGAGTTCTGTGACCTGCAGTCAGTAATCTGTTATACTCTGCATCTGCTACTTTACCAACATTGGCTGCAGCTATTTCATCTGCTGCCGGAGGAGCTTTGTAGCCAGCTGTCAATAATCTATTATACTCTATATCTGTAACTTTGCCTGCATTGGCATCAGCTATTTCTT
>DUGA01000029.1 GCA_013331615.1 Candidatus Woesearchaeota archaeon | reverse complement strand
GCGTTACTTTTGTCTTGTACTATATTTTCGCAACCTTTATAAACAACCCATTACTTTCATAGGTTCTTTCCCGAGTCTAAGCAATTAGGCGAACAACAGGGTTTGGCTAAATACCAGATTCTATCGCTTTTTGATAATTGGGAAATAAAAACAATTTAAATTTGCTAAAATGGAACAACAGCCTCAAGAATACCAGCACTTTGTAAGAATAATGAACACTGACTTAGATGGTAAAAAATCCATCAAGCAGGGATTGACAAAGATACGCGGTATCAGCATAATGTATTCTAACATGGTCTGCCATTTTGCAAAAGTAGATAAGGCATCAAAAGTAGGCACATTAAAAACAGATGAGATCGAAAGATTGAACGATGTTATCCAAAATCCTTCTAAATATAATGCTCCAGAGTGGCTATTCAACAGGAGAAAAGATCCGGAGACTGGAGAAAACAAGCATGTAGTCTCAACAGACCTTAAATTCAACAATGAGAATGACTTGAAACTGATGAAAAAGATCAAGAGTTACAAAGGAGTTAGACATATGCTAGGCTTGCCTGTCCGTGGACAGAAGACAAGAAGCAAATTCAGAAAGAACAAAGGTAAAGTTATGGGAGTTAAGAGAAGCGCAGCTGCTAAAGCTAAATGATTTTAAAAACTAAATGTGATTCAAAATGGGCGATCCAAGACGATTAAGAAAAAAATATCAAGGGCCATTAAAGCTCTGGGATAAGGAAAGGATAGAGTTTGAGATAGAATTATTAAAGCAGTATGGTCTTAAGAACAAGACAGAGATTTGGAAGATGGATTCTCTCTTAAGAAAATTTAAGGCAGATGCAAAAAAATTGATTCGAGCTTCAACTAAACAAGCAGAGATGGAAAGAGTTTATCTCATTAACAAGCTGCGTTCATTTGGCCTTGTTCCTGAAAATGCTAAGTTAGATAATATTCTTGGTATTGGTCTTCAAGACGTATTGAATCGAAGATTACAGACTCTTGTCTACAAAAGCGGCTTGGCAAGATCAGTCGATCAGGCAAGACAGCTTATCACACATGAGCATATTAAAGTTGGTGACAGGATAATTACCTTCCCTTCATATATTGTCAGCATTTCTGAAGAGCCGCAGATTGGCTTTAGCACAAATTCTTCAATTTCCTCTCAAGATCATATGTTAAGGCAATCTCTTGTATTGCCTGCTAAAAAAAGGCAGATAACATACATCAGATCAAAACATAGGTATGGCAAGACACATACAAAACAAGAGAAAGGGATTACCAGAGAAAGAATAAGGGGTAAGTGATTATTATGGCAGAACCTCAAGCATCAGCAGCACAGACAACACAGGCGCAATCAGCACCTCAACCTGAAGCTAAGCCTCAGCAAGAGCAAGATTCTGCTCCAAGGCCAAGAGATAGATTTGGGCCTATGAGATGGGGGATTGCACACATCTACAGCTCTTACAACAATACAATAATCCATATTACAGATATTACTGGCACAGAATCTATTGCAAGAAGTTCAGGTGGCCAAGTAGTTAAAGCAGATAGGATGGAAAGTTCACCAACTGCTGCAATGATGGCAAGTAAAAAAGTTGCAGAGATTGCACTTGAAAAAGGAATTAATGCAATCCATGTAAAGATTCGCGCACCTGGCGGTCACAACGGTCCAAACAATCCAGGACCAGGAGCACAAGCAGCTGTAAGAGCTTTATCAAGAATGGGTCTTAGAATTGGTATCATTGAAGATGTTACTGCTGTTCCTCACGACACTTGCAGAAAGAAAGGCGGCAAGCGTGGAAGAAGAGTATAAATTAGATTAAAACTATCATTATATTTAAATTTCGATTGTTTTGTATCAACAATCATTGAAAACATTGAACATTATCATTATTTAATTCGGAGGCATAAAATGGAGCTAAAACTTTTACATAAGAGTAAGGATGGCTTAAAAACAACATTTGGGATCAAAAATCTCGATGTTTCCTATATTAACTCTCTTAGAAGGATAATGATGTCTGAAGTGCCTACTCTTGCTATTGAAGAGGTCGAATTCAGGAAAAACACAAGCTTGCTTTATGATGAGACCATGGCACATCGTCTTGGCCTGGTTGTCTTATCATCTGACTTAAAATCATACACATTGCCAGCAGAATGNNGTAAAATTATCAAAAGGTCAGGAGCTTGAACTGGAAGCTACTGCTATCTTAGGCAAAGGCAAAGACCATATCAAATGGAGCCCAGGCTTAGTTTATTATAATTATAAGTCAAAAATTACAGTTAACAACGACACAAAAGATTTTGATCAATTTAAAGCAAAATTTCCTCCACAAATATTTGACAAATCTGGCAAGATTGACAAGAACCTCATACTTGACAATGACTTAGTCGATGCATGCAAAGATGTCAATCCTAATATTGTTAAGGTAGAATATGAAGAAAATTCATACCTCTTCACAATCGAAGCATTTGGTCAGCTGACTACCAAAGAGATGGTTAAAGAGGCATGCAGCATCCTTCAGCAAAAATCAGATGTTTTTGTTGAAAAGCTCAAAGACCTCAAGCTTGATTAGCCTTCCTGATCATATGCGGGGATGGCAGAGCCTGGTCAAATGCGCTACCTTGAGGTGCCAAATAATTTATTGGCAGCAAACTGGTAGTCCCTTAGTGGGTGCGCGTGTTCAAATCATGCTCCCCGCATTCATCATTTCAAAGAAAGAAAAACTAATAACAAAACTAACTAACAACAATCCTAAAAAATCACAATCTAAAACAAAATGGCAATAAATACCAAAACCAACGAGCATTTGCTGAAACTNNACTAAAAAGATGACAGTTGCAGCATATTCATTTTCAAAGCAGGCTCTTGATAAGATAAACAAAGCAGGCAAAGCCATTACTATCCAGGAGCTTATGGCAAAAAATCCAAAAGCAGAAAAAGTCAGGATAGTCGGATAAATCAAAAAACCATAATGAGTGAAACTATGATAATCGACGCATCAAATCTTTTATTGGGAAGGATGGCAACTGTTGTTGCTAAGAAAGCATTGTTAGGAGAAAAAATAGATATTGTTAATTGTGAAAATGCCCTGATAAGCGGAAAACGCAACATGATACTTGCTCATTACAGGCATAAGAAAGAACGAGGCACATACAAGCATGGTCCATTCTTTTATTCGATGCCAGACAAATTCGTAAGAAGGACAATCCGTGGCATGTTGCCTTACAGGACAAAAAGAGGTTTAGATGCATACAAAAGAATAATGTGTTATATTGGAGTGCCTTCAGACTTTAAGAGCACAAGCATTGAAACAATTCAAGTGGCAGATTCAGAAAAACTGCCTATCCTCCATACTATAAGTGTTGGAGAAGTATGTAACCAATTAGGGAGAAGCTTAAAATGACAAAACAGATCCACTTTTCAGGAAAAAGAAAAAGAGCAGTCGCTAGAGCTACATTAAGTCCTGGCACAGGTAGAGTAAGGATCAATGAAGTATTACTTGATGCATATCAGCCACCAATGGCAAAATTAAAGATTATGGAGCCATTGATTCTCGCAGGTGATCTAGCTACTCAAGTTGATGTTGATATTAATGTATTTGGCGGCGGCATAAATGCTCAGACAGAAGCAGCAAGATTAGCATTATCAAAATGCCTTGTTGAGATGAACAAAAAGCTTGAAAAACCATTCTTGCAGTATGACAGGCACATGTTAGTCGCAGATGTCAGAAGAAAAGAGACAAGAAAGCCAAACGATTCCAGGGCAAGAGCAAAACGTCAGAAATCCTACAGATAAAAATAAATTAATTTATTATTTTACTAAAATTCAATATACCGGAGGCAAAAAATGATCATTCCAATTCGATGTTTCAGTTGCGGGAAGCCAGTTGCTCATCTATGGGAAGACTTTACAAAGCGCGTAGAGAAAGGCGAAGACAGGAAAAAAGTCTTAGATGACTTAGGCATGGAAAGATACTGCTGCAGAGCATTATTTTTAGGTCATGTAGATCTCCTTGAGACAGCAAGCGAGTTCAAGAAGATATAAGGTATTATATTTTTCTATTTTATATTCTTTTATCTTCCTAACTATTCACTAAACACTTATCCTCTTTATCTCTCTTTTCTATTTTTTAAACCGCAAACTATATATATCTACTTTCTTAGGTTTATTTAATGGCAAACCTTAAAAGAGGCGGCATACAGATAAGTGTATGGAACATTCTCATGCTTGTATTAGTCCTGATCGCGCTTGCAACATTAGGCATGATCATAAAAAACATGATAGATAAGGCGCTTGCTCCATAGAAACAAGCAACCCAAGAAAATGATATTTCGCAGCATACAAAAAAGAGGAATTGTCATCAATACTATAGTAGTCTTAGTGCTAACTTTAATAAGCGCAGGCATGCTCTATGGCGTTTCTACGCAAATCAGTAAAGTTTTATCAGTCGAGTCGCAGGAAAAGATCTGTGCATTTTCAGCAGTTATTTCAGCAAATACTAAGATAAGCGGATCACAGCTTGTCAAAGTAGACTGCCCTATAAGATTGATAACCATTACCCAAGCAGATGTCAGGCGAGAGCTTCCTAAAGTCATGAATGAAATAAAGATATTCAAAGAAGAAGATAATGAAAGATGGGATAGTATAAAAGATGATTATGAAAGAAGCATTATTAGCTCAAGCTCTACTGCTAAATTTTCTTCAGAGACAGATGATTCAGGCACAGATGATAGTAATAATCCAATTACAGGAGGAGCCATAACCTCAACCAATGCCTTTTCTAAACCACCAACAAACCCTCAAAACTTATTGCAATCAGTAAACAAGCTTACTCCAAAACAACTTATCAGCGAAAATGCGCCAGATTTCAGAGACCTTGAGCGCTCTTCATCATTCTCTGTTCCGATACAAATGGAATTTGCATTGCACAGCTTAGTCGGCAACGAGCTGAGAAAATGCTGGCAAAAAACAGGAGAAGGTCAGCTTGACCTGTTCAGCAACTGGTATAATGAAGAAGGCTATTTTAAGTCAATCATGATCCAGGCAAATCTTGAAAATATGCCTGCTACCTGTATAATCTGTTCAAGAATAAAGTTTGACCAGGAACTAAAAGAGGAGTTCAAAGACAGATACCTTAGCTTGGAATTCTGGGCAAGGATGACAAAGCCAAAAAACAAGCAGAAGACACATGCAGAGTATCTTATGGACGATTCTCATAACAAGGAATTATTCTCCCCAAAATGGTATTATAGTGTTGATGAGCCTTTAGTTGCAATGTACGCTAAGATTCCTGCTGCTCAAGTTGGCAAATGGGTTAGTGATGTAGGCAGAGCATCAGCAAAAGCAACAAACTTTATAACTAACCTTGCAGGTGGTTGGGAAACATTCAGGTTAAAGCCTAAAGAAGATCCTGGTGTTGATTTATTATTCCTGACTCCTTTATCTGAAGTTAAAAACATATGCGGCTATATTGCAAATGAAGCGCCTGCAGAAGTTACGTCTTAATCCCTTACTATACAAACATTTTAATCCTAAACAATATAATACGATTAATATCTAAACAACAAGCAGAGCCTAAGCACAATGATCAACACACTAAAAAAATATTACAAGCGCAGAAAAGCAGATGTGGAAATAAATTATCTTGTGCTGATGATTATCGGCTTAGTTGCACTTGTCATTCTCGCGATCATCTTATTCAAGAGTAAGCTAAAGATGGATGATATTGTCGAGACATTCAGAGGCTGGTTCGGCTGAATTTAGCATGAAAAATCTTAAAAAAAGAGGTACATCTATAGCCTGGCAGAAATTAATTGAATATGCCATAGGCGTAATCGTTCTAGTAGTTCTTGGCTTTATCATAGCAGGGCCTCTTATCAAGGATAGCCCTATAGTTGCAAAGATTCTTGGCTTTGCGCTTCCTAAATACATAGAGCCTGAGCAAGGCATAACTTACAGCGAATTTAAGGTCTCTGAACGCATTACAGTAGCAAATTCCCTCAAAGCTCTGGCATGCGGCATCAACACAGTCGCTCTTTCAAAAGATGATATCAGTGATGTTGATAAAATCTACTGCGATAAGGAATATTCTCCCAGTGAAGATATAATAAGGAAGCTTGATATTGTTCCTGGCGATAAAAAGACAGATGACAAGATTGCAGAGCAACTTGCATTAGAGATAGCTGAATGCATGAAAACTTTCAGGCAAAGCCCTACCATAAAGATCCTTCCTTGTGTGCAACTAAATCCCATCGAAAAAACACCAAATCCAAAAACAAATACGCAATCCTCTACTGAACAAAGTACTGCTAATAACAATAATATAATAACTGGCAATGCAGTAGCCTCAGGCCAAGGTTCTAGCTTAACATCAGAATTAGATAAGTTTGGCGATAGGCAATCTGTTAGTGCTGCTAGTCAGGACAAACCAACAGAATCTAAAATTACGAGTTATACTATCAACGATATCCAAAGCAAAGTATGGAGAGAGATAGAAAAACTTGCAAGCAATGGCCATGAAGGCGCAACACAAATATCTTCTTGGCTGCCTGATAGAGGTTTTAATTGGGATATTGGAAACAAGCTCACATCAAATTCTTACATCTGCATTACAGACAGCTATCAGGTTCATGTAACTGAAGATGCTAACATCTGCGGCCTTAAGCAAAAGACAAAATGCACAGATAATGCAGTAAGCATAAAAAGAAACTATGGCTCTACATGCATGTACTGTGAAAAATCCAAAAGACTAACAGATGCAACTGCATTGAGCACCAATAAGCAAGAAGCGATAAAACAACTTACAGAAGCAACAACTAGATGCTGGAAAGATTTTAGGAAAGGAGACTCATCATCAAGAGATCTAGATTCTTATGAAAACAGGCATTGCGCAAAATTCAGGATTCCTCCAAAAGATTCTGCTCAAAATAAAGATTCTAATAATTTTCAGATTACAGAGGAAGATTTTTGCAACGCACTTGCAAAAGAAGGCTCGACAGGAGATGATTTGACTGGCAGAGGCTCATGCTCTGAATCATGGTGGAATATTCTTGGATTAGTAGCAGAGCAGTATGAATGGAAATTAAAGGGCCCGATAAAGCCAGTGGATGAAGAGACTTACTTATTTATTTGCGGAGACAATAGCGGAAGTTTAGGTGGTATAGTAAGTGTCGGCAATGAAGTTTTCTTAACACAAAACCCAGACATAGACTGCCCTGTAAAAAAAGAAGAGAACATAGTCAATAAATTCAAATGCAATGTAGTTGGCTTTGAGCTTCCGCAAGACATCAAAGATGAATCATATGCAACTAATTATATCAATTCATTTGGCGACCCAAAATATCTTGCATACTACCAAAAATTCCCTAAAGAAGAGGAATATGCATGGCAGTATGACCCAAAAACAATAATCTCCTATACGCTTGGCATAAGGGCAGGCTTTGCAGTTGTTACTGCAGCATTTCCGTTAGCAAAATCTGCTATAAAATCTGCAATGGCAGGAAAAAACGTAGATAAAGCTGTCCGCTTAGCCCAATCATTAGACAAGCTCGAAGATGCTGCAGCAAGAAAAGAGACGATTGAGCAGATAGTCAAATTAGTAGGAGCTAGTGATGAAGGCATCGCAGCTGTATTAAAAACATCTATTGCTTCACAGGCTTATCTTGCAGAAGCTTTGACAAGCCATATTACAGATGATCTGCTTGCAAAAATAGCTGCTGAGACAGCAGAATCTGCTACAGGCAGATTAAGCGAACAGAGTATTACTAAGATAGCTTCCTCATTCAAAGATGATCTGGCAGAGCTAGGCATAGAAAGCGCATTTTTACGCGCAGAAGCTCTTGCAAACGTATTAAAAGGAGGAGGCAATAAAGAAGCTTTAGAGATTCTCTCTATCCAGCTAGGCAATGATGTTACTGCTTCTTTAGCTGCTCAAAATGTAAAACTTCTTGGCTATGCATCAAAAGCAACCAATAAGATCGGCTTTGAAAAATTCTTAAAGACAGCACTCTCTCCTGAAAATTTTCCTGAAACTCAAAAATTGCTTGACTCCTCATTTAAATCCCTGAATGCGATCAAGCAAAGCAATCCTTCTTTAGTCCAGGGTGTGGTGAATAATCTTGCAAAAAATACCAAAGACACAGTTGTTTCTCTTGCTAAAGACGGCACTCCATGCATACTTGCAGCAGGAACTTTAGGATTATCAACTGCTGCAGTAGTTGAGAGCTATGGCACTTTAACTCCACTGGCATACCCCTTAATTAAAAAAGCATTTTCCTTAGGCGCAGCTCCGTGCGGAAGAGCAGCTATTAATACNNGCGTGCGGAAGAGCAGCTATTAACAATTATTTTCCTCTCATGGTCGGTGTAAGCTTTCTGATGCAAAAGCAGGATAGCAAAGAGCGAAAATACGCTTCTATCGGTGAAAACAAGATAGGTGTTGTACAGCCAGCAGCATATGTTACAGACCCTGTATTGTTCACAGTAGAGCGGGCAAAAAACCATTATATCATCATGACAAAAGATGAAACACAAGATCCTAATAGATTATTTTTTGCAAGCCCTTGCAAAACTGATGTAGCAATAACTCAAAACTATTGTTTTTGCAAAGTTAGCAATAATGATGCATATTATGAAGTCACTGACCAGAACAATGCACAGGCTATATCTACTGCAAGAAAACAGCCGATCGAGAAGATACCAGATTCAAGCATGGAAAGAGATTATCCCTGGCCTAATTGGGATAAGTTAAATGAGCAAGAGCGTTTTCAATATCTCTCTAGCTGGTCAGAGAGAACAGCCGAAGAACAAAAAATAGAGCAGGCAACCAGAGCTATCTCTTCAAAAAAAGCATTGATGGCATCTTCACTTACACCAGGCCTGCGTGTCTTTGACTTAATACTTAGGCAATACCCTTCAGAATACTCTTTGTTACTGAAAGAAGTTATCCCTGATAAGCTCACATTCCTAAAAACAGTATATGAGCTCACAGTTAACGTCAAAAACTACGATAGTGATATCCAGCCTTGGCAAAAAGAAGAATTTGATAAATTGAGCCCAAAGATCGAAAGCTTAACACCTGAACAATACAAAGATTTTATAGCAAAATTTGCAGAGTTCGTAGTAAATCAGAATCTTGCGATGAGAAACCAGGTTGAAACATGCCCTTAT
This sequence comes from Candidatus Woesearchaeota archaeon, assembly GCA_013331615.1. Taxonomy (GTDB): domain Archaea; phylum Nanobdellota; class Nanobdellia; order Woesearchaeales; family UBA10200; genus UBA10200; species UBA10200 sp10200u. Next base: position 259 of record DUGA01000029.1, on the reverse strand, counting down.
ATCAGGCAAGAATATAAATGCATAACAATAGGTGACTTTACATATTCAGGAATAACGCTGCCAAAGAGAGTAGTCTCAATCTTCCTAGAAAAGTTTGAGGAAGAAGAGCTGCCTAACCAAGACACTAGTTACTCTCCTGCGCAATACATCTCTCCTCTCTTTAACGCACAAATTTTAAAATTTAATTATTATCAAGACAAAAAAAATATCGCTACAAAAAGCATAATCGAAGCTCGTGCAAAAGCATTGTTCAGCAGCA
>DUGA01000103.1 GCA_013331615.1 Candidatus Woesearchaeota archaeon | reverse complement strand
CATGCAGATTACTGCATCCTTGACAAGAAACGTCACCAGAAATCTTGAATCATTTTCTGTATTTGGAAGCATAAACCTGAGCGACGGCTTTAATGTGACAGACAATGAGATTGACATCTATATTAACACAACAAAGATAGATCGTGGAAACTTTACGCCAGCAGATAGCAATAATTCATATTCATCTTCTAATTTTACCTTATCAAATGGAAAGCTATCCAGCAACAATGTAAATGATGTGTTTGCAGATGGAACTTATTATTACGTTGCAACAAACACTAGCTTGGACATTTTGTTTGCAAATAATAATTCTGCAAGACTCAATAAGTCTGGCAACTTTAATTCAGTATATGCCATAACCGATCTTGTATTTGCAGGCAATGCTTCTGGCCTATTCATATTCAACAATGACGCAACTCTTTCTTTAAACAGAAGCTACACATCACAGCTAATAAACTCAAGCGTTAATAACATCTATTGCAAATCAATAAATAATGTAGTTTATTGTGCAGTTGCCACAAATGCAGGTCTGAGCATTGTCAATTACACAGGCAACACTACTGTTTATAATTCCACAACCACAGCCAGCCAACCGATAAAAGCAGTTATCATTGACCCAAACAATAATCTTATCTGGGCAAACTCCTCAACTAACTTATTGAGAAAATACAATGTGCAAAATATAGCTGCTAATTTTGCCCATGATAATGCAACTACTCTTCCAAATATAAATGCATTAGAAGCGACAAGCGCAGAAATAATTGTTGGAACAGGAGATCAAGGAGTTTTAGTGATTAATGACTCTTACTTTGAAACAGAGATAAATGAATCTGGATTAGCATTATGGTATCCGTTTGATGCAGATGCTACTTCTGATCTTGGACCAGGTAAATATAATCTCACTTCTGTAATAGGATTGACAACAACAACAGCTTCTTATATAGGTCCTAAAGCTCTCAAAGCTACAGGTCTTAGTTATAACAGAAGAACAGCAGCAGATGTCCAACTTGATTTTGACACAAAGCCATTGACATTGGAGACTTGGGTATATCCTATTAGGACAGATGGTTCGCCTGGAGCAATAATACAGCTAAGTAATGTCAGTAATCCAGCATTCATCTTTGGTATAGATACGACTAACAATAGGACAGATTTAAGATATAGCAGTTCAGCAATGGTTGGTGCAACTGGTGATGTGAGCTTAAATGCATGGCACTATGTTGTTTTAGTCAGAAATGATACTCACACATACTTCTATGTAGATGGAAAACTTTCAGGAACTCCTTCTACAGGTTTTAATACTTGGAATGCTACTGTGATCAATGGTTCAATATACGTTGCGCAGTCAACAGGCGGCGGAAATATCTTCAACGGCACAATCGATGATATAAAAATACATAAAAACTATGCATTTACGCAAGCAGAAATCACTAAGCGTTACAATGCAAGAAGATACCATTACTTGACTATCGGCAACATCTCTAGTATATTGGCAGGCTCGATAAATAACGTTTCCTCATTGGCATTAACATCAAACAAAGAGACATTATACGTTGGAACTAGCAATGCTGATAATAGTTCTGGCGCAGTCTCAGAAATAAATCTTGCATCTAATACACAATCATTTAACTTTACAAATATCTCTGAGTTTAGGTTAATCGACGCAGATATAAGATCTTTGCACACCAGTACCACTCTTCCTATATTATCTGCGCCTAGCGGAAATTTCTTGCTAGCAACAGATTCTGGTGTGATGACCATAGGACATTTAATCACAAGAGCAGATAATCTAGCAAACTACAACTACACAATTTCATCTCCAAACTCAGAAGGCACTTACACTATACTGGTAAACGCAACAAGCAGAGGCGTAACTGGCACTGGAACCAGCACATTATATGTCGACTTGACTGTTCCAACAATTTCTTTTGTAAATCAGACAGACCAGAACAATAACACAGTAAATGCAACCAATCCTGTGCAATTTGCCCAAAACATCACATTCAGATATTCTGCAGCTGATTTCCCAGCAGGCTTAACTTTATCAACAGGCGCATGGTTAACTATCTGGGAGGATGCAGTGAATGGCGCAGTTGCAGTTATTAATAACAAATCAATGTCTGGCTCAAGCGCATTATACTCTCTGCCTGTTAACATCAACTCTAGTTTTGCAGCAAGAACATATAATTATACTGTTTACATAAATGACAGCGTTGGAAATACTGCTGCATTCAACTACAATTTTACAGTCAATGGAAGCATGCAGATTACTGCATCCTTGACGAGAAACGTCACCAGAAACCTTGAATCATTCTCTGTATTCGGAAGCATTAACTTAAGCCATGGCTTTAATGTAACTGATAATGAGATCGGCATCTACATTAACACGACAAGAATTAGCATAGGAGACTTTACTCCAGTCAGCACAAATTCATACAGGACAGAGAATTACACAACAACTAACGCAAAATTATCAAGCAACAATGTAAATGATGTCTTCACAGACGGCACATACTATTACATTGCAACAAATTCCAGCTTGCAAGTTCTGTTTGCAAACAATAACTCTGCAAGAGTAAACATATCAGGCAATTTCAAGAGTGTTTATGTGCTTAACAATTTGGTCTATCTTGGCAACACTTCAGGCATCTGGGCATTCAATAACAACGCTACATTAGTATTTAATAAGAGCCACACCGGTAATGTAAGTAACGTAAATGATATTGATTGTACCACATTCTCTGGCTTGGATTATTGCGCAATCGCCACAGATTCTGGAGTTAGGGTATGGAACTTCACTAGCAACATAGTTGCAAACAGCACGGACACAGCAATAGTTAGAGCAGTCAAGTTTGATAAGTCTAGCTCCTTTGGCCATATATTATACGCTAACACAAGCCACTTATTGAGAAGCGCTACCTTATCGACCATATTTAATCAGGATGAATATAGTTATGATACTAATATGACTGGTTGGTGGCATATGGAAAACACCAACGATTCTTCAGGTATTAACTCAGATTTTACATTATTTAATGGCGCTGATTTTGTAACTTCTCCTGCTAAATTTGGTAAAGCAGTAGATGTAAATTATACTAAGTATATAGAAATTGGAACTAGTGATGCTACAAAATTATTCAACAATAAATCTGAATTGACTGTAAATTTGTGGGTTTATATGAACTCTAACCCTGTTGATCCGACTTCTTCAATATTTGATTATGCTAATGGCACTACTTATAGGATAGCAATAGAAGCTAGTTCATCAGGTCCAAGAATAACTTGTACCACTAAAATTAATGGGATAGAAGATGCATCTGCAATAATTGGCTCTCCAGTTGCTTATGATACTTGGTTTCTTGCTAGTTATATTTTTAACGGTACTCATATCATTTGTTATGCTAATGGTGTTGCAGGCACACCTGTCCGTACTAACTTTACAAATATTACCGGCGCAGCTGAATGGGATATTGGTCAACAACAAGTTGGTGTGAATCTATTTGATGGTCTTGTAGATGAAATTGCAGTTTATAACAGAGCTTGGACACAGCAAGAGATACTGGATTATTTCTTTAAGTTCAGGGCAAAGAATACTACATCTATTTCAAACATCAACACACTAGAATCAAACATCGAAAACATCTTCATCGGCTCAGACAGAGGAGTCTCATTGATTAACGCTTCAACATTCAGCCCTGGCGCAGTCTACGCAAATACAACTAATGTTGTAGGTTGGTGGCACATGGATGATCTGACAGATTCATCTGGAAATGGATTCACGCTAAGTTTGCTAGGCAGCGGCCATATTAATTCAACAATTGCAAAATTTGGTTCTTCTTTATCCGTTAATGGAACTTCATCAGGCGCAACTCTGGCAGATAGCTCTGCACTTAGATTTTATAATAATGCATCCGCTGTATCTGTATGGATTAATTTCCATAATAGCAGTGGCAGAATGGATGCTATAGATAAAGCTGGTTGGGCAGTCTCAGTTCCAACTACTCATCTTCCATATTGTTATTTCAGACCAACAGGTTGGTATGTTGAAGATACTGGTTCCACAACTATAACTATCAATGAAGAAACATGGAATAATATAGTTTGTACGAGAGAAGTTGATATGATTAGTAATAGGACAACAACTAGGATATATGTTAATGGTATGCCAAGTGGTGTTTATTCTGTAGTACAAACTAGCCCATCTTATCTTAACAATACAAATTCACTTAATTTTGGTTATTCTACTAATGGTCATTTCAACGGCAGCATAGATGAAGTCAGGATAATAATCGGCAGAAACGTAACTTCTGAAGAAATATGGGAGAATTACATTGGCACAGTTTACACTCTCAATGGAACAAATAAGGTATTAGCTGGCAACACAAACAACGTCACAGCATTAACACTCTCTACAGACAACAAGACTTTATACGTCGGAACAAGCAATGGTGATAGTAATTCAGGTGCAATCACAGAGATAAACCTATCAACAAACACACAAATATTCAACTTTACAAACACCTCGACTTTAAAGCTCATAGACTATGACATCAGATCATTGCACGCTAACGTAAACTCCTCAGTCACAAAAGATTTGACTGGCTCTCTCTTGCTAGCCACAGACTCTGGCGCAATGACTCTCAGCCACTTAGTTCCAAAAACAGACAGCACAGCAAGCTACAACTACACAATCTCATCTCCAAACACAGATGGCATCTACACTGTAATAATAAACTCAACAAGTAGAGGAGTTACAGGAAGAGGCACAGCAACCTTACATGTTGACTTGACTCCGCCAATTATAAACATAACTTTCCCATTAAACAACTCTGCGTTATCATCTCTTGTATTAAACAGGACAATCAACTGGAGTGTAACAGACCCATACTTGCAATCTTGCTGGTATTCCTTGAACAAAGCAGCAAACGTCTCTGTTCTTTGCAACCAGACATATGCAAACATTACTGCAATAGTTAGCATAATGAACAATTTCACTTTCTATGCAAATGATAGCATGGGCAATACAAATGGAACTACAATTTTCTTCAGGATGAACGTTGAGCCAAGCGTTCCTGTATTACTGACTCCAGCAAACGGCTCTTCAAAAGTCTACACTAACTTAACATTTACTTGGAATTCATCCACAGACACAGAAGGAGATAACATAACTTATGAAATAGCATTAGGCAACAACATAAGCTTTACAGCACAGCTTCATAATGCAACAACTTCAAGAACAAATTACACAAACACTTCCGTTTACACTAACGGCATACAATACTGGAAAGTGAGAGCTTATGATGGGATAGACTACTCAAATTACAGCACTCCAAATGCGATAGACATAATTTACGTAGTGTTAAACGTAACTTATCCAGGCAATTATACCATTGTCTATCCAAGCACTACATACACGATAAATGTAAGCGTCACAAACAGGACAGACTGGGTAGATAACATCTCAATTCAGGTTACAAACGATGGCACAGAAGCAACTACAGTTGCAACTCCAATAAATAACTCTTTCTGGCAGGTAAGTTATGAGATAACAAATCTCACACCTAGAGACCTTACAATAGTGGCTCGCGGATACAATGGTTCCATAGTTAGCGGAAAAGAAAATGTAAACACCTCGAGCATAATGCGTCTTACAAAAGCGCAAGGAGCATCTATTGCCTCTCCTATAATCACAATTTATCCTAACCAGACAAATGTTGCAGTCAATGGCTCAGTAAAGATAATAACTGAATCCACTTTAGGCACATTGCTTCATTCTATTGTGCTGACATTAACTTACCCTAATGGCACGCAATCTAACTTAAGCATTGCAGAATCATCAGAAAACATAACTGCATTGAAATATCTCAGGAACTATACTTTCTCATCTGGAATTAATGGCACACATAATCTCTCTCTCAGGGTTGTTGATATTAATGGAAATGCAAACACTGGAACAACTACAGTAATTTACAGTACTTCCACTGCAATAACATTGACAGCAATAGGTTCTACAAACATTAAGCTAAAGGATTATCAAAGCGGAACCACTTTAATCAACAATGTTTCCGGCTCAACTAGTATAGTACCTGGAACATATAATATAGAGATTGAAACATCAAAACCAATAATAACATTGATACAGGGAGTTATCAACGAAAACACAACCACAGTTGCAACATTTATTGATTCAGCTGAAACAGTCACTCCACCGACAAAGAGAAGATCTGTTGATACCTTTATCGTAAATGCATCTGTTGCGTTTTCAAACGCAAACATTTCATACAATTATAGCTCTATAGAAGAATCTCTTTCTGAAGAGACTAATCTGGAAGTATATAAGTGCGCAAGCCCAAGCAACTGTACACTTACTCAACTAACTGTCATAATAGACTCGACAAATAACATAATCCATTTCACGACAAGCAACTTCTCTGTATTTATGCTTGCAGAGCCGACTACAACAGTAATCACCTCTACCATTACAGTCAACAGCAATATAGTTAACACAAAAACAGAACAAGTTGAGGTCACAAAGACAAGAGCTGTCTCATTTGAGATCATTGTCCCGCCAATTATCTCATTAAAGCCAAATGACAACATAAAGATTCCTGTAATTGTAAGAAACACTGGTCAGGTAGCGTTGCAAGGGATTGCGTTTAATGCTGATAGCCAGAACAAAGATATACAGTTACAGTTGGATAAGTCATTAATTCCTGCATTATTATACGCAGGCCAAGATCGCCTTAGCTTGGATGTTACTCCAAAGACCAAGCCAGGAAGATATGAAGTTGTAATACAGGGAATTTCTAATGATCCACAGTCAACAGCACGCGCCTCATTATATGTGGATGTCATAGATGAAGACAATCAGACAGACCTTAAAATGAGATTAGAATTTGCCCAGGCATTGTTAAAAGAAAACTCAGAATGCCTTGATATGCAGGAACTTTTAGATCTTGCAAAGAAAGCCATGGATGACAAGGAAGGCCAGAAAGCAAAATCATTGATAGAATCTTCTATAAATGCATGCAAGCAATTGATTAGGCTTGTTACAGTAAGAGAAGAAAAGCCTGCAGCTATTGAAATTCCAAAAACCCAGCAATTGCTTTCTAACACTCGCTTGATAGTATTGCTTTTCGTGATTTTGGCAGTCACCATCTATCTGACATTCATGATAAAGAATGCTCAGCAGAACGGCAACGGCAATCATAACAATAAAAACCATACCTTTGTTTCACAGCTTACAGGTATGTTCAGCAGAAAGAAAAGAAAGAGGAAATGATGATTAAAAAATGTCATAACTAAAAAATAAAAAATCATCATCGGCAAATAAATATTACATCAAGTGTAAAAAAGAGGTAAAATGAAACTAATTAATGCAACACTGAATTTAACATTGTATACTATCCTGTTGATCCTAGCATTAGCTTTATTCTCGAGCACCTTCTCACTTATATCTGCAGCATCATGCGGCGGTATAACCTCTTGTGCATGTGGAGATACTGTCACTTCTAGCTACACATTTTCTGCAGACTTAAGTTGCAGCGGAAATGCCTTAACTCTCAATTCAAGCAATCTTCTTCTTAGCTGTGCAAACTACACCTTAAGAGGCAACACCTCTGGTACAGGCATCTTAACAAATAATGCAGATAATCTCACTATAAAACAATGTAACCTCCTGAATTTCAGCACAGGCATTTATTTTAACTTTACAAATAATTCCTTGGTCACAAACAATACGCTCAGAAACAACACCGCATTTGGGTTATTTCTCTCAGCATTCAACAATACGATAATTTTAAACTCAATAAAAAATAATCTTCTTGATATAAATCTGACATCCTCAAGCTCACAGAACATTTTGCACCAAAACTACTTATTCTCTAACACTTCAGTTGCAGATTACAACAACACCAATAAGTGGAACTCAAGCTCAGGCAACTTTTGGGAGGCATTTGACAGGCCAATTGAAGGCTGTACAGACACGAACAGCAATTCTTACTGCGATGCATACTATAATCTCTCTGGCTCCTCAAATAATGCAGACCTGCGTGCAATATTCACTTCTCAAGCTACAGGCGTTAACATCACATCAAACTCAAGCTTTCAGATCACAACATTAAATTCAAACGTCTCATATTTGCTTACAATTACGAATCAGGGCAACACTGCAGCTAGTTTCAATCTTGCAATAACAAACATTGATAATCTCTCAGTTGCATCATTAAACCAGACAACAGCTGAAAGCATTTCTCCAAACGGCGGCACAAAGGCAGTCATTCTTACTTTAGGTAATGCAGGTAAGACAGGCTCTTACACAGTTAGCATAAATGCAACGCAGTCAGACAATAGCTTGATCATAGCTTCAATAAACATAACTGCGCACTTTAATGACATAGCATGCAACACCAGGATAAATTCAAACCTAAATCTTACAGCTAACATGCTCTGCAGTACAGATGCGATCATAGTTAATGCAAGCAACCTTTCTATAACCTGTAATGATTTCATCATAAATGGCAGCAATGCTAACACTGGAATTACTCTATCTAATTTCGTAAATACTACAATTTCCAGATGCACTATCTTTTATTTCAGAACTGGCATCTCAATATTCAATTCAAATAATACACTGATAAACAAGAGTAATTTTTATAATAACACTTACATCGCGATAAATGCCACACAAACCTATAACCTTATCCTCTCATACAACACACTCACAAAGAATAATTTTACTGCAATACATTTCTCAAACATCATTGACAGCATCATCATAAACACTACAGTTGCAAATTCAGTATACTACGGCATTCGCATATCAAATTCTATAAACAACACGATAAGATACAACCAAGTAACAGATAATACGCTTCTTGACATATGGTCAGATGCAAACTCAACAAACAATACAATTTACCAGAATACATTTTCTTCCACAGCAAAGGCAAATGATACTGGCTTAAATTACTGGAATGGTAATGCCGGTGCAGGAGCTGGAAACACCTGGCTCAATTACAATGAAATATCAGAAAACTGCTTGGACACAAGCACAGTAGACGGATTTTGTGATACAGCTGTCACTATCCAAGGCACTGCTTCTTCAAATAAAGATTATTATCCCTATCAATATTTCTCATGCGGAGATGCAGTTGTTAATTATGGAGAAGAGTGTGATGGCACAGAGCTTAATAATCAGACATGCAGGAGCCAAGGATTTTATGAAGGAGAATTAAGATGCGGCTCAACATGCAAATTTTACTTTACAGACTGCGGAAGGACAAGCGAAGGGTTTGCTGGCAATGTCCAGGTAAAAAAACCAAATCCAATTCCAGAGGATGCTCCGCCATTACCTAGTTTTGGATCAAATGATTTATACACTCTGCCAGGTGCTGAATCTGCAACATCACAGGTTCAATCATCGCCTAAATCCTCAACACAGTCAACTGCAGAACAGGATACAGCACAAGCTCAAGATTCTTTAGCAGACTCAAAATCAGCTAAAGCACTATCAGAAGACTCATCATTCTTCAAAAATCTTGCATCAAAATTCAATAAATTTCTAGAGCCTAAAGATGAAGCAAAGCGCATAATAATCCTCAAACTGAAAGAAACTGAATCTGCAGATGTTAAGATAGGGGAAAATCTCTATAATGTGACTGCTTTAGCTGTTAGGTCAAACCAGACTATTTTAGGGATTACATCTCTAGGTTTTGTTAACTCTGCTGTCGTTGAGCTTAAGCTAAAAAATGCAGTTTCTCTTGACCTTACTAAGGATAAGAAAACAGATGTCAGCATAACCCTGTTAAGCGTACAGGATACAGGCAACTCTTCATACCAACAGAATTCCACAGCTACAATAAAATTCACAGACCTTACCCCTGAAAATAAATTAGCAGATTTCTTATCAAGATTGTATAAGCGCAGGGAGCCTGCAGATGTAAATAAGGCAGTCATCTGCAAAAGATCAAATGATATCCCTATAACAGATTCTAACTATCTTATCCCTAGTGACTTATCCATTCCAGTAGATTTAGAGAGAGATGAAGCTTTAGTTGTTGAGCCGTTCAACATCAACTGCACATCTTCTTATGACTCAACTCTAACGTTCAATGTTCCTACAGATATTGCAGACATAAAAGCAAGGAAATGCCTTTATGACAGGTGCGAAACGATTGATATAAAGAGGGTAGACTCAGTCAAATGCGGTAATGATCTTATAGCTTCTGATCAAGCATTACAGCTAGCAAAAAAGCCTCAGGAAAACCTTACTTTGCTTTCCTCTAAATTTGCATTAACTTCATCTGACAACAAAACATTCTCATTCAAGTTAGAATATGCTCTTGGCAATACAACAAGAAACATCTCTCTCCCTGAAAATCCAAATCTAAGGCTTGTCTCACCTCCGATTATCTTAACATTAAATTTGGATAAATTGAATATTGCTAAAACAAAAGCTAGCTCTAATGATTCTGAGATAAAAAATACAACAAGCAATGCTACAATAACAATTTCTGAGCAATCATCTCCTCAAGTCTCCATCCAACTATCCAACCTAACTCTCACAGTTCCTTACATCACTGATCCTGAGGTAGATGAAAACTCAGTAAAAATCTATTTCTATCAGAATAATACTTGGCAGGTTATCGGTGGAAAGATAGATAAGCAGAAAAGGACCATAAGCGCAAATATAGAGAGCCTTTCGGAATACGTTTCAAATAACTCATTCACATTCAGCTTGATAGGCATCTATTGCAAGAATTGCCATACAAGCTCATTTGAGAACATTTACCAACCTATTGGCGGAAGCGTGACTGCAGTTATTCTGGTCCATGGTCTTGGAAGCACTCCTGCCACTTATAACGAGATGATAAATGATATCCGATTTACTTCACAACCTTGGCAGCTCTGGACTTTTGCATATCCTTCAAATAAATACATACTTGAGAATTCTATCAATTTCGCAAATGAGATAGAGGCAAATAATGAGCAGTTTACAGATATTCATCTAGTTGGCCATAGCTTAGGCGGCAGTACTGTCCAGGAAATGCTTGATTATGCATACAAGGAAAATCAGAAAGATCCTGCAAAGTACACTTTTATCAAGAAGGTAAAAAGCGCAACTCTGATCGGAAGCACAAATGAAGGCATTGCAGGCAGTAGACTATTCCAGCTATTGTTCAAATATCTTGCAAACCTTCGTGCAGGTGCTTCAGTCTTTGATCCAGACTCAGCCATAATCCAAGAGCTTTCCAGGGATAAGCTGATAGATCGTGTTCCAGGTGTAAAATATTTTGTAGTTGCAGGCACAAAGCCATACAAGATCAATACTCCATTTGTGTCTATAGATTCTGATGATCTTTTTAATTTCAATGAATCAAATGATGGTATCATAACAGTAAGCAATGCCCAGCATATAGGTGATGCATACGTCAACAAATTATGTGAAAATTACTGGGAGATATATGATGTCCATACAGGCTTGCTTGACACAGAGCGCTCAAGAAAGATAATCGAGAAGATAATCGCTGACCAGGTCGCAGAAGCACAAGCAACTAGAGAAGAAGCTCCTGTCGATATAGCATCAAATAAATATTACGAGCTTGAAGTCAAGAACTGCAGATCTGATGATCTTTACTTGCTAACTGGTTACATAGTCCCTGAGGAAAAGGCAGAGGATCTCACATTATGCAGCTGTGGCAATGGCTACTGTAATATCGGCGAAGACGAAATCTCCTGCCCAAGCGACTGCAAAAGGGTTTTCACAAAAGAAAACATCTGCTATCCTAACTTGATGTTTGCATTGACGATAATCTTCTCATTATTGGTCATCGTTACCTTTGTAAAAAGAATCAGGCATATCTTTATAGGCATAGTCTTTAAATTTAAAAATCTCTTTAAATCATTGCAAAGCCATCATGACAAAGTTAATCAAGTAAAACCAGAAAAGCCAGAAGAGCCTAAAGAGGCCCATGTGCACCACCTGAAAATAAGTAAAGCCAGTTCACCTCATAAGATCCATCATATCCTCAACCCTAAAAGCAAGACAATCCTAAGCAGGTTTATCTCAGAGACAGACTACAACAAATTAATAATCTTCATCTCTGAATTCAGGCTTTCATTTAAATTTGATTTCTTACTCTACATCAAAGAAAAAATTAGAGAATTCTATTTAAGGTTCGCAAATGCATTGCAAGTAATAAAAGATAAGCCTCATCAGCTAGTCAATACAGCAGCTAAGTCCATCTCCCAGATTAAAGAACTTCTAGCATTATCTTACCATACTTCTCTCGGAAAATACATTGCTAAGTATAAGACCAAATACCTAAATCAGTATTACCCTAAGTTGCATCACAATTTCCAGCACCATTTCAGAAGAATAATTATTTTAATTGATGATAAGATATATTATTACCTAAAAGATCATAAAAGATTATTATCATACTATGAAAGATTCTGTGAAAAGCTTACAACTGATCTCCTAAAAAGCATCTATGAAGGAATCATCTGGGCCTTATTAATCCTCATCGGTATCCAGGCTGTTTACTGCAATTTCATTATCTTGGATGTCCTTATCCTATTATATGTTATCTTGAAACATGTCAAATTTACATTGCATGACAAGCACAAGGAACATCTGAAAAAAGCTCTGGCAAGATCAAAGACACAGGAAGAACTGAAGAAATCTGCAATTTCTAAGCTTTCAAGCATCAACTCATCACTGACAGATCTCACAAAGACAAGGTCAAAGAAGAAATATGCGATCAACAGTGAGAAGCTCCGTAACAGGCTTTCTTTAGCTATCCAGGATTTTTTTAAATCATACTACCATATAAAATACCAGTTTACATTGCCTGAGCTGATCCATGATCTGAAAAAAAAGAAAGAATCCACAGAAATGATCGCAAAGCTTGAGCAGATAAACCAAGCATTTGAAAACTTCAGGTACGGCACAGAGCAGGACAACCTGGCTGCAGCAAAAGAGATCATCAGGCAGATAAAAGAGATGATTAGGGAGATATAGATAAAATATGTAAAGATTAAAGCAACTCAAAAGTATAAAGCAATAATTAACAAAAACTTTTTTCACAAATTCTTTTAAGTAACACTATTTAGTGGTAAAAACAGAAATATTTTTAAATACCTTTCAAGAAAATAAGAAAATATGAAAAGAAATTATGTAATTATCCCCCTGACAGCAATATTACTTGGACTTGGCATAGGTGGATCTCTGTCTTTGAGAAGGTCATCTCAGACAAATCCTCAAACTATCGAGCATAAGATTCAAGCTGCTAATGTGAATCCTTTGCAAGCAGATACTTCCTCATCTAAACCTCTTGATACATCTTCATCACAAGATGCACCTTCATCACAAGCATCTTCCAAATTATTGCCTAGTAAAGATGAATATTTGCTGCCTTACCAGAAATTATCAGAGACACGTGGTCAAAGGGCAGAAGCGATGATTCGACAGATTCATCAAGGACGAGAAGTTAGAGGTATTTTGGAGCAGAGCAGCTTAGCTGAACTGATAATAGATTCTTTTTTTGAGCCTTACAGAGCAAACACGCCTGATATTGAATCAGCAGATTTAATTATACTTGGAGATGTGCATCATATATTTGCAGAGTCTCTTGATATGGTTTTAACCAGGAGTGTAAGAAGGGATGATGCTTTATTAGTTGAAATGAGTCCTGATGAAGCAGGTATATTGGATTTTAGGGTTATGGATCCACTTAATCGATATCTATTAAGCCATGAACTCAGTCCTTTCTCTGAAGATAGAGAATTTGGTGGAATCCTCGCTAAAAGAGGGCATGGCAGAAGGATACCTATTGATTCGACTTCAGAAGTTAAGAATCGAATGTTATATTCTATTATTAGAACTGATATTCTAAAGAGCGCAATAAGAAGCATAGAAAGAGGCGAACAGCTACATCCTTTCCAGGTATGGATGATCTATGACGATCTAAGCTTATGTTCACCTAATGATAATGGTAATTTGTCGTCCGTCATAAATAGATATCTAGTAAGTGCGCCTAACCTTGATGATATTGAATATGAGAGACAGCGCCAAATTGTTGCCAATGTTACAAAAGTTACAGGCTCAAAACCAGTTGGCGAGAGGCATGTTTTGGTTATTGGAGCTGCACATATTAGCGAATATCCAGAAGCAAGCTTATCGGATTCTCTTGAGCATAGAAGTATTAGATATTTCGCTTTTTTGCCTAACTGGGATTTACAAAACGAGGTAATGTTAGATACAGGAGCTCAGAGATTGGATTTGGAATCAACACGTCAAAGCACACAAAGAAGATTACAAAATTCTGAATATGTAGCGGAAAAATTAGTCCCATGGTATCTAAGTTTGCGTAATCAAGAAGGAGTTCATTATACAGGAACTCTTAAGGGATTAGCTGAAAGATTATCAAATCGATAAATTATCGATACTCGAGTCATCTAAAAAGTGGCGACTGCCATTTTATGACGAACACATATCAAAATTAACAAGCCAAGTTGCGACGGGCAATGGCATTTAGTTACTCAACAGCCAACATGACATGCAAAGCTTTTCTACTATCACATCTATATTACTAAGCGTAGAGGAGGAGCAACTAATCGAGAATCTTGGCTAGTGTTCGTCGGCAGTCGCCACTGTTTTAGAAAATTTTATCACACAAACTAAACAATCACAGAAATTCACACTTTCCTCACAAAGCTGATAAACCCAGAATGCCCTATGCTTGCAGACATTGGTCTAACTTTTCTCTCATCAATCTCCCAATCTCTCATTATCACTTCAACTGTCTTAATGTACCGCAAGCTTTCTATCTTCTTCACTTTCTCAACAAAATCACTCACTTGCGGAGTAGTTGGAGAATAAGAAACTAAAAATCCTCCACTTTTAAGCAAAGCATTTGCATTTTCTACTGCAAGCCAAGGCTCAGGAAGATCAAGCGCTACTAAATCAACATCCTTTGGAAAATCATTTTTTCCTTTGTCATCTTTTTTCTTCTCATCAATCCTGTCATATATGGACTTATTATTCATGACAACATTCTTTAGTCCAAGAAACTTTAGGTTCTCAGATGCAATATTAAAGAAATCCTCTCTTATCTCATATGTAAAAACCTTCTTCACAATATTTGCCAGCATAAAACACAATGCCCCAGAGCCTGTTCCAGCTTCAACGACAATAGAATTTCTTCCAATTCCTGTCTCTGCAATTATTATGCCAATATCCTTTCTAGGGATTATCTGCGGTGCTCTTTTGATCCTTGAATACAGGTCAATGAACGCAGGCTTGTGCGCAAACAACTTAGTTCCATTGCCTGTCTTAATTATACTAGCATCGCTCTTCAGGTCTTTCTTGCTCACAACACCAAAATTTGTGTGAAAATCTTGCTCAACATTCCTCACAAAAAATCTCTTGCCAAATTCTGTTATAAGGACTTTCTTGATTGTCTCAATCTTCTTTTCTTTCTTTACTATATCAACTTTTTTCTCATTAATTACTATATCAACTTTCTTACTTTTCGCTACTATTTCATCTTTTTTTGGTATCACTTTATCCTCTTTCAGCTTATTATCTTGCAATTTATTTTCTTTTTTTCCTTCGTTTGCCATTTTCAACATAAAATAACCTATTTAGGATATAAATCTGCTCATTCATTTAGCATCTTGCCGTACAATACTGCCTTTGTGCCATCGCTATAATAATCTTCCAGTGCATTTATCTTTCTATATCCAAGCTTCTTGTAGAACTCATGCGCATTCTCGTTTCCTTTCTCGCTTGTATAAGCATAGATGTTTCTAAAGCCTTTCTTTTTTACTAATTGCTCAATAAACTTTACCAACTTTTTTCCAATTCCTTTATTATGGTATTTCTGCTTGACAGCAACCCATGAAAGCTCGCAATTCTTATATCCTGGGAACTCAAGCTTAAGGGTTGCATATCCTAATATCTCTTTATTATTAGCAATCTCATAAACATAAAATTCCTTATTGCTTTCATTCAATCTCTTGTGCAATGCTTCTTTTAATTTATCTTTGCCAAGCTTTAATCTTTTAATCACGATAGAATCACATTCATAATCAACATCAAGCAATTTAGGAAGGTCTTTATCAGTTGCTTTTCTTATTACACCCTTACTTAATTTATCTTTTTTATCATTTGACATATTATTAATTAGAATTTTTTCACTCATCATCATACTTTGTCAGAATCACTGGCTTATCCTTGACTAAGAGTGTATGCTCTGCTTGGCTTATGATTCCATGCGCTTTGTCAACTAACGGTGGATATCCTCTTATTACCTCAGCCTGCATCAGTTCTCTCATCCCAAAGTTGACTTTTGCTTTTCCGAATCTTCTTGTCAGCCATCTTGTTGTAAAAGGCAGTCCATTTAACTTTTCAACCTCCTTTAATATCTCACGAGCAAAAGTTCCACGAACTCCTTTTTTAGATTCCTGCATAAACACGCTTGCTTCATTTGCTTCATAGATCAGTCCTGCGCCAGTGCTTGCAAACGGCTCTAT
>DUGA01000051.1 GCA_013331615.1 Candidatus Woesearchaeota archaeon | reverse complement strand
CCTAAGCCATCTAATCCCTGAGTTACTTTCTCTACGTCTGAATCATTAAATGGCACTAGGCCTTTGTCAACTTTAATGCCAGGCACAATGT
Organism: Candidatus Woesearchaeota archaeon; assembly: GCA_013331615.1. Taxonomy (GTDB): domain Archaea; phylum Nanobdellota; class Nanobdellia; order Woesearchaeales; family UBA10200; genus UBA10200; species UBA10200 sp10200u. The sequence continues at coordinate 5,132 of DUGA01000051.1, read as the reverse complement.
TGTGTTTTTTTAGATATTCCGGAAATGTAGTCCCATCGCTTGCTTTTTGAAACAAAGTCTCTTCATACAATATAATGCCGGCAACAAATTGGTTAACATCTGGTGTTGTAAAAAAAAGTTCCCTATATTGTCTTCTGGTCTCTTCAATGCAAGGTATTTTTGCGCTGTCAAACCTTTTTTGGNNTTTGGTTTTTTTTTGTCGCAAGCTTTAAATCCAAATCTAGCTATATTACTATCAGAATGAAAAAACCTGCAAAAATCAAAAAATCCTCAATTATCAAAAGCCTGGAGAAGAAGATAATCCCTATACTTAAGAAGAACGGTGTAACTAAAGCTGGAATATTTGGCTCTTATGCTAGAGGAGATTATAATAAGAAGAGTGATGTTGATATCTTGATACAGGTAAAAAGAAGAAAATTCAGCCTATTTGATCTAGTTGGGATAGAGCTAGAGCTTGAAAAAGAATTAAGGAAAAAAGTGGATCTGCTTACATATAGGGGAATCAACAAGCATTTAAAAAAATACATCTTAGAAGATGAGGTAAAGATAATATAATGTGTTATTATCTATTTAAGATTTTTCCATGAATAAATTTTAAAACAACAAATCATTCTTTATGATTTATATCGTTTTATTTTAATTATTTCATTCAATATTTTTTAATTTAATATCTTAATATTATCTGTGAGGGGTAGCATGCTGCTGAAATCATTGAAGCTGAATAACATAAGAAGCTATAATAACCAGGAGATCCATTTTCCAGCAGGCAGTGTGCTGTTGAGTGGTGATATAGGTGCAGGAAAATCTACAATATTGCAGTCTATCGAATATTCATTGTTTGGCTCTAGGCATAAGACAGGGGAAGCTTTGCTTAGAAATGGAGAGAATTCAGGCAGTATTGAACTGAATTTCATGATTGACGGCAAGGATGTTGTGATAAAAAGAGTTTTGAAAAGAAGCACTTCAACTGCTCCAAAAGAAAGCAGTGATATAAGAAACGCAGGCAATGCCAAGAATGAAATCAAGCAGGCAGCTGGTTACATAATAATCGATGGCTTGAAATCAGAGCTTACTCCTGTTGAATTAAAATCAAAAGTATTTGAGTTGTTGCAGTACCCAAGAGAGATGGTAAGCAAATCTCGTGACTTAATCTATCGTTACACTGTTTATACTCCACAGGAAGAGATGAAGCAGATCCTTCAAGAAGATAAAGACACGAGATTAGACACCTTGCGCAAAGTGTTTGGTATAGACAAATACAAGCGTGTCAGAGAAAACAGTTCAATTCTTGTAAGGTATCTTAGAGAATTAAATGCGCAATATTCTGGCGAAGTGCTTGACCTAGATGAGAAGATAAGGCAGAAAACAGAGTTTGAACAGCAGAAAGATGCATTAAAAGAAAAACTAAGTTTGCTTGAGCCGATACTTAACTCATTGAAATCAAGGATTGAGCAGAAGAAAAACATCTTGCAGCAGCTAGAGCAAAAATTAACTGAACTTACTCTATTAAGAAAAAACCATGCGATAATCGATACTAAGATAAATGAGAAATCTCTGCAGCAAAGAAATACCTTGAATGAGATAAACCTGCTGGATAAGTCAATAGCTTTAGTTGAACAGAAATTAAAGACAATAGAATCAGAGCTGACAACTGTTGAAATTGCGCACTATCAACAATATTTAGGAAAAATTAAGGAGATAGAGCAGGAATTGCAGCAGAAAGAGTTATCATACCAAGAATTCTCCACTAAGCATACAAAATCAAAAATTGAAAGCGCATCATTAAATGCAAGAATGCAGGCAATTAAAGAAAGGCAGCTGTTGCTTGAGAATAAATTAAATATCCTTCCAGAAAAAGAAACTAAACTTGCAGAGCTGAAAAGGCTGTTGGGGTCCAAGGATGAATTTGCGCAAAAGATAATTGAGCAGGAAAGGCAATTTAATAATAGTAATGTAAAAATTAAGGAGTTGGAAGTCAACAAGGCAAATTCAGAGAAACTGAAGAATCAGATATCTCAATTAAATAATTGCCCTGTGTGCAAGCAGGAAGTCTCTGAAACGCATAAGCATGATGTGGTTACTGAAGAAGAGGGCAAGATAGTAAATTTAATCAATGAACTTTCAGCTGTTATGGAAGAGAGAGAAAAGCTGCAGAATGAGCTAGCTAATAATAAAAGACATCTTGAGTCGATGCAAAAACAAGAGCTGCTGATGCAAGCAATAAATTCTGAGCTAAAAGCATTGGCTGAGTTTGCAGTAGAGAAAGCTACAAATAGTGAGCTGTTGAATGCATTAAATGCGAAAATAAACCTGTTGAATCCAAATATTATGCAAGATAAAGAGCTATTAAAGCATAAAGAGGAAGTTGATCAGCTGAGATTATTGATAAAAAAAATCAATGGATATGCTTTAAGGGAGAATGAGAAAAACAATCTGCTTAATTTAATCAATGACAAGAAATCAGCAAGACTCTCACTAGAAAATACTAAGCATGCAATTGAAGCTGAACTTAAAAAATTGGCAGATGATAAAAAGATTGCTGAAGAAAAGCTTGCGCTCAATTCTGAAGATGAAAAACAATATGCTGCTGAAAGAGCTCTGCTTGAGCAGCATTATTCCCAGGAAAGGATGCAGGAGCTAACTGTTATTGCGTTGAGAAAGGAAGCAGAGAGCATTGAAAAAAGTATCCTTTTGCTTGCTAAGGAGATTGAAAGGAAGAACAATGTTAAGCAAAAAATTTCTAAAATCAACGAGCTCAATAACTGGCTGCAGGAATACTTTATTACACTAACCGAAATAATGGAAAGGCACGTCATGCTTAAGCTGTATCACGAATTCAATGAATTATTTGTAAGATGGTTTGACATACTTATTGAAGATGAAACAATGTCTACTAGGCTGGATGATGAATTCACTCCAATAATCGAGCAGAACGGATATGAGATCAGCTTTGAAAATCTTTCTGGTGGAGAGAGGACAGCATGTGCACTAGCATATAGGCTTGCGCTTAATAAGACAATCAATGATGTGATGAGCAGGATTAAGACAAAAGATTTGATAATACTAGATGAGCCGACAGATGGCTTCAGCAACGAGCAGCTGGATAAAGTTCGCGATGTGTTAGAGCAGTTAAACATGAAGCAAGTCATTATCGTCTCGCATGAAAGCAAAGTTGAGAGCTTTGTAAACAGTGTCGTCAGAATCGAGAAAAGAGAGCATATTAGCTGTGTCGTTTGAATAAGTTAAAGATTATTGGTTTATTAGAATTGAACTTAATGGGATCTTTTTTTACCAGTTGTTTCATGCAGTTTACCTGTTATGCCTACTTCTTCTAACAATAGATTACTAGGATATTGGCTGCTTGGCAGATGTTGTATTGTAACATGATATGTACCTGCCACCAGATTAGGTAAATTTAGGGTTTGCGGATCAGCACTTCCTGGATTACTGACAACTAGATGTGCAAGTTCTCTCCTGGAATCAGCTACGCCTACTTTTTCCAGATAAATACCTACTTCAGCCCCTGGAGCCACTGGACCGATTGATTTTAATGATAAAGATGCTTCTTTAAGAGTGCCTGTAGGAATAACAAATTCATATGTTGCAGAAGGCAGTTCATAGATATCAGCATCAAATGTAGAGCTGGAAAAATTTGGATTCACTACCTTTACAGTAATATTTGCGCCTAACTCAGGATGATTTCGATATCCTTCAAGCAATCTTGGATCTAATTCTTGTCTAATTGCCCTTATTAACTCATTGACACTAGACTGTATTCTTGCCCTATAAACATCATCTGTTTCACCTTCTTCACGTGGAGGCAGTTTATCTGTATTTTCATTAAAAATCCCTTCCAGAGTTGCTCTTGGATTATTATTAAAACTTAGATATCGTCCTCTAGCACCTTTTTCTGTCGGACCAAGATGTACCATTAATCCTGTGTAATTAACAGGTGTTAAGCCAGTTACTACAGGCTCTAATGGAGGAATTTCAGTTACACCTTCTGCAAGTGATGGGTCATATATCCCTCCTGTTGTATTTAAATAACTTATAGAAACATTATAATCTGTGACTCTCTCATCTGATTTGTTTTTTTTAGGGGGGTTTGCAAAAGCTAGAGCTTTTTCAAGCGGACTAAGTACTGGTGCAGCTACAGCTGCTCCTAAAATACCTAAAAATCCTCTACGAGATAAATCATCCATATTACAATGAATTAATTATTTATTATATTTAAATCTTTCGGCAGATTTACCACTCTAAAATGCTTATAAAAACATCAGAAACATTTATAATCAAAAATCAATCTTTATCTCTTGTGGGGCTGTGTTCTAACTTGGCTAGGATTCCTGCTTAGGGAGCAGGCGGTAGGGGTTCAAATCCTCCTAGCCCCATTCAATATTGAATTTCATGATAGATTATTTTAGGGCCATTGAGCGAAGCGAAATAGATTGTGGGTTGATAAGGGCGATTAGCCCTTATGTGGTAATCCTCCTAGCCCCATGTTTTATATACTGCATAAATATGGTAGCTATTATTAGCATTTAACCCAATGAGATCAAAAAATTACGCGAAATATTATATGAGAATAATATCTGTATTCTTTCTGTTAATCATCATAACTTTAATTACTGACTTGATAAAGAACGGTTTTACTTATGAAACATTGCACAAGGTTATCCATATTTCGATCGGTACATATGGTATCCTATTTCTTTGGAATATTACAGAGAAAAAATACAAAGATTTGCTTTATTTAATGGCATATTCTTTGCTGTTGTAGCATTAACAGGATGGATATATCCTGATCTGTTTAGTTTGGATGCATTCAATAAGGTTGATACAATATTGCATTCAATTGTTGCAATAACTGGATTAACTGCTTATTTCTATAGTTAATATAGTTTAAAAAACTCCAAAATTTCCAATCAAAAGATTTATAAACAAGTATTACTACTAGAGAGATGAAAGAGGTTTAGAAATGAAATTAAGATCAGGTGTTTTCATAATATTGTCGGCAGTATTATTCTCTCTCATATTTACATTGTCTGTTTCTGCAGCTGAAGTCAGCAAGATTGAAGGTGACGGCTTTACATTATTCTATTCTCCGATAAAAGACAAGATTGCTGCAAATG
>DUGA01000046.1 GCA_013331615.1 Candidatus Woesearchaeota archaeon | reverse complement strand
AATCAAAATTTATATATACTACTTAAGTTTATAGATAAATGCAGTAATTATTAAGATACATAGATGTACAAGAGTATTGTTAAATCATAAAAAAGAGGTAAATCATGGGAGTGCTAGATAAACTGATGTTCTGGAAGAAGGATGACTTTTCTGATCTAGGGTTAGGCAAAGACTTTGACCTTGGAAAAGATTTTGATCTAGGCAGTGATACAGACGCAAAAAAGCCAGGCTCTGCCTCTACTCCAAATAATGCAGCTGCAAAAAATGCTTTTGGCCAGGACCTTGGTATGACAGAAGATTTTACTGGCACTTCACCTGCTTCAGGAACATCTGCGCACCTGAATCTAAATGCAGGACAGCAAGCACAGCAATATTCTCAGAATCAGAATGCATTCCAACCAAGTTTTGCTCAGCAGCAGTCTCAACCATCACAAGGCTTTCAACAGCCTATGCAATCGCAGTTTCAGTATCCTCAGTCATCTCAGTTTGGCTCAAATCCTGATCTTCAACTGATCTCTGCAAAACTAGATGCGATTAAAGCATATCTTGACACAATAAACCAGCGTCTTGCTAACTTAGAGCAGGTTGCCAGAGGAGATACTGGAAACAGGAGATGGTAAATTAGATAAATATTTCTTAATCTGGGCGAAAGTATTAAATATCTAACTATCATCTCAAAAGAAGAGAAACATGGTAACCCTCCTTAAATTAAATGACAAGACGAGAACAATTATTAAAGCCAGCCTTAACATGGAGCAGGGCATATTAGATTTAGGATTAAATAAATGGCAGTATAAATTAAGGGAGTTTGAAAAGAACAATAAGATTTCTACTGAAGAATTTGTAAGTAAATTTACAAAAGGCAAGCTGGGAGATGATAAAAAGTGGTTTGAGTGGATGTTTGCATTCAAGGCATACAGCCATGTTAAAGAAAAGCTTAATACTGTTAAAGGTATTGATATATGATTCTAGTTTAACATGATTATTTGTTTAAAATGGCAAAAAGAACAGCTAAAACAAAATATAAACTCCTAGACCCTCAGATAATTCTTGTATATTCGGTAATTGTTATCGTTATTTTCTTTGATCAGCTCACTAAATACCTTATCAAAGCAAAGATGTATCTGCATCAAAGCTTGCCTGTCATCAAGGATGTATTTCACATAACTTATACTACAAACGCAGGCGCAGGCTTTGGAATCCTGCAAAATTACAGGTGGTTTTTTATCTTATTTACAGTAATATTCTTGGGCTTTGTGTATTACACCTATCTGACCCACACAAGAAAGAATAACAGGGATGTGTATTTTGACATCTGCATAGGGTTATTGGTAGGCGGCGCATTAGGCAATTTCATCGATAGGTTAATATTTGGCTTTGTGGTTGACTTCCTTGATTTTAGAGTATGGCCAACATTTAATGTTGCAGATAGCGCAGTTACTGTTGCAGCAATTGGATTGATTATCTGGCTTTGGAAGAAGTGAAAATAATTCTAAAATCTGGGTATTACAAAAAATATAAACTGACTATAGGTTGCTTACTGCAGGAACATCTACCCAAACCTGACATTAGAATACGATTCATTAAGATTTGTAAGCATAGCAAGCTCTAACTGCTTATCAGTAGGCTGTATTCTAAGATTCTTTGCCGTAAATGTTACTCTTGCATTCTTATATCTGCTGCCTGATACATTAAGTCCTGGAATTTTTGTTAAATCTGCTGAATAGCTGACAGTTAATACAGTATGTTCAGAATCTGCATACCTCTCATCCAAATCTATGTATTGTTTAACAAGAGCAGATATAAGACCTTTTAATGTATCTGGAACAGCACAGCCATTGCCATCCTTAGCAGATATCCTGACTGCAGGCCTAGTATAATAATCAAGATCATCATAGCAAGGAACCATCTCATAACCAACTACCCTAAGCATTATCTTTCTTCCGAGTAACTCGTAACCTAATCCCATTATTTGTTTTACTCTGATCTCACTTTTGCCTAGAATATCCCACGGAATATCTATCTTAACATCTATGGCACCTATGAAATCTGAGCTGACTAATTCTATAACACCATCCTTTAATAACCTAGTAATATATGGGTGTATAAGAGCCATGCCTTTTTTGCTTAATCCTTCTGGGCCTATAGTTTCTCCCGTTATAGCTTCTATAAATTCGCGTGCAGTTGCTGTAAAGGCTCTTGTTTCATACCTGCTGTTCCTGTCTGCATGCCTCATATGCCAACTGCCAAATCTCTCCTGTGGCGGATTTTCTCCAGCAAATGCCTTAGAACATGGCAAATCTGGATTAGACTCGTCTCTTACCTGAGTAAAGACTTCCGGATTTTGTTCAAGCACTCTTCTAAGAAGGTCAGGAGGAAGTATGACCGGCACTCCAAAGGTTTTGCCTTTGACCACCTGAGCACCGCCTGCCATGCTGTAATACACACTTCCGGTAGAATTACCACGAAAAAGATGTGCAATATCTAGAAGCATTCCAGGCCCATCATATTTATATGCACCTAATGTTTCTGAAGAAATAATTACAATCTGATGCGGATTTCTGGCTCCTGCAACTATTGTATCAAGATCAAAAGGCTCTACACTTTGCTTAATTGGAAATTCCAATCCTGTTTCTAAAACTTTTCCATCTGGCATTTTGTTTCGTTATTGATTAAGGATAGATAATAAATATATTAAACTATCTTTTTATTTCAAGCAGCTATGTGCTTTATACCCTTTCTTCTTGGCATCGTCCTTGCTGGCAAGCCATACTCTGTTCTTTTTATTTATCTTCTCTGCCCACTCGCATTTTGGCGCATGGTAACTCGTGCTTGATTTGCTAGCAACAAATTTGCCTGGTGAATACACCGCAGAATATTTGCCAGAAGATTTAGGTTTTCCTTTAAAGGATTTCTCAGCAGAGGCTTTCTCATCATCTGTGTATTTTTGCAGCTCTGCAATTTCCTTCTTATCTGCTTTCTCAAACTCAATATCTTCAAAGATTATATCTGGATCTGAAACTTTTTCTTGAAGCTCTCTTAGCACAGGCTCTGGAACTTTAAAATCATCAAAATTCTTTGGCAGCTTATCAGCAATTGATCTAGGTTCTTGTTTAGGATATCTCTGCTTGTCTAATTTATTCAAGCTTATTATGAAACCAAGCAATCCTACAAAACTAAGCAGCACATAATTGTATAATCTGAATCCGAAATTAAAGTACAGGAACAATGTATTGACTAAAGTTACTGCAAAGAAGACAAGCAATAACGGAAATGCAAAATCAAGGTCAAAATAAACTCCAGCCATCGCAATCAATGCAACTGCAAGGAACAAGCCTAGCAACAGGAATTCGCCAACAAATGCCTTTCCATTCAGTTCAAACACTCTTGGAATAAACTTTACAAAGAATACTAACAACACAACATTTAATGCCACAAACACCCCTGTATTTTTTCCCATTGTGTTGATAAGAAAATGTTTGGGTTATTTAAATGTTTTCATTATTAGTATTTTAGAGTGGTATTCTAGTTAATCACTTATTGAGAGTAAAATTTATAAATAATATGCCATTTTGTTAAGGAATGGACAATAAGAAAGTAACAGTACCAGGATACTACCAACCGCAACAAGTTGAATTTGTTCTAAAGCAAGAGTTTAGACTTGAAGCACCGCGTATGGCACCAATAGGAGATTTAAGCGTAGATATACCTGCAGGTTCGCAAGTTTATACGACAGGAAGTACTATGCCGCAATTACCTAATGAAATAGCAAGTGTTCCGGCAGTTTTTTTTACTGGCAATAACTTGGGGAAAATGGTTAGGGAATTATATCAAAGTCATTCAAAACGTGCTAATGCTGCAGCAAAGAGAGGCCTGCCATTAGTTTTAACAACAGGAAAAGATTATGTGTTTGTAACAAGATTTCCAAAGAAAGGTAATATGAAGTTTAGTGAAAGACCTTATGGAAATATGCCAAATCCAGAATCATTAGAGCTATTAGTTTCTGTATTATATTTCCCAGAAGTTAATAGTAATAAATATAATCCAAGAAGAACTGTTGTTGAAGTAATTGGAAGATATGCCACTCATGGAAGAGCTAAAAGAAAGATAGGGTTTAATTTCTTAGATGAGAAAGAAGCTAAAGCAGCAATAGATTATTATCAAAGAAAAAAACATCCAAGAAAAGTGTTAGTTTGGCAGCAAACAATGTTTGAAGAACCGTTAAGAGAGGTAATAAATGTTAGAGAAGCAGAAGGAAATAGATTAAGATTTAGATTAAATGAAAATATATTAAAGTATCTTATGTAATGCCAATATTATAAAAGTATAAAGAAAAAACAAGAATCATAATATTTAGATTACGAATTCTCCATCTCTTCATCATATTTGCCCAACGCAGCCAGGCTATTTAATTTCGCTCTCTTGTAAAATTCCTTTTGCGCAGCTGCGACATTTTCTTTCTTTCCTTGCCAT
>DUGA01000050.1 GCA_013331615.1 Candidatus Woesearchaeota archaeon | reverse complement strand
CCGTGATTTGAACACGGGACCTCTGCCTTATCAGACTCGCCTTCTGTTAATATAATTAACAGTATGCAGCGCTCTACCAGGCTAAGCTACGAGGCCATTGTAAAGCTTTAAAATGGCAGTTTGTTTTTAAAAGTTTCGTATTAAATCTGCTATACAATAATAATATTTATGATTTAATAAAATATATAAAACAGTTATGTCTATGGTGATTATATGCCAACTTTAAAGCTCCCAAACCATGATGATGCAACGATTGCATTAGTTTTGGATACCATCAATCTTGGTAAGCAGGCATTGGTGTTTGTGAATTCCAAGAGAAGCGCAGAAAAGACTGCTGAAGATATTGCACTTTATCTGAAGAAAGCAAATTTAGTTAGGAGTGAAAATGCTTTTGCGTATAATTCATTTGCAGACCATGTGTTGCATGAATTAAGCACTCCAACAAAACAATGTGAAAGGTTAGCTCTTTGCTTAAAATCAGGCATTGCATTCCATCATGCAGGATTGACTTCTGCTCAAAGGCAGCTGATAGAGACAGAGTTTCGTAATAATAAGATAAAGATAATATGCTGCACTCCGACGCTTGCAATGGGGATAGATTTGCCAGCATATAGAGCAGTGTTAAAAGATCTGCGCAGATATACTGGCTTTGGAATGACTTGGATTCCTGTATTAGAATATTTGCAGATGGCTGGCAGAGCTGGAAGACCAAAATATGATAACAAAGGAGAAGCAATTGCAATTGCAAAGAATGAAGCAGAGAGAGATGAGCTTTATGATAGATATATTTGCGGAGTGCCAGAGGATATCCAATCAAAACTAGCTGTTGAGCCTGTGTTGAGGACTTATGTTCTCTCTTTGATCGCAACAGAATTTGTGAGAAACAAAGAGCAGCTTGTTGATTTTTTCTCTCGGACTTTCTGGGCGCATCAGTATGGGGATATGGAAAGGTTAATTATGGTCATAGATAAAGTTTTGACATTGCTGGAAGAATTTGAGTTCATTAAGATACAATCAACAAAAGATTTTGTGAGCGCAGATGAATTAGAGGATGAGAAGATTTCTGCAACATTGATTGGAAAAAGAGTTGCGCAGCTGTATATTGACCCATTGACTGCATTTAAATTAATTACTAATTTACAAAAAGCAGCTAAAGTCCAGGTGCAAAGTTTGAAAAATAAAAATACACATTACAACTTAAATGAATTTTCTTATCTGCAGATGATTTCCAATACATTAGAGATGAGGCCATTATTAAGTGTTAGAGCTTCTGAATATGAGCTGATACAGCAAGAGATGCTAAAGTATGAGCCATACTTGCTTGAGAAACTGCCTTCCATGTATGAAGATGAGTATGATATGTTTCTTGAGTCAATCAAAACTTCTTTGTTATTTTTGGACTGGGTAAATGAGACGCAGGAAAAAGACCTGCTTGAGAAATATAATGTAAGACCAGGAGAGCTGTATGGCAATATTGAGAGCGCAGACTGGTTGCTGTATTCAGCAGAAGAGCTTGCTAGGTTGTTGCAGTTTCAGCCGCTTCTCAAAGATATAATCAAGCTTCGGATAAGATTAAAGTACGGCGCAAAAGAAGAACTGCTTGCATTATTGCAGTTAAAACAGATAGGTAGGGTGCGTGCTAGACGGTTAATTACTAATAGGATTAAGGATATTGCTGATCTTCGGAAGACAGATTTGGTTAGTTTGTCACAGATACTTGGCAAGAATATTGCTTTGAATATTAAAGAGCAGTTAGGGGAGAGTGTTTCTGCTGTTCCTGAGAACAAGAGGAAAGGGCAGATCAGCTTAGGGGATTATGGGGAGTGAGATCCTCTTTAATCTTAGGCAAAAGCTTGATTATATTTTACCTTTTGCTTATTATCTTGCTGCTTTTCTCTATCTTGTTCTTGTCCATGATGCAATCTTAATTTTTAACCTTTATAATGTTTTCTTAAAAGTGTAAGAAAGTGCTCAGCACCATATAAAACAACATGGTTGCTTAAAACTTCATTAGCAACATTAAATTTTTTAGGAGCGCTCCACATCTCAAGCATGCCTTTCTCAGAAGTTATATTGATGTCGCAGTTATACGCAACAAGATTGCTCTTTGCTGCAGCTTCAAACTTTCCAAAGTCAGAGCAATTCGGGATGATAAATAATAGATCAATATCTGATTTCTCACTAGGCTTCTTAACTTGGCTGCCAAAAAGAACACATACAAAATTATTATCCATCTCCCTGACTTTTTCCTTGATAATTCTCAAAGTGATGTTTTTACAGACAGTTTCTGCTCTTTCCATCTCCGCAAGAGCCTGGTTTGTGCTGGGCTTTGTTAAATTCGGCTTTACAACTATGCTATTTCCTATCTTTTCAAGAATCACATCACCATTTTTTTTAAGGCTATAAACGCTCAGATATGCCTGATAATAACCATTTTTTAAAAGTCTTGAAATGTCGCTTATAGTCAAATTTCTGTTTAAGTCGTTAAATAACAGCATCAGAGTCCGCAATTCGTCTTTCTTTAGCATATAATCCTATTATCAATATTTATTGATAGGTCTATCAGTATTTATTGATATATATAAATCTTTCGGTCAGAATTAAGATTTAGAAGGTTGCTGATTGAGGGACTGGCTAATCTTGGGATTGTTGAATATGATAAAGATAAAGTTATGAAAAATTTAGTTGGCGGTGAACTACAAGATTATTCTAGTGAAGATGTTGAGAAAATGGCTCAGGAAGTTTACAGGGTAATCCATGGTGTAGATGATACAGCAAAAGTACCTAGAGAGCAACAAGTTATCTCTCTTGATACGATAGGAATCTGGCTGAAAGGCGGCACAAATGTAAGCAACCAATGGGAGGATAGGGTTTCGCCTGATGACTGGAAATTGTACAGAAAACTTGAATCAATCAATCCTCAGTTTAAAGATTATGATTTTAATGATAAGACACCAAACGGCTTATTTTATAATTATTGGCTAAGAAGGAAAGTAAGGGCTGGGATGAGGAGATTTATTGAAAGTTTCAAAGACAGTGATGTTGCTATCATCGATGACAGAGAAAGAGGAGAGTATGAAGGTCCTGGCGAACAATTGGTGCAGGAAAGAGACATAATCCTAAATCAATTTATGCACAGGATAGATGATACGTTTTCTGTTGCAAAAATAATAGGCATAGAGAAAGTCCTGGATGATGGTAATTTGCCCATAGAGGGTGTTGTTATGCAGAAATCTGATTATAATGGTAAATATAATTCTATGCTTGAAGCATTTAGGGATTTTTCTGCATTGGATGCAGCAGTTAAAAAGTTTGTAGTACATTATTTTATAGAGCAGGAGGGATATGAAACAGATTTCTTTAGCAATAATGTTGACAAGGTAGTAACTGATCTAGTATGCAGGCAGATAATGTATCCTGAGTTAGTCAGGCAAAGTAGGGCAGCGAGAGACAGTAAGATTTTTATGGGCAATCTTGGCCAAGAAATTCCGTTTAGAGTCTTGCCTCCTAATTTTAAGATAGGCGATACCATAGACACAACGTTTCACCACTTCATGATTGATCAAGCTAGCATGTTTTTGCTGGCAGGAGCTTTTGATGAATATTTTGGCACAGGCCATGATGAGATATTAAAGTTGGTCGAACAGAGAAACAGGCTGTATCTCTTGATTCCAGAAGATGTCCACAAATATCTGCGCAACAGAGAGCAGATTTCAAATCTGCAGAGATTTATTGGTGAATTCAACAGAGAAACAGATGATCCAGTTAAGATAGTTGATATTCTTAAACCTATGCTTGTTGCTCGAGGTTATGACACCTCCAAATTCTATATTCCTAAGGGCAGTGAAAGAAAAGCAAGAAAAGCATTAGCTCAAATCGCTGGATTGCAAGCATTGTTGGGTGACTATAAAAGACAGCTGGATCCATATAGGCGAAGATTAGATAAACTATTAGAAGAAAACAGGAAGATAAAAAAACGTATGGGTATAGATTACAATGTCATACTTACAAAGATGGAGAGAGAACCATCAAGAGATGAAGTTTATGCTGCGATGGACAAGTATGGCATAGGCAATTTAAGGGATAAAGTTAGAAAAATATAAAAACATATTAATAACTAACTTCTATATAACCTAATAATAGCAATTAATAAATATATTAAATAATTGTTAATAGTATTTAATTAATAATCTATTAAAAAAGGTGATACTATGGCAGAATTAAATTCCAAATTAAATCTAAAATTATCTCTAAATTTCCTGACATTAAAAGACTTTGATTTCAAAAACAAGAAAGTTCTTGTGAGAGTTGATTTTAACGTCCCTTTAGATGAGAATCTGAATGTCACAAATGATAAGCGCATTAAAGAATCTCTTTCTACATTAACTTACGTCTTGGAGCAGGGTGCTAAACAGGTTATTCTGATGTCGCATCTTGGAAGGCCAGACGGAAGAATTGTTGAAAAATATCGCTTGACACCGGTTGCAAAGCGTCTTGAGCAATTGCTTCGCCAGAAAGTTGCGCTTACAGAAGATTGCATTGATATAAAACTGCCAGATGCAAAGAACAGCAGGGTTGTGTTATTGGAAAATCTTCGCTTTCATCCTGAAGAAGAGAAGAACGATGAAGCTTTTGCAAAGAAATTAGCTAGCTATGCTGATGTTTATGTAAATGATGGTTTTGGAGTTAGCCATAGGGCACATGCATCTGTACATGCGATAACTAGATTCTTACCATCATGCGCTGGGTTTTTGGTCGAAAAAGAACTGACAGTGATGGGCAAAGCGATGATTAATCCAGATAAGCCATTTATTGCAATTTTAGGTGGAGCAAAAGTAGCTGACAAGATAAAATTGATTGACAATCTTTTGGCTAAATGCGACAAAATATTGATTGGCGGTGCAATGGCATATACTTTCTATCGTGCGCAAGGATTCAGCACAGGAGCTTCAAAAGTAGATGAAGATGGGATAGAGGTTGCTTCTGACTTATTAAAAAAATCTGGGAAATTAGTTAGTAAAGATGCAAATAAAATAATCTTGCCTGTTGATAATGTTGTTGCAGACAAATTTGATGAAAATGCTAATACTGATACTGTTGCAATAAAAGATATTGACTCAGGATGGATGGGTATGGATATTGGACCATTAACAATAGATAAGTATAAAGAGATTCTAAAAACTTCAAAAACAGTGCTTTGGAATGGGCCATTAGGAGTTTTTGAGATGAAGAAATTCTCTCGCGGCACAGAAGAGATTGCAAAGTATCTTGCGCAGCTGACTGGGAAAGGAGTAACTACAATCATAGGCGGTGGTGATTCTGCTGCTGCTGTTGAGAAATTTGGATTGTCAAGTAAATTTACACATGTCAGTACAGGCGGCGGAGCTTCTCTTGAGTTCTTTGAAGGCAAGGAACTGCCTGGGATAAAAGCATTGGAAGATAGTTATAATAAATCGATAACTAAGAAAAATAGTGGTAAGAAGAAAAAGAAGAAATGATAATTAGGAGAGAGGAAGGAAGTAAACTTAAAAAAGAAATAAAAAGTAAGATGGATCAAAAATAAAAAGTACCTAGTAAAATTAAACCTAAATAAAAGAAATATTATTGGTAATAAAGGAAAAGGAATTGATAAGAACAGATAATTTAAACTATCTTCAGCAGCTCTTCAACATCACTAATTTCATAATCTGCTTCTGTTTTTGGCGCAACGCCAAATGAATAGCCGTATTTTGCAAAGCAAGTTTTCATGCCAAGGCTTTTTGCTCCGAGGATATCTCTTTCAGGCCAGTCTCCTACCATCAGGACTTCTTCTGGCGTTAATCTGAGCTGGGAGATTGCTGCTTCAAATGGCACTTTGCTTGGCTTTCTTTGGCCAGTATCATCAAATGTAACAACAACATCAAAGAAATTACTCAGTCTCATTGTTGCTAATCTCAGCCAAGCTCTTAATCTCGGAGCATCGCTTACAATAGCTAACTTTAAGTTTCTTTTTTTGAGCTCAATCAATGTGTTCTGGACATGAGGGTAAGGTGAGAGAAATCCATTCTTGATCCTTCTGTATGCAATCACTCCATTTGAAAGTATCTTATAATCTACCTTGCCTGTATTTTCTTGCAGAAACACCTGAAAGATGTCTTTGTACTCGATGCCGTATTTATCGTATAGCTCAAAAAGTTTTTTTAGTGCATCTTCTTTCTTCATATCCAATCCTGCGTCTATCATTGCAGAAACAGCTTCCTCGCAGCTCAATCTCTTCATCTTCATGAAGTCTATCAAAGTATTATCTAAGTCGAAGATGACGGCTTTGATTGATGTGTTATTTTCCATATATTCCTGATAAAACACGCTGTTTGATTTAAATTTTGTGGATTAGCTTATTCTATTGTCAAATTTACAGAAAACCTTAAATATTAGTTATACTTAATCTGTATAACTAATTATACTACGAAGGTGATGTACATGTCAATGGCTGAAGTCAAGGTAAAGAGATGGGGGAATTCATTGGGCATTATTATTCCTAGAGAGATTTCCGAACATGATGGTATACATAAAGGAGATATAATCAGAATTGACATTATAAGAACCAAAAGGATGGATGGCTTTGGCATACTTAAAGGATATCCTAAATACGTAAAAGAAGAAGATGGTCATGAGGAATTTTGGTAATGATATATATTGTAGATACACATGCATGGATAGAATATTTTCAAGCAGGCAAAAAGGCACCATTATTAAAGAAACTATTTGACTCTCAAGCAGATAAATTTGTGACAATGGAATGTAGTTTGGCTGAATTAAGAGGTTATGCACTTAGAAATAATGCAGATTTTAACAGTTTATATAATATAGTTATTAGTAATTCACTTATATTTCCT
The DNA here is from genome assembly GCA_013331615.1 of Candidatus Woesearchaeota archaeon. Lineage (GTDB taxonomy): Archaea > Nanobdellota > Nanobdellia > Woesearchaeales > UBA10200 > UBA10200 > UBA10200 sp10200u. Next base: position 11,245 of record DUGA01000050.1, on the reverse strand, counting down.
GTTCTTAGGGACCAATGGATTAATGCAGCAAAAATCAAACATGATATAAGGAAGATAAAGCCTAAGTTTGGGTTAATGGATGCAATATTAGTGGCTAAACAGAGAGAATTGAAATGCAAAATTATTAGTGGTGATTATGATTTTAAAAATTTGAAAGATATTCTATATCTAGGTGATTAATAAGTAAAATATAAATAGGATGCAACTATTTCTATAACTATGCAAAATACAAAACAAGATTCTCTTCCTTGGACAAAGAAGTATATTCCTAAATCTCTGAAAGATATTGAAGGGCAAGATAGTGCAGTAGTTGCATTGAAGAATTTTGTCCTCAATTTTAAAGGCAAAGACAAGTCTGGAAAAACTGTCACCAAAGCAAAAAAAAGAGCTTTAATTGTTTATGGCGCTCCTGGTTGCGGAAAGACAAGCTCAGTTTATGCGCTTGCAAATGACTTTAATCTTGAGTTGCTGGAGATAAATGCTTCTGATTTCAGGAATGAGTCGCAGATAAATGCAGTTCTTGGGCATAGTTCTGCGCAGCGTAGCTTATTTTTTAAGGAAAAACTGCTTTTGGTAGATGAGTTGGATGGTGTTGCTGGAAGAGAAGATAGAGGAGGGTTAACAGCAATACAGGATCTTATTGAGACAACTAATTATCCTATCATTATCACTTCAAATGCTCCTTATGACCAGAAATTTTCTACTATAAGAAAGAAATGTGAATTGGTTGAGTTTCAGGAATTGCAGTATCTTACTGTTTATAATGTTCTAAAGAAGATTTGCGATAATGAGAAAATAAAATATGATGAGATGACCTTGAAGGGATTGGCAAGAAGAGCTGGAGGAGATTTAAGGGGCGCAATCACTGATCTGCAGCTTCTATCTACAACTGGAGAAATAGATAAAGAAAGTTTAGAGGAGTTAGGTGGAAGAAGGCAGCTTGAGAGCATGTTGCAAGCATTGGTAAAAGTTTTCAAGACAACTGATCCTAAGATTGCTTTAAGCGCATTTGAAAATGTAGATGAGGATATGGAGAAGATATTCTTGTGGATAGATGAGAATCTTCCTAGAGAATATGACAAGCCAGATGACCTTGCTAGAGCATATGATGTTCTTAGCAGGGCAGATGTTATGTATGGTCGCATCAGCAGATGGCAGCACTGGAGATTCTTGAGCTATGTAAGTGAGTTACTTACTGCTGGCATTGCAGTTTCCAAAAAAGAGAAATACGCTAAGTTTGTCCAGTATCAGCCAACGCAAAGGATATTAAAGATATGGATGGCTAATCAGAAATATCTCAAGAGAAAAGCGATTGCGCAGAAGATTGCTGGTGCAACACACTCCTCTGTGAAAGAGGTTGTCAAGGACATGGATTATTACAAGATTATGTTCAAGAAAAACAAAGAGATGGGCAGTAAGTTAGCAGAATATTTTGAGCTTGATGATGAGGAAGCTGACTGGCTGAGAAAATAATGTTTATGCTACAATTAAGCAAATAGAACTGTATTTTACCGATAATTTTTAATTGGTTCTATATTATTCTATCTTTTAGGGGGTAAATGATGAGCAAAAATAGATTGCATAAGCAAGGTTCCGGCTTCGGGCATTGGAGTTTTACGTTAATACTTATTATAGTTCTCCTTTGGTGGTTTATAGGCTTTGCAACAAGAGACTGCAGGAAAAATACAGACTGCCAAAGAGATTCTTATTGTGATTATAGATATACCTGCCAAAAGATTCCTGTAATTGATTCAAGCAATACTAAAGATCTTCTCAAGCAGAACTCTTTCTTTTATCTGCTGATAGGTGGAGTGATAGGCGGAGCACTGACATATTATGTGATGAGGAAGGAAGTGGAAGGTAAGGGAAAAGAGAAAAGTACAGAGAATAATGAGGTTATGCAAAAATAAGTTAAAATATAAGAAAAATATCCAACAATAAATAATTTATTTATCTCTACCTTATTTCTCTTAACCACATCAGCCCAATCTTTATCATCAGCTTGTTAAACTTGTCTGAAATCCTGTAGTTCTTTGCGTATAGATCATAATCAACCAAACCCATGCTTTTCATCGGTGTTAAGATTCTATCATAGAATTGTCTTTTGTTATAGCTCAGTTTTATCTCTTTCTTTATCGGTCCAGGACCCTGAGGCACAGAAACAATAAGATTGCCTTCATGAAGCTTTGTTGCAAACAAAGACATCTCTGTCTTGCTCATAACGCCGCCATTCAGCTTCATTGTGTTGATAAGCATCCTACCAACTATGTCCTGCTGTTCAGTAGAAAAGATTATATCATATATGTCTTCTGGCAGATTGAATTGATCAAATAGTATTACCATGTTGTTCACCTAGTTTTTTAGGGGTGATCTTTGATTTTTTAAACTTAAAATAGTGATAGCATAATCACATATCTTGAAAAACTTTGAAAGTTCTACTTATACCCCCAATATACAATTATATGACACTGGTATATAAATCTTGCTATGCCTATACTAAGGCAGAATATGGTATCTTGAGAGGGCAGATGTAGGAGTTGTAGTAGCTATAGAAGACGTAGTAGGTTATGGAGTTGTAACAAATTCAGTAGGTTATGGTGTCAGTGAAGTTAGGTAAGTGCAATCTAGGTTGGAAAAACTCTATTTTTTAAGTTAGTTTTTTAAATGAGGTATAAGTTCTATCTCTTAATATGGCAGATGGTGGAATAAGTGCAGCAAAAACACCTGGAACAGGTGGCATTGGAAATCCTGGGGCAATTGCAAGAGTAGAACAGATGAGATTACATCCTAAAACACCGGGTGCATTAGGTGATGCAGCTCCTGCTGAACAAGAGATTAAAGCAATAATTGTAAATGCAGGACTATATTCTGTGAAAGGTATGGGAATTGTACCTGCACCTGGAACTGAATCAGGTACAAACTTTAGCGGATTAGCAAGCTTATTGTTAACTGCTGGAATATTTTATCAAAGCATTGCTGCTCAGTTTGGAGAGCATAACGTTCAGGCGCAAATGTATTTAGCACAGGCACAAGATGCTTTATATCAAATGCTTAAATTTTATGGATGATTTTCTCCTCAATATTTATATAAAACACGTGCTTTTTTCTCCATAATATGAAGTTCGCAAACATAACCGTAAAGAACAACCTATTTTTAGCGCCAATGGCAGGCATCTGTGATGTAGCTTTCAGAGTTCTCTGTAAAAAGTACGGCGCTGGTTTTGTGTACAGTGAATTCATCAATGTTGAAGGAATATCTAGAGAGATTCCTAACTCTATGAAGATGTTAAAGACTGCAGAAGAAGAGAAGCCAGTTGGCATCCAGATATTTGGCACAAAATTAGATAGTATCGCAAAATCATGCAGGATCTTGCAGGACAAAGTAAATCTGATTGACTTAAACTTAGGATGCCCTGTCCATAAGGTAACTTGCACTGGTGCAGGTGCTGCATTATTAGAAAAGCCTGAGAAATTAGGTGAGATTGTCAGGACAATGGTAGCAAATTCTTCTGTGCCAATAACTGTAAAGATGAGAAGGGCAGATAGAGAGAATAGTGAGGAAGGTTATGCACAGACAATCAAGATTGCAAAAATAATACAAGAGTCTGGAGCAAGTGCATTAACTCTGCATGGCAGGACTGTGCCGCAAGGATATTCTGGAAAGGCAGACTGGAGTTATATTCGCGCAGTAAAAGAAGCGCTTGATATTCCTGTGTTTGGTAATGGAGATATAAGGACAAGACAGGATTATTTAGATATCATTAACCAGACTAATTGCGACGCTGTGCTTGTTGGAAGAGCTGCAATGACAAATCCTGGCATCTTTATGGAGATTCTCGAGGGAACTTCGCCAGATAAATTTGAGATGTTCTTTGAGTATGCAAAGCTAGCAGAAAAATTTGAGATAATCTCTGCGCAAAAGCTGAAAGTTATGGCGCAGCATTTCACTAAAGGCATTGAAGGCGCTGCTAGAATTAGAGAGGCAATGAATACAGTGCATACTGTCGATGGAATAATGGATATAATGGAGAAAGCGAAAGATGGAAGGTTTGTTGTTACTAGTGAGAATAACATGAATAAAAATAATATAACTATGATTACTAAGAGTTCTACATCTAGTGTTGAAAAGGAAATAGTGTGCAGTTATACTTAAAAATTAATATTAATCAGAAAAATTTCTTTCTACTTTCTGCAGCCAGCCATCAGGTGCAGGAATCTTACCACGTTGAATTCCTGTTAATACAGTATATACATGTTTAGTCATTTCTCCTACTTCGCCATTGCCTATTATCAATGTAGGTTGTCCATCTTCCATAATTATTTTCTCTTCTTGTAATAATTTTGCACTAAGTGGATCATGTGTGTCTAAAATAATTCTACCTACAGAACTAACAGATGCAGCAGTACCAAAACCACACATTTCAGTAATTGTTCTTGAATATATCCTCTCAACCATTTCATCTAATCTTATTGGTTCTTGTATTACCTTTAATTTGTGTTTGCCATTTAATTCTAACACTGAAGTTGTTGTTATTCCTGGTAACACTTCATCTGTAAAAGGAGGAGTTACAATCTGACCATCTGCATCAATTGTACCAATATTCATTGCCCCTGTTTCACTTACATATATGCCAGAAGCATCAAGAAACAATACTTGTTTTGAACCTAATCTTCTTCCGATTTCAAATGGCCTTAATGATGCAGCATAATTTCCACCTGCTTTTGCTTGGCCTGTTCCACCTTTAGCGACCCTATGATACAAACTTGTTAGCAAAAGTTTTATTGGGGTATTAAATCCTCCTGGATAATATGGTCCGCTTGGAGATAATGTAACGCAAAGAGTGTAAGTTGTACTTGGTGAAACACCAAATTCTGCTTGAGTTGCAAACATATTTGGTCTTACATATAAAGAAGCATCTTCTTGCCTAGGAACCCAAATCCTATCAACATCTATCAATGCATGATAAGCCGCTATTTGAATTTCTAATGGGAGATTTGGCATTGCTAAAATATCTGCTGATCTATTTACTCTATTTGCATTCATATCTGGCCTAAATAAATAGACTTCATTATCTTGATGCATGTATGCTTTTATTCCTTCAAAAAGTGTTTGCGCATAATGCAAAACTTTTGCTGCGGGATGTATTTGCAATGCTTGAAGCGGTACAATTCTTGCATTTATCCAATTACCGTCTTTATAATCAATTAGAAACATATGGTCTGTAAACATCTTACCGAAAGCCATTAGTTCATCATCTGCTAATGGCTTTTGTCTTCTTTCAGCTTTTGGCTTTAACTGATATACCAGATCTTTTAGATTATAACTATTTACCATTATTATGAAAACCCCCTAATTATTCACAATCCCTCTTTTAAAAGTAGTGAAAAGTATGTCTGCTTTAAAAATTTTATTGTGAGCAAAAAAATAAATGCATTTCTTACCTTTTAATGACTAAAACTCCTCCTAAAGATTAATAAACAAGTAATTCTAACTAGAGTATTATAACATAAATGAGGGGTAGGAAGTATTATTTGGATAGTAATAAAATTTAGTTAATACTTATTAAATATATAACTTAATAACCGTACAATTGCGGAAAATATTGGACCAATTATGTCGAAAGCTAAATCCAAAAGAGGGCGTCCAAAAGGCTCAAAAAAATCTAAGTCAAGTTTAGCTAGCTCAAATGCTGCAATTAGATCAGCTAAAGACTCTCTCTTCAGATTAATTGCTGAGCAGCCAAAGAAATCTCACTCAAATTATCTTGGCGAATATAAGTTCTATGCAGCAGGAAAATGGAGGTCATCTCATGAAGTAATTGATGTCATATTTCCTTATGAAAATAACATTATTGCAAAAGTATTTCTTGCGCAGCCGACTGATGTTGAAACCGCAATCTCTAATGCAGTAAAAGCATTTGAGACAACAAAAAAATATTCCAGTTTTGAAAGAAGCGAGATTCTTGGCAAAGCTGCATGCGCGTTAAAGCAGAACAAAGAAAATCTTGCAAAAATTTTGACATTAGAGAACGGCAAGGCAATAAAAGATGCTAGGGCAGAAGTTGATAGGGCAATCCTTACTTTCACTATCGCAAAAGAAGAGGCAAAGCGCATCCCAGGAGAAGTGCTTCCTGTTGACATTGTAAGCGCAACAAAAGGAAGATTTGCTGTTGTAAAAAGATTCCCTATCGGACCAGTGGCTGGAATCACACCATTTAATTTTCCGCTTAATTTAGTCTGCCATAAGGTTGCAGCAGCAATTGCAGCAGGCAATCCTATAATAATAAAGCCTGCATCTAAAACTCCTTTGTGCGCATTAGAGCTTGCAAAAATATTTGAAAGCATCAAAATTGGTGAAAATCAGAGTTTGCCTGAAGGAATATTCAGCGTCTTGCCATGTAAGACAAGTGTTGCAGAGCCATTGATAACAGATGAAAGGATCAAATTATTAACTTTCACAGGAAGCGCAGATGTCGGCTGGAACTTAAAGAATAAGGCTGGAAAGAAAAAAGTCACTCTTGAGCTAGGCGGCAATGCTGCATTAATTGTGCATGATGATGCAGATGTTGAATTAGCAGCTTCTCGCGTAAGTATCGGAGGATTTGCAGTTGCAGGACAGAGCTGTATCTCTGTTCAGAGAATTTACGTTCATGAAAAAGTATTTGATGAATTTACTAAGAAGTTAGTTACTAAAGTTAAAGCATTGGTTGTAGGCGATCCATTAAACGACAAGACAGATGTGGCTAGCATGGTCGATGTCCAGAATGCACAGAGAGTTGAGCAATGGGTAAATCTGGCAGTAAAAGATGGAGGAAAACTTCTTTTTGGCGGAAAAAGAGATAAAAATGTTTCTAGCGTTTACCTTCCTACAATTCTTGCAAATGTCCCTGAAACAAGCTCTGTCTGCATAAAAGAAATCTTTGGACCTGTTGTTGTACTGCAAAAATATAAGGATTTTAAAGATGCAATAAAGAGGGCAAACAACAGCTTATATGGTTTGCAGGCTGGTATTTTCACAAAAGACATCGATAAGATAATGTTTGCTTTCAATGAGTTAGATGTCGGCGGAGTTATGGTAAATGAAGTACCTACTTATAGAGTGGATAATCAGCCATACGGCGGAGTAAAAAATTCCGGATTCGGAAGAGAAGGTCCTAAGTATGTGATTGAAGAGATGACTGAGCTCAAAGTGATGATAGTGAATGTCAGGGAACCGTAATTCTACGATAGTTTTTTATATTTGTTATGCTTAATTGTTATCACAATGGCAGAAACATTTCAAAAACAAATATTAACAAAATTAGATGTAATGGAAAGAAATATCACTAATATCATGCAGTACATAGAAGATTCTCGATTAACGCCTGATGAGAAAAAAGTTCTTGAAGAGAGCTACAAAAATGAAAGGCAGGGCAAGCTAATTTCTGGAAGTATGCTAAGAAAGAAGTTGGGACTATGAGTTTCCTTATTGTTTATGATTCACAATCTGAAAAATTTTTAAGCAAATGTGATAAGCATATAGCGGATAGAATAATTACAAAGATTGAAACCATATTGCCAAATAACCCAGTGCCCCAAAACGCTACAAGTATAGTTGGTGAGCATGGTGTATTTAGGATAAGAGTTGGAGATTATAGGGTTCTGTATAGGATAGATTATCCTAAAAACAGTATAGTAATTCTTAAAGTTGACAAAAGATCAATTGTTTATGAGAGATAGGTCACATTAAAATACTTAACTTAAAGATAAAACTTAAATAGATAATGCTTATTATGATTAGTTGAAATTTTAAGGTGAGGAAATGAAAGCATCAGACTTATTCGTAAAATGCCTGGAAGCAGAGGAAGTTGAATACATATTTGGGTTACCAGGAGAAGAGAATATAGATTTGTTAGATAGCTTAAGCAGGAGCAAGATTAAATTCATCAACTGCAGGCATGAGCAAGGAGCAGCTTTCATGGCAGCAATCTATGGAAGACTGACTGGAAAAGCAGGAGTTTGCTTATCTACATTAGGTCCAGGCGCATTAAATCTGATGACTGCAGTTGCAGATGCTAACTTAGGCCATGCGCCTCTTGTTGCAATAACTGGACAAGCAGGAGTGCATAGAAAACATAAAGAGAATTTTCAGTTTGTTGATATTGTAAAGGCATTTGAGCCGATAACAAAATGGAATACAAGTATCTACATAGCATCTGTGATTCCTGAAGTCATAAGAAAGGCTTTTAAGGTTGCAGAGATGGAAAAGCCAGGCGCTACTCACATTGAATTGCCTGAAGATGTTGCAAAGCACGATGTCAATGGTACACCTTTTCAAAAAAATAGGGTCAGAAGACCAAGCGCAGATGCAAAAGCTTTAGACATGGCAGCTGAATTAATTAGACAGAGCAAATTTCCTTTAATACTATCAGGCAATGGAAGCATGAGGACTAGGGTTTCTAACCAATTGAGAGAATTTGTTGAACAGCTTGGAATTCATGCAGTCCAGACACAGATGGGCAAAGGCGCACTTGGAGCAAAAAACAAATACTCTCTTTTGTCTGTATTCTCAAACACAGGATTGCATAAAGAAGATATTTACTATTGTGCATTTAGCCGTGCAGATCTGGTAATAACTTTAGGCTATGACGAGAGTGAGATTCCTGCAAGCAATTGGAATTCTAAAAAAGACAAGAAAATAGTCCATATAGATTTCACTCCAAGCGAAGTTGAAGAATATTATAATCCGACTATAGAAGTTGTGGGAGATATTTCAAATACTTTGAGAGCATTGAAAGAAAGGCTGCAAGGAGAGAAAAAGAAAGACACAAAATACTTTTTTGAGCTACGAAAAAAAATTGTTGAAAGCTATGACAAGGAAGAAAAAAATACAAGCTTTCCTCTTAAGCCTCAGTATATCCTGAGCGAAGTAAGAAAGCAGATGGGCAATACTGATATCTTAATCAGCGATGTAGGCGCGCATAAGATCTGGGTTGCAAGAAATTACGAAGCATACGAACCAAATACCTGCATAATAGATAATGCTCTTGCGTCAATGGGTGTTGCTTTGCCAGGTGCGATTGCAGCAAAATTAGTGCATCCTGATAAAAAAGTGATTGCTATCTGCGGAGATGGCGGCTTCCTGATGAATGTCCAGGAACTTGAGACAGCAAAGAGATTAGGTAATCCTTTTGTTGTTGTGATATTTAACGATAATAAGTATGGTATGATAGAATGGAAGCAGCATAATGCATTTGGGCATTCTTATGGCATTGATTTCACCAACCCTGATTTTGTTAAGCTGGCAGAGAGCTTTGGATTAAAAGGAGTGAGAGTGAATAAGACAGCAGATTTTTCTAAAATACTGAAGAAAGCTCTTGACGATAAGAAAAACATCTGGATAATAGATGCGCCTATTGACTTCAAGGAGAACTTTTTGCTCACTAAAAAGCAGGGAAATGTATGTCCTGTGTAGAGATTAGTATCTGTTATTATTTTACTTCTATCTCTCTTATTATTATTATTATTATTATTATTATTATTATTATTATTATTATTTCTAGTTAGGTGTTTTTTAACCAGAAGCTTTTCCATTATAGCCAGTAAGTGCTGAGTCTAATATATACAAAGCATTATCATCCTGAAATTTATTTATCTTTACAACTTTCGAATCTTGTTTTCCATGCTCTACCTTGAACATTGGCCTAGGATGTGCACGGGCAATCAATGCAAATCCTCATATAGCTAAAACTGCATCAAGACCATATAATAACATTCCAGCATAGAAGTCTGCAGAAGTCTTTGGAGGATTTAGGAGATCTCTCCCATAACTATATAGGAGATGCATTGCGCCAAAGAGAAACATCAAGTTTCCATAAGCAGCGTCTTGTCTATTAATCCCGTCTACATTATGAGTTACTGTATGTAATACTCTTTTCCTCTGTTTTTTCCAAGGGATTAAACTCCAAATTTTATGGTCTTCTGGCTTCAAGGCACCATCTGTATAAACTATAGTGTATTTGTCATGTACTGGGTCCGTATGGAATTTTTCTACAATAAAAAATAATGAGCCTGGCTGATATTCACGCATTTGACTTTTACCAGTGCCTTCTTGTGTAAATGCATTTATCATTTTTCTATTAGTATAAACTTCTTTTCCACGCGCTTTGCCAAAAAACTCCAAAACACCTTCTTCAAGAGCTTTATCAAGCATAGATTTAGCATACTCAAATTTTGTTTCTTCCATGGCACGCCATACAGCATGGCGATTTCTGCCGGAAATATGCGTATCCTTAACACTATCCCATCTAGCTTTTTCATGCTCAAATGCTTGTCTTGTTAATTCCACCAAATCTGCTACCATAAGATCAATTCTTGGCTAGCTATTTAAAAATTTATTTGCAATAAATCAATTATGACATTTAAAATCCGTAAAACATAAAAACAAACACCTGCTTCTTCTTATTGAAATATGCTAAGATTGGCAGAGGTAAAGCTTATGCTCCAGAAGCTAAAACAGATCATGCACCCAACAGAGGAATTTGAGAGAGTTAATAGTCAGATGACCAAGATGCAGGAAGATTTTTCTATTCTGAAAACAGCAATCGGCGACCTGTCAAAGGATCTGGTAGATATGCACAAGAATTTCCGTGAGAGCTTAAATGAGATTAAGCTTGTCAATGAGATGCACCTTGAGAAATTAAGGACAGAGGCTGAGAATATTGGGCAGTTAAGAGAAGAACTGCAGCATGAAGTTGAGGATTTTAAGCTGCAGAAGACAAGGATGCACCAGAAGCTATTGGAAAACACAGATCATGAAGTAAGAGATGGCCTTGACAGATTAAAGACAGATGTCAATCGCTATAATGACCTGAAAAGAGAGTTGGATTTGGTTAACGTAAATATAGCAAAAGCAGTTTCTGAGATAAATAAATTCAATTCCATCTCCCAAAAGATAAAAGCAGAGGATTTTGAGCTGACTAAATTTACAAAACAAATATTCCAGGCTGATCAGGAGAAATTGAGGCTGATGAGTGAGATTGAAAACCTGAAGCATCTGATCTCTAGGGAGAGAAGAGCACAGCATAGATAGCTGCTCAATAAGATTATTTTCTGTAATAGACTTATACTCTATTATTCTCATAGGAATATTCTAGTCAAGAATATTAATAAATGAGGGTTGGAAAGGCTATCTCTAGCCTTAGGCATAAAATATTATGCTTATTATAAAACAAAATGCATTTAAAGTGCAGGAATAAAATCATGC
>DUGA01000099.1 GCA_013331615.1 Candidatus Woesearchaeota archaeon | reverse complement strand
ACTAAATTGGCGGCAGCTGCTATGGACATAGATAAAATAAGAACTATTCTTACGCATTAACTACTTTCTGCTCTTGCTCTACTGCTGGAGCTGCTTGAGTTGGTTGTGAAGCTTCCTGCTCTAATGACTTTTGCTCACTAGCAGATGGATTTCCTAATACTCTTAATGTCTTGAGTTCACTGACTCTTACAGGGTAAATCTTTGATATCCTGTCTCTTACAGATTTCTGCAATGAACCAGAAACTACATTAGACAAGAATTCCTGCATGACAAGCCTTTTTGCTGCCTGTTGATATGCGATTTTTGCTTCCTTTCTTAGCCTGCTTAATATTGAGCCGACTGTCTTATTTCTTGTGATAAGTAATGGCTTGACTAGAATTTTTGCTTCATCTTTTGTAAGCACGATAAAGCTGTCCTCTATCTTATCCTTCTCTCTTCTCACCAGTCTTCTGACAGATGATGGAAGAAGCTCATAGCCGATAAGCTCAGTAAAAGCTTTTTCNNAGCCATTTCTTCTTTCTTATCTTTACAGCTGATTGCTTTTTGCTTACCATAAACCATAGAATAAGCCAATTATTTATAAATTATTTGGTTTTCAGCTTAATTCTTCTCAAAAAACTGCCTTATTTTGCTAATATAGTCTCTAGTAATCTCAATCTTCCAGTCCTTTGGAAAGCACTTATAATAGTTTGCCCATGTAAAACGCTCATCAAGAAACACTATGACACCTCTATCTGTTTCACTTCTTATGCACCTGCCTGCAGTCTGGATGCATTTATTGAACGCAGGAAATATATATCCATAATCCCAGCCACGCTTGAACTTTACATCATAGTATCTGATCAGCTCAGTAGTCTCCAGATCTGGCTTACTGAGCGGCAATCCGACAACAACAACGCATTTAAGCAGATCTCCAGGAAGATCAATGCCCTCACTAAAGCTTCCTGTGCTTACTCCCAGCAACACTGCGCCTTTTTCCGTTACCGAATATGACTTGAATTTTTCAAGCAGCTCGATCTTTTCCTGCTTTGTAAGGTTTGGCATCTCATTGATAAAAGTCTTTTTTATAGATGCTGCTAAATTTTGATAGACAACGTCCCTGATATAATAGCTAGGGAAAAAGACAGCAGAATTCCCAGGCACAGAATTTATTATTTCTATGCAGATAGCAGCTATCTTCTGAAATTGCAGATCATTTCGCTGTGTAAATTTGGTAGTTGTCTCTGGCACGATAAGCGAAAGCCTATTTATTTTTGGAAAAGGATTTGGATAAGTTTTCTCTACAGCCTCTTTAGGACTATCTTGCGCACCTTGATTATTCTGATTATCAGAAACAATAGTGTTTTTTTGCAGCCCTAGCACATCAACATACATGCTTGTTGGATTTAAAGTGCCAGACATCAAGATAGAGCTATGCAATCCTGCAAATATTGGTGCTGTGACTAATGCAGGGTCTAAGCATCTGTAAGCAATTGAAATATTGATGCCGTTCTTAGAATAGGATTTAGTCAATATCCTTGCAAATCCTACATCTTCACCTTTCCAAGCTTCAAAAAACTCATGCACAATGCTAATAAAACTTTGTTTTTGCTTCATAAGAACATCTGTTGCAATAAACTCAAGATCCAAAAGCAATTCTTTATAATCCTTAAACTCTTCAACCATTTCAACAAATTTCTGCTTTGTCAATAATGATTCTGCAGTAAACTTCTTGTCATGCAGAGAATTATTAGAGGTTATTTCGTTAGCACTTATTTTGTTGTTTTTTATTTCTTGATGATTATTCATTTCTTTATTTTCAATCCCAGAACCAACTTTATCCCCAGACACAAACTCATCAAATCCTGCGATATTAGCTTGACTTGCAACATTAGCTTGACCTATATCCTTACCTTGACCTCTATTACTTTTAATAAAATCATCATCTCTCCTGACTTCATTTCCAAGCTCAACAACAACAGCATGCAGTTTCTCCAACAGCTCTGCTGTCTCATTATATTGGTATTTCTTGGCTTCAGCTATCGCTCTTGCTAATAAGAATGTAGAAAGCTTCTGTGTCATGCTGTCTCTTATCCTGACAGGCAGATTATGAGCTTCATCGACTATCACTATAGTATCTTCCAACTTAATTCCTGCTTTATTAAAGAATGTCTTCTGTATGCTTGGATTAAACACATAATTATAATCTGCAATTATGACTTTAGCTTTTCTTGCCTGCTGTATTGCAATCTCATAAGGACAAAGTTTTGCAAGCTTGCATACATCTATGACTTGCTCTGTGCTTACAGGGCTCATAATTTCAAGCTGATTATCGACATTTTTAGCTTCAGTAGTAAGAGAATAATTCTTATTGCGCGCATTTACATAATATTCGCAAGTCCCATCTTCAACAACAGATTTACAAAATTGTGAAAATTCACTTGAATACATCTTATGCGCATTTGGCTGCAGGCACATCCATTTTTTACCTATGATATCTGCAACATTAAAATTTATATTATGCTTGTTCTTGATTTCCCTTAATGTATCGATTGCAATCTTATGCTGCGTATGCCTGCTCGTCAAAAAGAAGACAGTCAATTTGTTCTTGATAGCATAAGAGAGCGCAATTGGCAATGTGCTTGCTGTTTTTCCTAACCCAGTCGGCGCATGCATGACTATTGATTGCTTGTTTGCAATTGTCTTTTCAACATCCAGAATTAATTCTGCCTGTATCTCCCTTACTTTAGTATGCGGAAATAAGAGTTCATTGAGTTTTTCTTGGGATAACATAATAATTCTAGTAATATTAGTTATTGTTTAATAAATTATATCAAAAATCCCTCAAATTTTTATTTGCGAAAGATTTATATACTTCATTATATATTATAAAAGAGATAAGATAAATATTATTTGATTATAATTAAGTCAGATAAATTTGTTATAATAATATTTTGCATCAGATTAAAAGAGGGGGTAGCAGATGGTTGATCAAAAAATTTTCGATGTATTTTTCCGTGAAAAGCCAAGTATGCTTCTTGTAAATTTAAAGAATGCAAAAGGTCCAATATACGCAAGCTCTGTTGCAAAGCTGATTGACTGCACATATTCTCATGTAATAAAGATTCTGTTAGATATGAACAAAGCTGGCTTGATTAATTTCGAGAAAAAAGGCAGGTTAAAGCTTCTCACATTGACAAAGAAAGGAAGTGATGTTGCTGAGCATATTGAAGCAGTTAGAAATCTATTATAATATAGAATTAATATTATCTCTCAAACGTATACCCTAATCTTTCAAATTCCTGCTTTAATTCTGCAGATGTTGAAGTTGTTTCATAATAATTAGCATAAACATGGAATTTATCACCTTGCCAAGGACCAGAAAGCCTTCTTTCTTTTATCTTAAATTCTTTTTCACCACGTTCTAAAAAATATGTAAGGTCTTGTTCATGATCTAAAAACAATATTCCTCTCAATAGAGGTTCTGGTGCATTATATAATTCAGAATAAACTAGACTATTTCTTCTAGACCTAGGATCTAAAGGTAGAGTCTGGATTACAAACGGATTTTTATCAGTCAATAATTCTTCGAGTGTTGGATTTTCTAACTTATTTCCTCTATGATAATCTATTAGCTTAAATTTCATAAATTAAAAAATGATATTGTGTTTAAAAGTATTCCTTAAATTTAGCACCCATCCCTTTTATCCTTTTGTAATCTTTGGCTCTCTTATCATCATAACAAGAAACGCCATTATCTCAACCCTGCCCAGGATCATCAGGGAGATGAAAAGCCATTTCAGGCCAGCTGCAAGTGAAGGCGATATTATACCAACGCTTAACCCTGTTGTTGCAACAGCAGACGTTATTTCAAACAAAGAGTCCACAAAGCTGAAGCCGTATGAACTGACTGCTGCTGCTGAACCAAGTATAACTGCTGCCATCAGGATTATCAAGATAAGCGAATGGATTATTTCTTGATTTGAATACTCTCTTCCAAATAGCCTTACTGCTGAATTTTTTTCAGTTATGCTGTCAATAACAGCTTTTTTTATTGATTTAAAAAGCAGGATAAGCCTGTAAATTTTTATCCCGCCTGCTGTTGAAAAGCTTGCGCCGCCTATGAACATAAGAACTATAAGAAATAGCTTGAGCTGGTCGCTGGATTCTCCAAGCGGAAGATAACTAAATCCTGTTGTGGTTATTGCGCTTACAACATGGAACAGTGAATCAAAAAACTGCAGATTAAAAACAAAGTTTACAACTGCTGTGGCTATAGCAATGATTATTATGAAAATAGGTATCTCTGATTTTATAAATTCCATTAATTTAAGCCTGAAAAGCCCTGCAATAACCATAAAATTTGAAGCGCCTAACAACATGCTTACGATTAAGATGATATTAAATGGAAAGGCAGTTGCTGATGTTGTTATATCATTTACAGGGCTAAATCCGCCAGAACTTAATGCAGAGAAGATAAATGATGCTAGAATAACAATATCTTTATGTCCGAAAAAGAATGCTATGCCTCCTATGATGACGCTGTACGAGAGATAAATCAGAAGAATTATAATAAATGTTCTTTTTATCTTGTGATTTCCTCCAAGCCCCATGCTCCTTGAGAATTCCTTAAGCTTATCCTCAGGATAGAAAAAAGCTAAAAGTATAAGCACTATACCTATCCCGCCTATAAATTGGGTAAGAGACCTGTAGAAGATGATTGATTTTGGGATGGCTGTAACATCAGTTATCATGGAAAACCCTGTTGTGGTAAATCCTGATGCTGATTCAAAAATGCTGTCTGTAATCTTAGTGTATAAACTGCCATTAAATACATCAACATAAAAATAAGGTATCGCCCCAATTATACTTAAAAAAACAAAAACAAGCACTATTAGGCTGCATGACTGCCTGAATGAAAGCGTTTTTCTTTCACACAAAGCATTTAAGACAAAACCCAAGGCAAAAAATGCTGTTGCTGTTATCAAAAGTGCGATTATTGCAGGAGTTTCCTTGAGCGCAAAAGATGTTACAATAGGGATTATCGTGAGCCCTCCAGTCATCTGCAGGACAAAACCCATATTAGACAGGATTGCTTTCATTGTGTGCTCCGTGAATTATAAAACCAGTTTCTTAAAACAATTGGAGTTATAATGGTTGTCAGAAGGCTCATCAAAACTAATGAAACATAAATGTCTTGCTTTATCAAGCCTGCATTTAATCCAATCAAAGCAACAATCATCGCTACTTCTCCTCTTGGCGACATTCCCCAACCAATAATAGAAGCATCTTTATGTGACATGCCTTGTAATTTTGCCGGAATGTAACATCCTAATACTTTTGTTGCTACTGCAATAAGTGTCAATGCAATCAAAAATCCAATTACACCGAATGTCAAAGCATGAAAATCTGCGAGTATTCCCAAGGAAACAAAAAATATAGATGCAAATATTATGTGCAGGTATTCAGCGCCTTCCTTGTAATTTTTTCCATGCTGCACTATTGCCCCTTCAAGAGCCATGCCTGCGATAAAAGAGCCAACAATCGCTGAAAGCCCTATAAGCTCTGAAATCATTGCGTAAAAAAATGCAATCATCATAGCAAAAATAAAAACAAACTCTGGAAATTTGCTTGCTATTTTGCTCTTATCAACTCTTTCCAGCATAGGGCTCAAATATTTTATACCTATATAAGAGCCAGCTGCTAAAAATATAATGGCTTTTAACAAAACAAAAACAGTTGACGACCATGAAAATGTTCCAGCCACAACTTGGGTAGAGATTGATAATGCCAGAAGGCTTAACACATCATCAATTACAGCAGCGCCTATGATTGCTTTTGCTGCATCAGTTTGCAGCTTGCCCATCTCCTTAAGGACATTAGCAGTTATTGCAATACTGGTTGCTGTCAGCGCTGTTCCGACAAAAATAGCGCTTCCAAAGTCGTATCCAAAAATTCTTGTCAGGAAAAATCCACCTATCCATGGAACTATAACGCCTACAAGAGCAATGAATCCGTATTTGATATTAAAAATTTCTTTCAGCTTGAATTCCAAGCCAATTACAAATAGCAAGATTATTGCACCTAAATGAGCAATACTTGCAACAAAATCTGTGTAAGTGATAAGCCCTAATAAGCTTGGGCCTATTATTATACCTACAATTATTTCGCCTATAACTGCTGACTGGTTTATTTTAGAAGCCAGCAAGTAGCCAGCTAAAGCTACAAACAATAATAAGCTCATCTGAAATTCTATTGTCGAAAGTAAAGTTTCCACCATCAGTATCTTAATGTTAATTCAGATGATATAAATCTTTTGATTGTTAAATCTTATTCTAAAAAAACATTCTATTTTAAGCATAACACTATATTTTACAGATTACTTCTTCTGTCTTAAACAGATCCTTCTTGAATTCGTCTGCAGAATCAAGTGCAAACTCTCTTACAAATTCATCAGTAAGTGCATCATTTATCCCATAGCCTGCTTTCTTTGCTTTTGCGAGAATGATGTCAGACATGGTTTTCCTGTCTTCAATTATATTTTCTATCGGCCTTAACAATTGATGATATTTACGATTCACTAACTTTTTTGCGAACTTGAAATATTTTGAGCAATAGGAATAGATTTCTTTATTTTTTATTCCCTCATATGCAGCATATCTCTGCAGCTTGTTTCTTACATAGCTATGCGGCGGAATATAAACAAGATTTCCTTCAATCTTAAATGGCTCGCTCATGCCGATGTCGCTTGGCCATACTACTAATCTGTCATTCTGGATGGCTCTTAGCACAACCCTTATGAGTGTGCCAGTTGCTATTACATAGCTTAAAAGATTAGTATCCATACCTCTTTGCTCAAATGTCCCTAGCTTGTTTATCTTGACAGGGTTCCAGATACAGTCTAAGGTTAATTTCTCCTTTACCAATTGGCTTTTAAGGTCATATCTGGCCATCAACTCTTTCCATTTCCTATCCTTTTGCTTAAGCGATATGTTTAAGTCATATATAGTATGTTTATATGGAGGCAATGCTCCTAACATCTGATTTTTTGCAAACCAACCATCCATGTATCCAAGTTTTCTGCCTCCTCGTATCAGCAATACCCTGCTGTCATTTGCCAGATATTTATTGTTCACGTAAGGAGAAGACTGCATAAAAGTGATTAGCGCAGGATCAGCTGCAATAAGCATATTATATGATTCAATGAATGAATGCTTGATTTTTGACCTGACCAAGTCTCTTAGAAACAGATTTTTATAGTCAAAAACTCCGCGCGGCATAGTGTAATGAAAATGAAATCCGTATACTGAAGGCGCATTTGCCAGATATCTTTCCCTACCAATTATTTTTTCCTGAATGGCATATCTTGGATCATCATGCAGCTGTACATCAAATTTTCCTGGATAACATGCAAACGGATAAAGCATAATTCCTGCTCTTTCAGCAGCTTCAGTTATCTTAATTGCATTTTGAATCAGATTTAGTGATGTGTCCTGCACTTTAACGGAAGGAAAAGAATGGAATTCCAGCATATGCTTTCCTATTTCTTTTACAGCATTTGCCTCAGGATGCAGCTTTCTGATTTTCTGTATTAATTCATGAGAATTGTTTGAGATAGTTCCTTGATTATCTATCAATGCATATTCAAGCTCAAATCCTGACATGGAACGTTTTAACGGCTTCACTGATCTTGTCAGCTTGAGCAATCTTGAATAATAGGGGGTTTTAGATAGCTTAATTATATTGTTGACCCTAGTATAAGCAAATCTTATCTCTTTTTTTGCTTTTGTATATTGCTTATTGACTATCCTTATCTTAGTTTTATATTTTTCAAACATCTTTTATAGTTTGCCTCTTGTTTAATCTTAACTTAATCATCCTGCAAAATTCAGATGCAACAAATTCTGGCTCAGCCATATCAGGATATATGCCAGGAAAAGTATTCATATCAACAACAAGATACTGGTTTGCATATGTTTTGATTATATCAACTCCAAAAAAATCCATACCTGTTTTTTTTGCCACATCTAATGCAATTTCTCGCTGAAAAGAATTAGGCTCGTGATTTATCATCTTGCCGCCCTGCTGTGCCCTGTCAAAAACTTTGTAGCCTTTTATCTTACTGCTCTCTTTTCCATAGCCATACAATATCTTATTTCCGACTACATTTATTCCGCACCAGTCAGCATGATCGTTCTCATAAAATTTTTCCACATACACTGTCTCCTGCTGAGAATAATCTATTATATCCATGAAACCATCTGCATCATCAGCTTTGAATATGCCTATCCCAAACCCGCCATATCTTGGCTTCACAAGCACGCTTTTCCATTCCTGAAACATCTTTCTTATTGTTTTTTCATCATTTGGTCTTACAAGAGCAAATTCAGGCACAGGTATATTATTTGCTTTCAAAAAGCTTGATGTCTTGAACTTATCTAATCCTATGATTAATCCTTTAGATGGATTGATTACTGGCATAGTCTTTTCCAGCTGCTGAAGGACTAACATGTCATGGCCATCTGTGTTCTTATCCATGTGTGAAAACCACAGATATCCGTCTAGATCTTCTGCATCATATCCATTAAAATAAACTTTTCCATTAACAACAGAAGCCTTTCTAAAATCTAGATCTTCAATTACCACAAAATCTTTTTTAAGCTCTTTTACTATTACTTTACCTATAGCATCTAAAAATATCCCAGGCTTTTCATTATCTATTTTCCGAAGTTTTGGTCTAGTAGGCAGCCAAACACCAAGCTTTTTCATTGCATCCCTCTATAATTAAAAATAAGATAAGAATAGTACAAAACTTTTCTCACTATAGATTAGAATTACTTACTCTTATATAATATTTTCTATATATTAGCAAAATAATTAGGTATAGTTTATCATTTTATAAGATAAACAATTAACCCTATTATACCTAAAATAATTGCAATAGGATTAATGACCAAGCCTGCCTTAACAACGTCATCATTTAGTTTTTTTCTTATTATAAGGGCTAGAATTAATCCTATGCTTCCTAATACTAAAGACAAAGCCAAATTATATATTTTAAAATCGCTTGAGCTTAAAAATGGAAATATTGCTATAACCACCCCAATTACTCCTGAAAATAATCCAATATTACTCAATATAATTTCCTTCGCCATATTAAACCCACTTACGATATCAAGAATAATCTCTAGCTTTATTAATTTTTTCGTTTTATTCAATGTTATTTTTTACAATCTGTGATACAAAATGAATTCAGAAAAAACAAAATTTCTTGGTTCAATGAACGGAAAAAATGGATTAACTTCATTTCAATAGTTTATTTATTTCAGGAGTTATATAAGTATTACGATTTTATCCAGTAACTCTACACATCCAACTCATCAACTAATTTAGCATTCTCCTGGATGAACTTCCTTCTAGGCTCTACTTCTTCGCCCATTAAAATCGTAAATATTGCATCTGCTTCCACAGCATCCTCGATTCTTACTTGTTTTAATGTCCTTGTTGCCGGATTCATAGTCGTTTCCCAAAGCTGATCAGGGTTCATCTCTCCCAATCCCTTAAATCGTTGAACAATTATGTTACCTATCTTTTTAGTTTCCTGATTTGATTCATTTTCATCTTTCTTATCAGCAACATTTTCCTGTTCAGAATTCTCTTCTGTATTAGCAACACCATTATTATCTTCAGAAACATCTTCCTTCTCTTCCTTGCTTGCAGTCAATTCCTTGATAACCTTATCTTTCTCTTCATCGCTGTAGACATAATGCACAGTCTTGCCTTTCTTGATTCTGTAGAGAGGAGGCTGCGCAATAAACAGATTGCCGCCAAGTATCAGCTGCTTCATATATCGATAAAAGAACGTAAGCTCAAGTGTAGTGATATGATTACCATCGACATCAGCATCGCACATTAATATGATCTTATGATACCTTAACTTAGAGATATCAAACTCTTCTCCGATATTACATCCAAGAGCAGAGATAATTATGCTGATTTCTTCATTAGTGACTACTTTATTTATTCTTGCTTTCTCTACGTTTAGGATTTTACCTTTCAAAGGAAGAATTGCCTGGAACTCCCGATTGCGACCTTGCCTTGAGCTTCCTCCTGCGCTATCTCCCTCAACTAAAAATAATTCACATTTAGCTGGGTCTGTATTTGAGCAGTCTGCTAATTTGCCAGGAAGACCGCCTCCGCTTAATATGCCTTTTCTTCTAGCAAGCTCTCTTGCTTTTCTTGCTGCTTCTCTAGCAGTTGCTGCCATCACAACCTTGCTTATAACTTCCCTTGCAACCTTAGGATTTTCATCAAAATAACTCGATAAAAAGTCTCCAACTAATGACTCAACAACCCCTTTGATATCAGAATTGCCTAATTTTGTCTTTGTCTGACCTTCAAACTGCGGCTGTGATAATTTAATGCTGATAACCGCAGTTATGCCTTCTCTTGCATCTTCTCCTGAAATTGGAGTTTCCCCTAAAATATTATTTTTCTTTGCATAACTGTTTATTACCCTTGTCAATGCTGACTTAAAACCGTTTAAGTGTGTGCCGCCTTCAATCGTATTGATATTGTTCGCAAAACTGAAGATGTTTTCCTGATAGCTATCATTGTACTGCATCGCAAGCTGGATGCTAAAATTCTTTTCAGGCAATTTATCATCGATTTTATCTTTTTCAAAATATATTACTCCATTGACAGGTGTTTTATTTTTATTTAGGAACTCAACAAAACTTACTATGCCACCATCATACTTGAACACATGTTCTTTACCATCTCTTTCATCATTAAGTGAGATTGCCAAGCCTTTATTCAGAAAAGCCAGCTCTCTTAAACGCGAGCTTAATGTTTCAAAACTAAATTCTATTGTTTCAAAGATTTCCTTGTCAGGCATGAATGTGACTTTTGTGCCGTTTTCAGTCGATGTCCCTATAACAGTGACTTCAGAAACTTCTTTGCCGCGCTCATATCTTTGGGTATATATTTTACCATCTCTCTTTACTTCCACGACCAAGAAAGTTGATAATGCATTTACAACAGAAACTCCGACACCATGCAGTCCACCTGAGACTTTATAGGTATTTGAATCAAATTTACCGCCTGCATGAAGCTTAGTCATGACTATCTGCAAAGCAGAGATATTGTATTTGGAATGAACTTCGACTGGAATTCCACGGCCATTATCTATTACTGTGCATGTCCCATCTTTATTTATCATCACTTGTATTTTTGTGCAGAACCCTGCTAATGCCTCATCTATGCTGTTATCTACTACTTCATACACAAGATGATGCAATCCGCGAAACCCTGTGCTGCCGATATACATCGCAGGTCTTTTGCGTACTGCAGACAATCCTTCCATTACTTGGATAGATTCTGCGCCATATGCATTTTTAGATGGAAGTACGGCATTCTTTATTTCAATATTAGACACATTATTACCTTGAGCTTCAACTGATACTGCTACCAGAGTTGTATTTGGTTCTTCCATTTTTTTAACTAATTTGTTTTATTTTTTAGAAAGTTTTAAATGATAATTTGTATAGTTTTTTATGTTTTTTTTCTCTAATTTTGAATGCATGACTTTAAGTAGAGTGCATTATTTTATCGTCGACAAACTACCCTCAATTTCATGCAATTAGAATGTGTTTTTGTTTATAAACGTTTCGCTTTTATAAGGGGTATAAACAGTATATAAACTGGATATAAATGTTTTGATAACTTAGAAAAAGGCATGATTTTTTGAGGTTCTACTCAAACACAACATCCTGCTTCCCATCAACAATTTCCCCTATCAGGAAAGCATCTAATTTCTTTTTGACAGCTTCAACGTCTTTGCTATCTACAACAATAATCATCCCAACGCCCATGTTAAATGTCTTGAACATCTCGTTGTCATCTATTTCTGCATGCTTCTGGATTAATCTAAAGAGAGCAGGAACTTTCCAGCTTTTGGTATCGATTAATGCAGAAGTATTGTTTGGTAAAATCCTAGGAATATTATCAACAAATCCGCCACCAGTTATATGTGATAGTCCTTTAATTTCGATTCCTGCAGCAAATAATTTTTTTATCTCATGCAGATAGCTCTTATGAACTGCGAGCAACGCATCTCCTAATGTAGAATATTTTGGCCCATCAGTATCATTGATTAATTCAGGAATCTTATCAGTTAATTTATATCCTGCATGATCTAACAATACTTTTATCGCAAGCGAATAACCATTTGTATGTAATCCAGAAGATTTCAATGCAAGCAATTTATCTCCTATTTTAATCTTGCTGCCGTCTATCAATTTATCCTTCTCAACCACTCCAACAATAAACCCTGCAAGATCATAATCCCCTGGGTGGTATAATTTAGGAAGCTCAGCTGTCTCTCCGCCAACTAATGCGCAGCCATTCTCCTTACAGGATTTTGCAAAGCCTTTTATCAGCTCAACTATGTTTTCCTTTTTTAACTTGCCTGTGCCGATGTAATCAAGAAAGAATAATGGCTCTGCTCCTTGGACAAGGATATCATTTGTACAGTGGTTAACCAGATCTTGTCCTACAGTATCATGCTTATTCGCTAAGACTGCAATCTTTAATTTTGTGCCGACACCATCAGTAGAAGAGACTAAAATTGGATTCTTATATTTTTTATCAAGCTCAAACAATCCACCAAAGCTTCCGAATTCGCCGAGAACATTTTTAGTAAAAGTGGATTTCACATAGCCAGAAATAGCATCTTCTGTCTTGTTCCATTCATCAACATCTACTCCAGCATCTTTGTATGTAATTGCCATAGTAAGAGCAAAAATAGGCATTGTTTATAAATTTTATTAGAAAGTTTTTGCTGAAAATAATCAATAATATCAATCAGAGTTATCTTATTAAATTATATTTGGCTAGCTGCTGATAACTTTGCCCTTCAGCTCCTGCAGCCTTTGATTAAGGGATTGCTCATCAACACCTTCATTCAACGCTAACATTTTAGAAAGAACAGCCAAATCAGAAACCTGAGCCAAAACATCATCAAAGCTTTTATTTGCAGACTTCAGCTCATCAATTGCAACCAATCTTTCCTGAATCTGAAACATCAGATAGTCATAGTAATCTTTAGAACTCTTAAATTGCAGATTATCAAGACTCAGCATCAACACACCTCTTAAATCAATTGCCTCTAAGACTAGAAATGTTTTTTCTATTTATAAGCCTTTTGATTTTCTGAATTTTCCGAGCAGAGCAGTTAAATAAAATTATTTAACATAATAAAAGTGCTCGTCGGCAGTTGCCATAACTTATCTATTAAATGTCAATATATACGTTAAACAAAAGTTTTTTATACTTAAGTCATTAATTACAATCTTACAATTAAACAAATATTTAAAAAACAGATAATGTAAAAAATATTTTCGGAGGCAGTAAAATGGCAGTCAAAGTCTACAGCACAACATCTTGTCCATGGTGCCACAAGGCAAAAGATTATCTTAAGTCAATTAAAGTTCCATTTGAAGACATTAATGTAGGAGAGAATCAGGATGCTGCCAACGAAATGGTAGAGAAATCAGGCCAGATGGGAGTTCCAGTCTTAGATGTAAACGGAACGATAATTGTTGGATTTGATAAAGCAGCTATTGACAAAGCATTGGGAAAGAAATAAGCTTCTTATGTAATAAAACAATTCAACTAACACTTGCTCTTCTTCTCTCTTTTAATTATTTGATTGTAACAGCTCTCCCATACTTTGCTACAACATATCCGTCACTTGCAACATCATCAAATTGGCTATTAAACTTTGGAAGATGATATCTCTTTGCTCTGGCATCCATCCTTGTCCGTAAACAATTGATCTCATAATCTTTTGTTCTTCTTGCATACAAGACACGAATAGAATCAATGCTACTCACTTGAGTTTTTTTGCCATCCTCTCCTATAAATTTTAATTTTCCTATTAGATATGCAAACAACAGCAATCTATCAACCATTGCATTGAAATAAGGATATGGATTTTTAGGGTTATTAGTTGTTCTCTGATTTATGTTATAGCCAAGCTTCTTTATCTGTCTTTTCAGGAATTGCAAATATACAGGCTTATTTTCAGTAGTCACATCAAGATCATACCTATCTCTTGCGGCAGTAATCACATCCTCATTTGTGTAGTGCGCTGCATTCTGTACATCTTTTGAAGAAATTTCTCTCCCAAAATACTTTGCCACAGCTTCATCTTTTCCCAATTCATCAAGATGTCCTGTCCAATTGGGAAATTTATATCGTGACCTGTCATATATCCTATAGCAAAGCTTTGTTAATCTGTCATCAGTCCTGAACGCTTTAGGATTAGGATGACCTGTTTCTGCCAATACTCCCAACTCTTTAGGCTTGAGCATCCACAAATCATCAATAGATTTGATTCTCTGTGTTTTAATATCTCCGTTTGTGCCTGTTATTATAGGAATCTTCCCTGTTAGATATAAAAATAGCATCAATCTGTCAGTAAGAGCCTGGAAAAGCTGGTATGTACCAGAGCCTATATGACGATTATCACCTAAAAATTTATATCTGGCGTAATCCCTATCCTGCCTTTTAAGAAATTTTTTGGATGCTCTGGCTGTTATGCTATCTAATTTAATTCCGTGATTTATTTCTAAGTTCCCTATGATATTTTCCAAAGTTATTTCCATATACCAGCAAACAAGCTCCCCATTTTTAAATTTAACCAAAATATTGACGACAAATCCAGAAAGTAGAAGATATATTTTTAGGTTCAAGCAAATATCCAAAAACTACCGCAACCTTTATATATTTCACATGATTATAGATTCATATGATATGCAATTCATATAAGAGCTTTTTTAAGATACTTGCAGATGACTGCAAACTGAATGTTATTAACATACTTAGCAAAGGTCCTCTTACTGTATCTGAATTATGCAAAAAATTAAGCTGCGAACAGAGCAGGATAAGCCACTGTCTTCAAGCTTTAAAAAAATTCGGTTTTGTAGCTTCACAGGTAAAAGGAAAGCACAGGATTTACTCTCTTGAGCCAAAGATAATGGTTCCCTTGCTCAAGCTGATAGACGAGCATGTAGAGAAGTATCACAGGAACCTGTGCCAATGTAATGGAGTAAGATGGCGAAAGATGAAATAAAACATCATAATCATTAATAAAAAAATTCAAAATAATAACTATTAACAAAAAATGTTGAAATTTTAAGGAGGCAAACAACATGAAACAGAATCTAGGAAGGCTTGACCGTATATTGAGATTTGCGTTGGCTTTTTGGTGGCTAGGACCATTTACTCCACAGTACCAACTAGGATTAGCAAATTTGCTTGTAGCTGCTATTGGCTGGATTGCACTGATTGAAAGCTTTTTTGGCTGGTGTTGGCTGCATAACTTTTTCCAGATAAACAACAAAAGCCAGTAAGTAATCAGATAGCTAATCATTACATATTATTGATGATAAAATAACAAACACGAATAAATAATTTGTAAAGAGTTAACCAAAGTGTTGTGGTGTTGAGCAAAGCGAAAACACCTCGATGGTTTGATTAAACTTTTGCAAAGCAAAAGGTTAGGTGATAAAATGACAGACAACAAAAACAATTCAAATAAAGAAAATATTAATTCAACATCCAGATCAACTTTGAAGATAGGTGGCATGCATTGTGCAAGCTGCGCAATCAACATAGAGAAAAACCTAAATAAAACAAATGGAGTAGTAAAGGCTAATGTCAATTTTGCAAATGAGAAAGCATACGTTGAATATGATAATTCAAAAGCCAAGGAAGATGATTTTGTAAAGATTATAAAGAAGTTAGGTTTTAAAGCTGCAACAGAATCACAACTCTCGCAATTAAATAAATCAGTAGAATCCAAGCCAGGAGAGATAATTCTTGACATAACAGGAATGCAGAGCCAGCATTGTCAGGGCATAATCGAAAGAACAGTAAATGCGCTGCAAGGAATAAAAGAGATCAAAGCAAACATTGCAACTTCAAAGGCAGAGATAAAATATGACCCAGAAAAGCTAAAAGTATTTGAGATAATAAAAGCAATTGAGAACGCAGGCTATGGCGCATCTCAGACAAAGTCAAAGGATTTTGAAAAAGAAGAAAGAGAAAAAGAGATAAGAACACTGAAACTCAAAACTTTCATAACATTCTTGCTTAGCATCCCATTGTTTTATTACATGGCAGCAGGCTTTTTTTCATTTGCATTGCCGGAATTTCTCGAACAAAACATGGCAATCCTGCAGTTTGCATTAACACTGCCGATTGTGCTGATATCTTACCATATCTACACATCTGGCTTCAAGGCAATGGTATTTAACAGATCTCCAAACATGGACAGTTTGATTGCAATCGGAACAAGCGCTGCATTTATCTACAGCATCTACACAAGCTTTTCTGGTGGAGATTTGTATTATGAAGTAACTGGTCTGCTGCTTTTATTTATTCTGATAGGTAAGACTTTAGAAGCAGTTGCAAAGGGCAAGACTTCTGAAGCGATAAAAAAACTGATTGGTCTGCAGGCAAAAACTGCTATTGTTGTCAGAAAAGACCCGAACAGTAAATCTAAAAATGCAACAATTGAAATGGAAATTCCAATTGAACAAGTGGAAGCTGGCGATATAGTCATAGTAAAGCCTGGTGAAAAGATTCCAGTTGATGGGATTATTGTTGATGGGCATTCCAGCGTAGATGAATCTATGTTAACTGGTGAAAGCATCCCTATTGAAAAGACAAAAGGAGATAAAGTGATAGGCGCAACCATAAATAAAGTTGGCTACTTAAAATTCAAGGCAACAAAAGTCGGAAAAGACACTGCGCTTGCGCAGATTATTAGGCTTGTAGAAGAAGCTCAAGGAAGTAAAGCGCCTATACAAAAATTAGCTGACCAGATAAGCGCATACTTTGTGCCTACTGTTGTGGTAATAGCAATTGTTGCAGCACTTACATGGTATCTGCTTGGCTTTGGATTTGCTTCTTCATTGACGATCTTTGTTGCAGTATTGATAATAGCATGCCCATGCGCACTTGGTTTAGCAACACCTACTGCCATAATGGTAGGCACAGGAAAAGGCGCAGAGAACGGTATTTTAATCAAAAGTGCAGAAGCTCTGCAGAAAGCAACTGAAATTACCACAATAATTTTTGACAAGACAGGAACACTGACAAAAGGTAAGCCAGAAGTGACTGATGTTCTCTCAACTGGTTCTAGCAAAAATAGATTAAAAGAAGATGAGATACTTAGATTTGCAGCAATTGTAGAGAAGAGAAGCGAACATCCTCTTGGTGAAGCGATCGTCAACGGCGCAAAAGCTAGAAATTTAACTCTTCCTGAGCCAAAGAAATTTAAATCTATTACAGGCAAAGGAGTTGAAGCAGTATTCGGCAATAAGCATATTCTTCTCGGCAACAGAAAATTAATGACAGAAATTAAAGCTCTGGATAGATTAAAAGCTTCTGAGAAAACGTTGCTAGAAGAGAACCTTCAAAGATTAGAGAACGAAGGAAAGACTGCAATGATTATAGCTGTCAACAAGAATATTGTCGGCATCGTAGCAGTAGCAGACACATTAAAAGAGAATTCAAAAGAAGCAGTTGCGCAGCTGCAAGCTCTTGGCAAGAAAGTATTTATGATAACAGGAGACAACCAAAGAACAGCAAAAGCTATCGCTTCACTTGTAGGGATAAATAATGAAAGCAATGTCCTTGCAGAAGTATTGCCTGAAAACAAGGCAGAAGAAGTCAAGAAGCTTCAGGATGCTGGAGAGAAAGTTGCAATGGTAGGAGACGGCATAAATGATGCGCCTGCATTAGCACAATCAGATATTGGCATCGCTATCGGCTCTGGCACAGACATTGCAATCGAGACAGGAGAGATTGTGCTGATCAAAGAAGATCTTAGAGATGTTGTCAAAGCGATAAAATTGAGCAGGATGACAATGAGAAAAATTAAGCAGAATCTTTTCTGGGCATTTTTTTATAATGTTGTAGGAATACCAATTGCTGCAGGTGCATTATATCCAGCAACAGGCTGGCTTTTATCTCCCATAATAGCAGGAGCTGCAATGGCATTCTCCAGCGTAAGTGTTGTGACAAATACCCTGCTTTTAAGAGGGAAAAGATTATAAACTCTGGTAGATAGATTAGGTAAATATAGCAGCGTGAATATGCCTGAATGTCTGATTTAGGGAGTAAAGTAATAACATGCACCACAAGAAGATCGGCACAATATTATTGATCTTTACTCTAGTTCTAGCTGTAGTACTATACTCATTAAAATACCAGGCAGAAAAACCTTTGAGAGATAAGATTGCTGCATTAGGCGGCGGAGATAGTTGCGACCATCCTATAGGAGAGCAATGTCCGCATCAGCAGCTTGGTAAATTGCTGCCATACACTTATTTTGGATTTTCTGTGTTAATACTGCTTGCAGGCTTGGGAGTTTACCTTATTATCTATGGTCAGGAGATGAAAAATAATTATGACAATATTAATCCAGATATGATTGCTAGAAGGATAGAGAAATCACTTCAAAAAAACTATCAGAAAGAAGTCCAGAAGGAATCTTTAGATGAAAAATTCAATATCCTATTAACTGCGCTTGACAAAGACGAGCAGAACGTCTTAAAAGCAATCAAAGAGCAGGACGGAATTTCCCAATCTACCTTGAAATTTAGAGTAGACCTATCAAAGACAAAATTATCTCTGATATTGACAAGCTTTGAGAAGAAGAATCTTATAACAAAAGTTAAAACAGGCAAGATAAACCATATTTACCTAAAAAAAGCAGTTTAAAGCTTTATTTCTTAAATCTAAACTATCCCAGTTAGTTCTAAACCTTCAAAACTATCAAATCCTCTTCTTTTACCAACAGTTTCATGAGTTAAATAGATATAAATGCTTTACATTCTTTGTAAAAGTTAGTTAATGACGAGTTAAAAACATCATGATTAATGTTTAATTGACACTTAGGGGCAAAAAATGGAAGAACAGCAAAAACATGAAAGTGAACACACATCACATGAGCATTATGAGAAAATAATACACCAGGAGAAAAACCAATACAGCAAGATACTGATGATGATAACAGGCTTTGTAATCTTGCTAGTCTTATTCAACCAATGGCAGATAGCTGCAATGGATACCATGGTAAATAACATGCAGGGCATGACAGCTGCTGACGTAAATTCAGGCATACAGACAAGTTCCCAAAAGACACCTATGCTTACAGGAGATGCAGTAAATGATGCTATTGCAATAGCAATTCCAACAGGAGTTCCTGATATTTATGGCAAAGAGCTTGGAGTCTCTTTTGATAGCCCAGTTGAAAGCATGGCAATGCTAGAAAGCATTGACCGCGGCAACAGAAAGATAACACTTACAGGCAATGATCTTCAGCGTTATGTAAAGATTGCTTCAATGACAGCATGCGAATACTGCTGCGGCGCAACTACCCTTGTATTCAAAGACGGCAGAGCAGCATGCGGATGCGCGCACAGCGCAGCAATGAGAGGATTGATCGCATACATGATAAAAAATCATCCAAACACAAGCGATGAGAAGATCCTAGAAGAAGCCAATAGATGGAAAGCACTGTTCTTTCCCAAGGAAAGCGTAAAAAAAGTGCTGGATGCTCAAGCAAAGTCTGGCAAATTAGATGCCAACGTATTAAACCAGCTGCCACAGATGGTAGGAGGATGCTAAATAAATAAAAAATATACAAAGGTGTTAAGATGACAAAAGAACCTAATCTATGTGGCTGTGATGAAAATCAATCAATTCCAAAAATTTGCGGATGTAGAGAAGAACGATTAGATTTTATCCATGTTGCAGAGGCAACTTACGAAGAATAATTCAAGGGTATAAATGCAATAAAAATTTTGGAGGAGAAAAAGATGAATAAAAATATTATATTAACAATTGTAATGGGTGCAGTTTTTTTTATGCTTGCGTTGCAGGCATTCCAGCTGCAAGGCATAAACGCAAAGATAGATGCAAAATTGACAGGCGCAAGCATTGCAAGCAGTATTGGTGGGAGCAGCGCTCAGCAAGGTGGAGAAACATACGAGCAGATGATGGCAAGGATGCATCCTGACCAGGTAAAGAAACAAGGAGCAGTACCAAAAGGCTTAGAGAATATCCCAAGTATGGTAGGTGGATGTTAGATAAAACATTCTCAAAATAAAAGATAAAGATGATTAAACATAAACAAGGTGAGAAACAATGAACAAAAAATTTGCAATAGGATTAATTGTATTGATTTTAGGTGTCTTGGTATTAAGTTCTTGCGCGCAGAATCGCGGAACAGGATATGCCACATACGGTAATACACTTCCACCAAAAATTACAGGCA